>NZ_LMHO01000044.1:0-249859 GCF_001428185.1 Mesorhizobium sp. Root695 | reverse complement strand
CTGTGGTGCGCCGACTACAAGGGCGAGTTCATGCTCGCCGATCGGCGCTATTGCTATCCGCTGACCATCACCGACTTCGCCAGCCGTTATCTCATCGCCTGCGAAGCGCTCTCGACCACGAAGGAGGCCTATGCCTTCACCGTGTTCGAGAGCGTATTCAAGGAGTTCGGCCTGCCCAACGCGATCAGGACCGACAATGGCGTTCCCTTTGCCAGCCCCAATGCGCTGTTCAACCTCAGCAAGCTGTCGGTCTGGTGGCTGCGCCTGGGCATCGACATCGAGCGCATCAAGCCGGGCTGCCCNTCCCTTTGCCAGCCCCAATGCGCTGTTCAACCTCAGCAAGCTGTCGGTCTGGTGGCTGCGCCTGGGCATCGACATCGAGCGCATCAAGCCGGGCTGCCCACAGCAGAACGGGCGCCATGAGCGCATGCACCTCACCTTGAAGAAGGAGGCCACCAAACCGGCAGGCGCCAACTTCCTTCAGCAGCAGGCCAAGTTCGATGACTTCATCRACGAGTTCAACTCAGAGCGCCCGCACCAGGCGCTCGACATGGCCTGTCCGGCCGAGCGCTATCAGCCGTCACCGCGCCCCTACACTGGCCTGCCTGACCTCGATTATCCGTTTCACGACAAGGCCGTCACCGTCACCACATGCGGACGCATCTGCTTCGACCGCAAGAAGATCAATCTCAGCCTCGTCTTCGCCGGCCAGACCGTCGGCGTCAAACAGGTCGAGGACCATATCTGGCTGGCTTCCTTCATGGACTATGATTTGGGATATTTCGATGATGAGACATGCAGGCTCGAACCACTCCAAAACCCCTTCGGGCCAAAAGTNTCACGACAAGGCCGTCACCGTCACCACATGCGGACGCATCTGCTTCGACCGCAAGAAGATCAATCTCAGCCTCGTCTTCGCCGGCCAGACCGTCGGCATCAAACAGGTCGAGGACCATATCTGGCTGGCTTCCTTCATGGACTATGATTTGGGATATTTCGATGATGAGACATGCAGGCTCGAACCACTCCAAAACCCCTTCGGGCCAAAAGTRTTACCCATGTCTCCGGTATAAACCGTAACCTATGTGTCCGGAACGGACCTAGCGATTTTTGGTGAGCGCGATGGGATTCGAACCCATGACCTACTGATTAAAAGTCAGTTGCTCTACCGGCTGAGCTACGCGCTCCCGCGGGCGCGAAAGGCGGCCCTCGAAATTGCGCGGAACATAGGGAGAGTGCCTCGACCGGTCAACCGGAAAAACAGCATTCGCAGGCCGGGCTTTTCCAGCACGAACACCGGGCCTGACGGGCCGCTTCGATCATGAGGGGCACCGCCCCGGCAGAGCAAGTGCGCGACCGGTCTGCCGCATAGCCAGCAGGTCGGAGAAACATTACAAATCAGTAACTTGGAGTTTCGCCGGGAACTATAAGCCGCCTCGCCCGTTTCCTCGCCACAAGGGACGTCAATCACCCCTTCGAAGGAGAAGAATAATGAACAAAATCGTATCGGGTATACTGGCGACCACATTGTCAGTTTCGTTCGCGGCAGCCGCCGGTCCGGCCAATGCAGCGCAAATGTTCGTGCCGCAGGCACCGGTGACGTCGTCAAATATCCTGAACGTCGCAGCCGGCGACACGCCAGCCCAACATCCCTCCCAATATCCTGAGTGGAAGCGCCACGGCGATCGCCGCAACTTCAGCCGCAATTTCAACGGCAATCGGAACTTTGCCCGTAACAATGATCGTGGCGTGTATTGGAACGGCCACCGCGGCTATCGCGAATACCATCGCGGCTATCGGCGCCATGGCGACAATTGGTTCCCGCTGGCTGCCTTCGCCACCGGCGCCCTGATCACCGGCGCGATCATCAACAGTGAAAACAACCGCGTCTATGAAGGCAACTCGCATGTGCAGTGGTGCTACGACCACTATCGCAGTTACCGCTCTTCGGACAACACGTTCCAGCCGAATTACGGCCCCCGCAAAGAGTGCCGCTCGCCGTATTGATCCTAAGTGTGAGTGGTGAGTAAAAAGGCCCGCGCCGGAAACAGCGCGGGTCTTTCTTATGCGCTCAGCGTCCTTCGCACCGCATCCCGCCAGCCCGCGAGCTTGGCTGAACGGGTTGATGTCTCCATGTCCGGCTTGAAGCGCCGTTCGAGTGCCCAGCTTTTCGCGAATTTCCTGGCATCCGGCCACACGCCGGCCTTAGAGCCGGCCAGCCATGCGGCGCCCAGCGCGGTCGTCTCCAGAATGGTCGGGCGGTCGACCGGTGCATCGAGGATGTCGGCTAGCCGCTGCATGGTCCAGTCCGACGCAACCATGCCGCCGTCGACCCGCAGCACGGTCTTGGCCGAAGCCCCCTTCCAGTCCTTGCGCATGGCGTCGAGCAGGTCGCGCGTCTGGTAGGCCACGGCTTCGAGTGCGGCGCGGGCAAATTCCGCCGGCCCGGAATTGCGCGTCAGTCCGAAAATGGCGCCGCGCGCTTCGGCGTCCCAATGCGGTGCGCCGAGCCCGACAAAGGCGGGCACTAGGTAGACGTTTTGCGTCGGATCGGCTTCCGCCGCCAGTTTGCCGCTCTGCTCGGCTTTGCCGATCACCTTGATGCCATCGCGCAGCCATTGCACGGCAGCGCCAGCAATGAAGATCGAGCCTTCCAGTGCGTAGGTCGTCTTGCCGTTCAGCCGGTAGGCGATGGTGGTCAGAAGCCGGTTCTTCGAACGCACCAAGTCGCTGCCTGTGTTGAGCAGCGCAAAACAGCCGGTGCCATAGGTCGACTTCATCATGCCTGGCTCAAAGCAGGCCTGGCCGATGGTCGCCGCATGCTGGTCACCGGCGACACCGAGGATTCTTATCTCGGCGCCAAAGAGATTTTTCTCCGTGATTCCATAGTCATCGGCGCAGTCTTTTACCTCAGGAAGCATTTTCGCCGGGATGTTGAGGATCGCCAGAAGCTCGCCATCCCAGGCATTCTCAGCGATGTTGTAGACCAGCGTGCGCGAGGCGTTGGTGGCGTCCGTGGCGTGGACCTTGCCGCCGGTCAGCCGCCAGATCAAAAAACTGTCGATGGTGCCGGCCAGCAATTCGCCCTTCTCGGCGCGTTTTCTCGCACCTTTCACCTTGTCCAACATCCAGGCGATCTTGGTGCCGGAAAAATAGGGATCGAGCAGCAGGCCGGTCTCGCGGGTGAACTTCTTCTCCAAGCCCTGTTTCTTGAGTTTCTGGCACAGCGGCGCGGTGCGCCGGTCCTGCCAGACGATCGCATTGTGGATCGGCTTGCCGGTCGCCCTGTCCCAGATGACGACGGTTTCGCGCTGATTGGTGATGCCGAGCGCCGCCACCTCGGAAGCGTGCCGGCCGGCCTTTTTCAGCGCCGCCTTTACGGTCGTCAACACGCTCGTCCAGATATCCTCGGGATCATGCTCGACCCAGCCGGAGGCCGGATAATGCTGGGTGAATTCCTTCTGCCCGCTGCCGGCAACCTTCATATCGCCGTCGAACAGGATCGCCCGGGTCGATGTCGTGCCCTGGTCAATGGCAAGGATGTATCCGGTCATTCTGCCTCCCCGCTTAGTCTTTACACAAACAGGGGAGACGGCAAGATGCCGCCTCCCCCTATTCTCATGATGAAGGCGCGAACGCCGACACCAAGGTTACTTCTGCCAGCTCTTCACCAGTTCGTCGTAGTTGATGGTGATCGGCTTTTCCTTCTCGTTCTCGATCTTCAACTGAGGAGCGAGATTGCCTTTCTTGACCGCGTCGGCGTTCCAGTAGGCGAGGTCATGCTCTTCGGCCATCTTCGGGCCGATATCGCCCTGGACGCCCGACTTCTCGATGCGGCTCATCACCTTTTCCTGCTCGCCGCAAAGCGAGTCCATTGCTTCCTGCGCCGTCTTGGCACCCGACGACGCATCGCCGATCGCCTGCCACCAAAGCTGTGCCAGCTTCGGATAGTCAGGCACGTTGGTGCCGGTTGGCGACCACTGCACACGCGCCGGCGAGCGGTAGAACTCGATCAGGCCGCCGAGCTTCGGAGCACGCTCGGTGAAGCTCTTGTCGTCGATCGTGCTCTGCCGGATGAAGGTCAAACCGACATGGCTCTTCTTCACGTCGACGGTCTTCGAGGTGACGAACTGCGCGTAGAGCCAGGCAGCCTTGGCGCGGTCGGTCGGTGTCGACTTCATCAGCGTCCAGGAACCGACGTCCTGATAGCCGAGCTTCATGCCGTCCTTCCAGTACACGCCATGCGGCGACGGCGCCATGCGCCACTTGGGCGTGCCGTCGTCGTTCAGAACTGCCTTTGCGCCGGCATCGACCATCGAAGCGGTGAAGGCGGTGTACCAGAAGATCTGCTGGGCAACCGCGCCCTGCGCCGGAACTGGGCCCGATTCAGAGAAGGTCATGCCCTGGGCTTCGGCCGGTGCGTAGGCCTTCAGCCAGTCGAGGTACTTCTGGATCGAGTAGACCGCGGCCGGGCCATTGGTGTCGCCGCCGCGTGCCGTGCAGGAGCCGACCGGCCGAGAATTCTCGTCGACCTTGATGCCCCATTCGTCGACCGGCAGACCGTTCGGCAGGCCCTTGTCGCCATTGCCGGCCATCGACAGCCAGGCGTCGGTGAACCGCCAGCCGAGCGACGGGTCCTTCTTGCCGTAGTCCATGTGGCCGTAGACCTTCTTGCCGTCGATCTCGCGGCCGGTGAAGAACTCGGCGATATCTTCATAGGCCGACCAGTTGACCGGAACGCCAAGGTCGTAACCGTACTTGGCCTTGAAGTCCGCCTTGTTCTTCTCATCATTGAACCAGTCGTAACGGAACCAGTAGAGATTCGCGAACTGCTGGTCGGGAAGCTGGTAGAGCTTCTTGTCCGGTGCCGTCGTGAACGAGGTGCCGATAAAGTCTTTCAGATCGAGGTTCGGGTTGGTGACATCCTTGCCCTCGCCCGCCATCCAGTCGGTCAGATTGCGCACCTGCTGATAGCGCCAGTGGGTGCCGATCAGATCGGAATCGTTGACCCAGCCGTCATAAAGATTTTGGCCGGTCTGCATCTGGGTCTGGATCTTCTCGACGACGTCACCTTCCTGGATGACGTCATGCGTGATCTTGATGCCGGTGATGGCGGTAAAGGCCGGGGCCAGCACCTGCGATTCATACTGGTGTGTGGCGATGGTTTCCGAAACGACCTTGATATCCATGCCGGCGAAAGGCTTCGCGGCATCGATGAACCATTGCATTTCGGCTTCCTGGCCGGCGCGGTCGAGCGTCGAAAGCGGACCGATTTCCTTGTCCAGGAAGGCTTTTGCCTCGTCCATACCGGCATAGGCATTGCCAACCCCGAGCAACAGGACAAGGGCGGTCGTTGATGTTAAAAATTGCCGTCGCATGTGTTTCCTCCACGTTACAGGTTTCAAGTGCGATCTGGAGCGGCCGCCGGCACGCGGTCGCTCCAACAGTTTCCCCCTCTATACGTAGCGGAACACGCCAACGGCGTAGACCACGGAGAGAGCGAGAGCCCACCACAGGTTGGATCCGACAAGACCCAACCAAGCGAGATGGATAAAGGCGCTGCCAAGCAGCGACAGGAAAAGACGGTCGCCGCGCGTTGTCTCGAAGCGCAGCACGCCAACGCGCGGATTGCCGCCCGGCGAGGCGTATTCCCACGCCGCCATGCCGCAAAGCAGCAGAAAGATGGTCCCGAAAAAGGCCGCCGTCGGCCAGGTCCACGCCATCCAGGTGAGGTCGAAATTCATCGTCACACCCTCCCCAGGGCAAAGCCCTTGGCGATGTAGTTGCGTACAAACCAGATGACGAGGGCGCCGGGGATCAGCGTCAGCACGCCGGCGGCGGCGAGCAGGCCCCAGTCCATGCCGGCGGCCGAAACGGTGCGGGTCATGGTGGCGGCGATCGGCTTGGCGTCGGTGGTGGTCAGCGTGCGCGCGATAAGCAGTTCCACCCAGGAGAACATGAAGCAGAAGAAGCAGGCGACACCGATGCCGCTCGCGATCAGCGGCATGAAGATCCTGACGAAGAAGCGCGGGAACGAATAGCCGTCGATATAGGCGGTCTCATCGATCTCCTTCGGCACGCCCGACATGAAGCCTTCGAGGATCCACACCGCCAGCGGCACGTTGAACAGGCAGTGCGCCAGCGCCACCGCGATGTGCGTGTCGATCAGGCCGAAGGCCGAATAGAGCTGGAAGAACGGCAGCGCGAACACCGCCGGCGGCGCCATGCGATTGGTCAGCAGCCAGAAGAACAAATGCTTGTCGCCGAGGAAGCGGTAGCGCGAGAAGGCGTAGGCCGCCGGCAGCGCCGCAGCCACCGAGATCACCATGTTCATCACCACATAGGTGATCGAATTGATGTAGCCCGAGTACCAGGATGCATCGGTGAAGATGGTGACGTAGTTGGCGATCGTAGGCTGATGCGGATAGAGCGTCAGCGAAGAGACGATCTCGCCATTGGTCTTGAAGCTCATATTGATGAGCCAGTATATCGGCAGCAGCAGCACGATGATGTAGACCGTCGGCACGATCCACCACCAGCGCGATTCCTCGCCGCGACGGCGCATCAGCCGCGCGATCTGGTCCTGCGACATTGCGCTGGCGAGTCCTTCCGAAGCCGTCGTTTCGCTCACTCTGTCCTGCCTCGTCGTTCTTTCGTTGGCGCCGCTCATCTCAGCGCTCCGCGTCGTAGTTGGTCATCACGGTGTAGAACACCCAGGACAACAGAAGGACGATGAGGAAGTAGACCAGCGACATGGCCGCGGCCGGACCGAGGTCGAACTGGCCGAGCGCCGTCTTCACGAGGTCGATCGACAGGAACGTTGTCGAGTTGCCGGGACCGCCGCCCGTCACCACGAAGGGCTCGGTGTAGATCATGAAGCTGTCCATGAAGCGCAGCAGCACGGCGATCAGCAGCACCCGGTTCATCTTAGGCAGCTGGATGTAGCGAAACACCGCCCAGCGTGAGGCGCCGTCGATCTTGGCCGCCTGATAGAAGGCATCCGGAATGGAGACCAAGCCGGCATAGCAGAGCAGCACGACGAGGCTGGTCCAGTGCCAGACATCCATGACGATGACGGTGACCCAGGCGTCGAAGGGATCCTGTACGTAGTTGTAGTCGATGCCGAGCGCGTTGACGTAGTAGCCGAGCAAGCCGATATCATTGCGCCCGAAGACCTGCCAGATAGTGCCGACGACGTTCCACGGGATCAGCAACGGCAGCGCCATCAGCACCAGGCAGACCGGCACGCCCCAGCCCTTTTTCGGCATGTTGAGCGCGATGAAGATGCCGAGCGGCACTTCGATGGCGAGGATGATGAAGGAGAAGATCAGGTTGCGGACCATCGCCTCCCAGAAGCGACTGGAAGAGAGCAGTTCCTCGAACCACTCGGTGCCGGCCCAGAAGAACACGTTGTTGCCGAAAGTGTCCTGCACCGAATAGTTGACGACGGTCATCAGCGGGATGACCGCCGAGAACGCCACCAGCACCAGCACCGGCAGCACCAGGAACCAGGCCTTGTTGTTCCAGGTCTTTTCCATCTAGGCCCCCATCTCGACGCGCCAGGAATCGGCATAGATGTTGATACCGGCCGGATCGAACCGCACCTTCGGATCGGCTGGCACGGTTTCGTCCTCACCGATCACGGCAGCGATATCGCGGCCTTCGAGCTTGGCGCGGACCACCTTGTGACGGCCGAGATCCTCGACCTTGCTGATCGAAACGGCCATACCGTCACGGCCAAGCCGGACATATTCGGGACGGATGCCAAGCTCGATGGCGCCGCTGCCCGCCTTGGGTGCGCCCGGCAATTCGATGCGCTGCGAGCCGAGCGTTGCCGTCTTGCCGTCGATCGCCACCGGCATGACGTTCATGCCCGGCGAGCCGATGAAATAGCCGACAAAAGTGTGCCGCGGACGTTCGAACAGTTCGGCAGGCGTGCCGATCTGCACGATGCCGCCATCATACATCACCACCACCTGGTCGGCGAAGGTCAGAGCCTCGGTCTGGTCGTGGGTAACGTAGACCATGGTGTAGCCGAACCGGCGATGCAGCTGCTTCAGCTGCGAGCGGAGCACCCACTTCATGTGCGGGTCGATGACGGTCAGCGGCTCGTCGAACAGGATTGCGTTGACGTCCGAGCGCACCAGTCCGCGGCCGAGCGATATCTTCTGCTTCTGGTCGGCGGTCAGCCCCCTCGCCTTCTTCTTCGCCCAGGACGCCAGATCGATCATCTCCAGCGTCTCGCACACCTTGCGGTCGACATCGGCTTCCGGCACGTCGCGGTTGCGCAGCGGGAAGGCCAGATTGTCGTAGACGGTCATGGTGTCGTAGATGACCGGGAACTGGAACACCTGCGCGATGTTGCGCTCCTGCGTCGACAGGTTGGTCACGTCCTTGCCGTTGAACAGCAGCTGGCCATGCGAGGGATGAAGCAATCCCGAAATGATGTTGAGCAGTGTGGTCTTGCCGCAGCCCGAGGGCCCGAGCAGCGCATAGGCGCCGCCATCCTCGAAGGTGTGATGCACTTCCTTGAGCGCGAAATCGGCATCCTTCCGCGGGTTCGGCAGATAGGAATGCCTGACATGGTTGACGTCGATGCGCGCCATCTCTTTCCCCTTAAGCCGCCAGCTTTGGCGCGGTCACGGCGCGGCCGCGCTCGTCGAAAACCATGATGTGGCGCGGATCGATGAACACCTCGACCACTTCGTCAGGCTCGAAATCGCGAATGCCGTGGGTCAGCATGACCCAGCGCGCATCGGCAAAATCGAGATGGATGAAACTCTCCGACCCGGTGATCTCGGTGATCGTCACCTTGGCCCGCACCGGCACCGCCGCCGCGTTGGGCCGCTCGAGCGACAGGTGGTGCGGCTGAAAGCCGATCGTATAGATGGCGTCGGAAATGCCGGAGAGTTGAGCCGGCACCGGCAGGTTCACGCCACCCTCGAGCAGGAAATCCCGGCCCTTTTTGGCGAGCACGATGGTGTTGAGCGGTGGATCGGAAAACGTCCTGGCTGTCACCAGGTCGGCCGGCTTGCGGAACACTTCGATGGTCGATCCGAACTGGGTGATCCGCCCTTCAGAAAGCGTCGCCGTGTTGCCGCCGAGCAGCAGGGCTTCGTGCGGCTCGGTCGTGGCATAGACGAAGATGGTGCCGGCGGCGGCGAATATCCTGGGCAATTCGGCGCGCAGTTCCTCGCGCAATTTGTAGTCGAGATTGGCGAGCGGCTCGTCGAGCAGGACCAGGCTGGCGTTCTTGACGATGGCGCGCGCCAGTGCGGTGCGCTGCTGCTGGCCGCCGGACAGGCTGAGCGGCGTGCGGTCGAGATAGGGTGTCAGCTTGAGAAGTGCGGCGGCATTGCGCACTTCCTTGTCTATCTTCGCCTGATCGGTGCCGGCCACCCTGAGCGGCGAAGCGATGTTCTCATAGACGGTCATCGCCGGATAGTTGATGAACTGCTGGTAGACCATGGCGATCTTGCGCTTCTGCACCGGCACGCCGGTGACATTCTGGCCGTCGAACCAGATCGAACCGGATGTCGGCACATCGAGGCCGGCCATCAGCCGCATCAGGCTGGTCTTGCCGGAGAGCGTAGGTCCAAGCAGGACGTTGAGCGAGCCGTGCTGGAGCGTCAGCGACACATCGCGGATATGCTCTGCCGCACCGACCGTCTTGGTGACGTTTCTCAGTTCCAGCATGACGCCTCCTCCCAGGCCTTCTGCATCAGCTCAAACCCCTCTTCATTCGGCAGCCGCGACATGGCGCCGACTTATGCCGCGCATGAATTCATCGAGAGCCGCCACCTGCTCGCGGCTGAGATGCAAACCGCGCTTGGTCCGGCGCCACAATACATCTTCTGATGTGACCGCCCATTCGTTTTGAACAAGATAGCGCACCTCGGCCTCATAAAGATCGGCGCCGAAGTTAAGGCCGAGATCAGAATTCGATTTGGCCAGCCCCAACAGCATCCTGGCGCGGGTGCCGTAGAGCCTGGTCAGCCGGCGGGCCAGGCGCGCGTCGAGGAACGGATAGGCGGTCTTCAGTTTCGCCACTTCGGCATCGAAACCGGTGGCCGGAAAATCGCCGCCCGGCAGTGGCGCGTTTGCCGTCCATGGTTTGCCGCGCTTGCCGAGAAAACCCTCGATCTTTTCCAGCATCGATTCCGACAGCCGGCGATAGGTGGTGATCTTGCCGCCGAAGGCATTGACGATCGGGGCAGCCCCCTCGCCGCCATCGGCCTTGAGCACATAGTCGCGCGTCGCTTCCTGCGCCTTGGAGGCGCCGTCATCATACAGCGGGCGGACGGCCGAATAGGTCCAGACGATGTCCGAACGCTTGACCGGTTGCGCGAAATATTCGCTTGCCGCGGCGCAGAGGTAGTCGATCTCGGTGTCGCTGATCTTCACGTCATGCGGATCGCCGGGGTAATCCTGGTCCGTGGTGCCGATCAGGGTGAACTCTTCCTCATAGGGAATGGCGAAGATGATGCGGCCATCCTTGTTCTGGAAGAAATAGGCGCGCGGATCGTCGAATTTCTTGGCGATGACGATGTGGCTGCCCTGCACGAGGCGGACATTGTGCACATCGTTGAGGCCGACGACGCCCGAAAGCACATGATCGACCCAGGGGCCGGCGGCATTGACCAGCAGGCGAGCCCTGATCTCCTCGGTCTCGCCCGTCTGCAGGTCCTCGATCTGGACCGTCCACAAACCGTTTTCGCGGCGCGCGCCGACCACTTTCGTACGGGTGCGGATCGTCGCCCCACGATCGGCGGCATCACGCGCGTTCAGCGCCACCAGCCGCGCGTCATTGACCCAGCCATCCGAATACTCGAAGGCCTTTTTGAACAGCGGCTTCAAAGGCTTGCCGGCCGGATCCCTGGCCATGTCCAGCGTCCTGGTCGCCGGCAGCAATTTGCGCCCACCAATGTGGTCGTAGAGGAAGAGACCGAGCCTGATCAGCCAGGCCGGACGCAGGCCCTTGGCATAGGGCAACACGAAGCGCATCGGCCAGATGATATGCGGCGCGTTCTTCCACAGAACCTCGCGCTCCATCAGCGCCTCGCGCACCAGGCGAAATTCGTAGAATTCAAGATAGCGAAGCCCGCCATGGATCAACTTGGTCGAGCCTGAGGAGGTCCCGCTGGCCAGGTCGTTCATCTCGGCGAGAAAGACGGAAAAGCCACGCCCGACGGCATCGCGGGCAATACCGCAGCCATTGATGCCGCCACCTATGACGAAAATGTCACGGATCGGAGATGAGTCCACAAGTTCCTCCAACGATTTCGCATTGCACCATTTTTGGCCTTTTACGAAACCGTGTCGGAATTATTTCGAAATGATAACGAATGTCAAACGAAATATCACGAGCACGTGATATCAGGTTGAAATCGCCCAGGTGAGCGACGTCTCGATCAGTTGAACCTCGGACTCCTGGCAGATCTTGCGCACCGACGGGATGTCGCAACGGTCGGTGATGAAGGTGTTGACCTGCGACAGGTGGCCGATGCGCACCGGTGCGGTTCGCTCGAATTTGGTCTGGTCGGAAACCAGGATGACATGCCTTGCGTTGGCGATGATCGCCTGCGCCACCTTGACCTCGCGAAAATCGAAGTCGAGCAAGGCGCCGTCATGGTCGATGGCGGATGCGCCGATCACCGCATAGTCGACCTTGAACTGCCTGATGAAGTCGACCGCCGCTTCGCCGACCACACCGCCATCGGAACCGCGCACGACCCCGCCGGCGATCACCACCTCGATCGACGGATATATCCGCATCCTATTGGCAACATTGATGTTATTGGTGATGACCATGAGGCCGCTGTGATCGAGCAGCGCCTTGCTGACCGCCTCGGTCGTGGTGCCGATGTTGATGAACAGCGAGGCATTGTCGGGGATCAGCCTGGCTGCCGCACGGCCGATCGCCTCCTTCTCGTCGGCGGCGATCTTGCGCCTCGCCTCATACTCCATGTTCTCGATGCCGGACGGGAACAACGCACCGCCATGGATGCGCGAAAGCAGCCGCTGGTCGCACAAATCGTTGAGATCCTTGCGTATGGTCTGCGGCGTCACATTGAAGTGGGTGGCCAGGTCATCGACCAGCACGCGACCATGATCCTTGGCCATCTGGATGATTTCGGCATGGCGTGGCGACAGATACATAGGCAACCTCCCGTTTTCGTTTTTCTTGTCTATAGTCGAAAACGAAACCGATGAAAAGGCATAAGCCGGCTAATGAAATGCATGTGACTGCCAAGGCAAATGCGAACGCAAACCAGATGGCGCCTGATCAAGGCATTGCACGCGCCATTTCCGTGATGACGGTGAAAGCCATATCGACATCGTCGGCGGTCGCTTCGAACTGGCCGACTTGAAAACGGATTGCTATCAGTCCATCGACCCTCGTCTGCGTCAGGTAGATGCGGCCATCATCGTTGATCGCATTGACCAGCCGCAGATTGTGCGCGTCCGCATCAGTGCCAGATGCCGCCTTGTGCCGGAACGAGAACAGCGACAGCATCGGCTCGCTGACGATCTCGAAATCTGGTTCCTTTGCCAGCCGCGCGGCAAGCCCTTCGCTCCACGCGACATGATTGCGGATCATCATGCGCAGGCTTTCCAAACCATGGGCGCGCAGCAGGAACCACAATTTCAGCGCGCGGAAGCGCCTGCCGAGCGGCACCGACCATTCGGAATAATTCATGATGCCGTCATGACCGTGTGTCTTGAGATAATCCGGCTTGATAGCCAGCGTCCTCACATGGCTTTCGGGGTCACGCAGGAATGGATAGAGCAGTCGAACTGTGCGCCCAGCCATTTATGCGGGTTGAAGACAACGGAGTCCGCCAGCTCGGCGCCGGCCCAGAAATGGCGATACTCGGGGCAAATCATCGCCGACCCGGCCCAGGCCGCATCGACATGAAGATAAAGCCCATGCCGCCTCGCCACCTCGGCAGCCGCAGCGATGTCGTCGGTGCCGCCGATGCTCGTGCCACCAACGCTGGAGATGATCCCGGCCGGCACCATGCCGGCTTCCCGGTCGGCAACGATTGCCGCCTCGAGCGCTGCCGTGTCCATGGCGCGAAAGCGGCCGCCGACCGGAATGCGCACGAGATTGTCCTCGCCGATGCCTGACACCCAGATCGCCCGATCGATCGACGTGTGCACCTGATCGGAGGAATAGATGCGCAGCCGCGCCTGCCCCGCCAGGCCTTGCCTGTTGCCTTGCCAGTCGAGTGCCCGTTCGCGCATAGTCAGCACCGCGGCCAGTGTCGCCGACGAGGCCGAATCCTGGATCACCCCGGCGAACCCTTCGGGCAAACCGAGCGCCTGGCGCATCCAGTCGACGGTGCGCGTTTCGAGTTCTGTCGCTGCCGGCGAGGTCTGCCAGAGCATGCATTGCGCGGCCATCGCCGAAACCAGATATTCCGCCACCACCGAAACCGGCGCCGCATTGGCCGGGAAATAGGCGAAGAAGCGCGGATGCTGCCAATGTGTCATTCCCGGCAAGATCTTCTCTTCGAAGTCGGCGAAGATTCGGTCCATCGGTTCGGCGTCTTCGGGTGGCGAAGCCTCTATGCTTTTGAAAATGTCGCCGGGCTCGACCAGCGGCCGCACCGGACGGTCGCGCAGCGTGCTGCGGTAGTCGGCGCCCCAGTCGGCGGCGCGCCGCGACCATTGCCGGAAATCATCGTTGTTCATCCTGTCCTCCCGACATGATGCCTCGCCGCCATCCATACCGGCCGGCCTCTTTATTAATTAACGCGTGAAATACATGCAACCGCCGCCGGCGAACGTCGCGCACCCTAGCCAGGGAAATCCGGCAGGCTGGCAAAGGCCGTCTTCAGCGCATTCGACCAGCCGTCCGAGATCGTTCGGTAATACTGGTCGTCCTGGCTGATCCGTTTCTTCAACCCGACCTTGAAGGCGTCCATCTCCAGGAAGAGCAGGTCGAGCGGCAAGCCGACGGACAAGTTCGACTTCAGCGTTGAATCGAACGACACCAAAAGCAGCTTCACCGTCTCGGCGAGGCTCATCGTCTTTTCATAGGCACGGATGATGATCGGCTTGCCGTATTTGGTCTCGCCGATCTGGAAAAACGGAGTGTCGTCGGTCGATTCGATGAAATTGCCTTCGGGATAGATCATGAACAGGCGCGGCTCGCTGCCTTTGATCTGGCCGCCGAGGATGAAGGAAGCATTGAAGTAGGAATCCGCCTTCTCGCCCGCAGGCGACGAACTGGCGATGACCTCCTTGACCGTATCGCCGACCAGCCGCACCGTCTGATACATCGACGGCGTCTCCAGAAGGGTGGCGTGACGGTCGGCAATTGCCTTGGTGCGTTCGTCGAGCAGGCTGACCACCGCCTGCGTCGTCGCCAGGTTGCCCGCCGACATCAAAACGATGACGCGCTCGCCCGGCTGCTCCCAGATATGCATCTTGCGGAAGGTGGAAATCGAATCCATGCCGGCATTGGTGCGCGTGTCCGACATGAACACGAGCCCGCGATCGATCTTCAGGCCAACGCAATAAGTCATGGAATCTCTTCTAGAGCAATTCCAGGAAAAGTGTGAAGCGGTTTTCCGTCCGGAATTGCGTTAAAACAAAGGGATAGAGCGGTTCGGCGTTTCCTTGAAACGATGAATCGCTCTGGCAGCAATCTTGCGAAGGATTACTGCTCCACCGTAACGGTGACCGCAAGCTGTTCTTCCGCCTGTCCCAGCCGAATTCCCGACACCGGCGTGGCGTCGCGGTAGTCGCGGCCCGTTGCCACCTTTACATAGCGCTCGTCAGGCGAAATGCCATTGGCGGCATCGAAGGCAACCCAGCCGAGACCAGAAACATGCGCTTCGGCCCAGGCGTGACTTGCAGCCTGCTCGACCGTCGCATCCAGCATCAGATAGCCGCTGACATAGCGGGCCGGAAAGCCCATGGCGCGCGCCGCGGCGGCAAAGATATGGGTGTGATCCTGGCAGACACCGGTCTTGAGCGCCAAGGCTTGCTCCGCCGGCGTCGTCGCATTGGTGGTGCCGGGCGTGTAGGCAACGCGCTCGCCAATGACAGCCATCAGCCGGTGAAGCCTCTCGATGTCGGTGCCCTTGCCGACCGATGCAGCGAGTTCGCGAACACCGCTGCCGATCGTCGTCAATGGTGTTTCATGGCTGTACAGCCAGAGCGGCGTAAAGCCCTGGTGTGGTCCCGAGACACCCGCGGTGTCGCGCGTCACCACTTCGCCTGATGCTTCCACGGTGATGAAGTCGCGCTCGCCCTCGACGCTCAACAGCCTTGTGTCATTGCCGAAATGGTCGACAAAGTGAACCTCTTCGCGCGCGCCTTCGATGGCCAGCGCCCAGGACAGAACGGTCTGCGTCGATCCGCTGACCGGAAGCAGCCGCAGCCGCTGCAACAGATAGTGCACCGGTGCGTCGTAGCGGTATTCGGTCCGGTGGGTGATCTTCAGCCGCATGCTTTTTTTCCGTTTGTGAGCATGATCTTATCCGAAAACCGATTCCCACTTCTCAGGATCATGCTCAATTGAACCGGTAATCTTGTGCGATTTCGTCGCCGAGCTTGGTGTTGTCGCGAATGAACTTGGCCAGGAATTCATGCAGGCCAGTATCGAAAATATCCTTGATCGACCCGGCTCTCAGCATTGTCTGCGTCTTCTCGGCCGTTGCGTGGCAGGCATGGCGCTCGCCGTAATCGTCGCCGAGGAATTTCAGATGCTCCGACAGGAAGCGATAGCAGAAGGTCAGCGAACGCGGCATGCGAACATTGAGGATCAGATAGTCGGCAATGTTGGTCGGCTTGTAATCGGCGTCATAGACCCAGCGGTAGGAACGATGCGCCGAGACCGAACGCAGGATCGATTCCCACTGGTAGTTGTCGAGCGTCGAGCCAACCCAGGAGATCGACGGCAGGAGCACGTAGTATTTCACGTCGAGGATGCGCGCCGTGTTGTCGGCGCGCTCGACATAGGTGCCGAGTTGCGAGAAGTCGAAGATCTCGTTGCGCAGCATGGTGCCGTAGAACGAGCCGCGGATCAGCGCCGTCTCGCGCTTGATCGCGTCGAGCACGCTGGGCAGGTCGCGCTCGTCGATCGGCCTGGCCAGCATCCGCTTCAGCGCCATCCAGGCTTCGTTGATACTTTCCCAGGTTTCGCGCGTCAGCGCGGTGCGCACCATGCGGGCATTGTTGCGGGCCGTCTCGATCGACGACATCGTGCTCGACGGGTTCGACGTGTCGCGCAACAGGAAGTCGGCGACATTGGCGGCGGTATAGTCAGAATATTTCTGGCTGAAGGTGACGTCGGAACCAGCGCTGAGCAGCACCGAATTCCACTCTTCCGAGGCGCTCTGGGTACGAGTCAGCGCCATGCGGAGGCCGGCATCGACCAGCCGCGCCATATTCTCGGCCCGCTCGATGTAGCGGTTCATCCAGTAAAGCCCGTTGGCGGTGCGGCCTAAAAGCATACAAGAACCTTCAAATGAAAATCAGTCATCCAGCACCCATGTGTCCTTGGTGCCGCCGCCCTGCGAGGAATTGACCACCAGCGAGCCTTCCTTGAGCGCGACGCGGGTCAGCCCGCCGGGCACGATCTGGATGCGATCGGAGACCAGCACATAAGGCCTGAGATCGACGTGGCGTGGCGCCAGCCCCTTTTCCGTAAGGATCGGGCATGTCGACAGGGCCAGTGTCGGTTGGGCGATGTAATTCGAAGGTTTTGCCGCCAGTTTCTTGGCAAATGTCTCGCATTCCTTCTTGGTGGCCGCCGGCCCGACCAGCATGCCGTAACCGCCGGAACCATGCACTTCCTTGATCACCAGCTCGTCGATGTGTTCGAGCACGTATTTCAGGCTGTCCGGCTCCGAGCAGCGCCAGGTCGGAATGTTGCCGAGGATCGCCTTGCGGCCGGTGTAGAATTCGATGATCTCGGGCATGTAGGAATAGATCGCCTTGTCATCTGCGATACCGGTGCCCGGCGCATTGGCGATGGTGATGTTGCCGGCCCGATAGACATCCATGATGCCAGGCACGCCAAGCGCCGAGTCCGGCCGAAACGTCAGCGGGTCCAGATAAGAATCGTCCACCCGCCGATAGAGCACGTCGATCTGTTTGTAGCCTTCGGTCGTGCGCATCGCGACATGGCCATCGACGACACGCAGATCCTGGCCCTCGACCAACTGCACGCCCATCTGGTCGGCGAGGAAGGCGTGTTCGAAATAGGCGGAGTTGAAGCTGCCGGGCGTCAGCACCGCAATGGTCGGCGCGCCCTTGGTGCTTTGCGGCCGCACCGCCGCCAGCGACTGGCGCAGAAGCTGCGGGTAGTTTTCCACCGGACGCACCTTGATCTTCTGGAACAGCTCGGGAAACAGCTGCATCATCGTCTCGCGGTTCTCCAGCATGTAGGAGACACCCGACGGCGTGCGCGCATTGTCCTCCAGCACGTAGAATTCGTCCTCACTAATGCGGACGATGTCGACGCCGATGATGTGGGTGTAGACGCCGGCCGGCGGCCTGACCCCTATCATTTCCGGCAGGAATGCCTCGTTCCTGGCGATCAACTCACTGGGAACGCGCCCTGCCCGCAGAATCTCCTGGCGATGGTAGATATCGTCGAGGAAAGCGTTCAGCGCCTGCACGCGCTGCTCGATGCCTTGCGTGAGGCGGCGCCATTCATTGCCTGAAATGATGCGGGGAACGATGTCGAACGGGATCAGGCGTTCGGAGGCTTCCTGCTCGCCGTAGACGGCGAAGGTGATGCCGGTCTTGCGGAAGACGCGTTCGGCGTCCTGCATCTTCTCGGTCAACCTGGCCGGATCCTGCTCCTTCAGCCAGCGATCATAAGCCGAATACGGTCTTCTCAATCCGGAGACTTCCGGAAGCATTTCATCGAACGCTGCCAATCGCCTACTCCCCTGTGACGCCATTTCACTGGCGTAGCCTGAGAAAATCAAGCGTAATCGGTGATTTGGGAGATGCGGGCGATCAGTATGTTGCTGCCGCCTAAAATTGAGGCAGCCGAAATATGACTTGATCAGGCTTTGCCTCGTGGCCGAGCAAGTGTGCCCGATGACTAAAAGGCGCGGAACGTTACCACGGTGAACGTGTCCTTGATGCCGGGGAGAATCTGCACCTTTTCGTTGACGAAATGGCCGACATCTTCCTCGTCGTCGACATAGAATTTGGCGAGCAGATCGTAGTTGCCGGCAGTGGAGTAGATTTCCGAGGCGATCTCGGCATCGGCAAGCGCGCTGGCAACCTCATAGGATTTGCCGAGCTCGCATTTGATCTGCACGAAAAACGCCTTCATGGCTTCGTCCCGCTAAACGTCCAAGTCCAAGCGGCCCTTCTGGCAGACTGGAGGCGGGCTTTCAAGCGCTGGAATGAATGCTCAGCCGGCTCGGACCTGGGCTACCACCTCTTGCAGCTCTGCCACCGGCCTGCCGCGCTTGAACAGCCTGCCGCCGACCGCTAGGGCCGGCGTACCCCGCAGCTGGCGAATAATCGCAATCGCTGAAACCGCAATGCGCTGCCAAGCGTATGTTATGATGCGTCCTCGGACAGCACTGTTTTTGAGGATATTTCGCGGGACAACGGAGACAGGCCATGCGCCGCGCCTTTTTCGCATTCGCAGTCGTTCCATTCCTCTGCGCGTCGTTGGCATTCGCCGGTGATGCCGAGATCAAGGCAGGACAGTCCGTCATTGACGGTCAGTTGAAGGCCCTCATCGCCAATGACGGCGTCACCGCCTACAGCTTCGCCGCCCCGAATGTGAAACGGATTTTCCAGACCGTCGACGCCTTCATGAACATGGTGACAAACGGCTACCCGCCGGTGCGCAGGCCGCGGACCTATTCCTTCGGCAAGGTCGAGGAGACGGCTCCGGGTTCGATCGTCCAGCAGGTGCTGATCGTCGGCCCCGACGGCAAGGACTACGAGGCCGTCTACACGTTGCAGCAACAGCCCGACGGCACATTCCAGATCACCGGCTGCAGCCTGCGCGCGTCGAATTCGCTCAGCACCTGAGGCCTCACAGCAACGGGATATCGCCCCTCGCCCAGCCCTCGGTGATTTCTGCGCCGCGCGCCTCGAAGGTGCCGGCCTCGATCCCGGCGCGGATGTCCTGCATCAGTTTCTGGTAGTAGGAAAGGTTGTTCCACGTCAAAAGCATGGCGCCAAGCGCTTCCTGCGAGCGCACCAGATGATGCAGATAGGCGCGCGAATAGTCCCGGGCGGCCGGGCAGTCGCTTTCCTCATCGAGCGGGCGCGGATCGTCGGCATGGCGGGCGTTGCGCAGATTGACCTTGCCGCGCCTTGTATAGGCAAGACCGTGCCGGCCGGCCCGCGTCGGCATAACGCAGTCGAACATATCGATGCCGCGCGCCACCGATTTCAGGATATCGTCCGGCGTGCCGACGCCCATCAGATAGCGCGGTTTGTCTGCTGGCAGTTCCGGACAGGTGATGTCGAGCATTTCGAGCATCACTGCTTGCGGCTCGCCAACGGCAAGGCCGCCAACGGCATAGCCCTTCAGTTCCATCGCGCTCAGCGCCTGCGCCGAACGCACCCGCAGCGCTGCATTGTCACCACCTTGCACGATGCCGAACATCGCCTTGCCCGGCTGGTCGCCGAACGCCGTCTTGCAGCGCTCGGCCCAGCGCAGCGACAACTCCATGGCGCGCTCGATCTCCTTCGTCTCAGCCGGCAACGCCGTGCATTCATCAAGCTGCATCTGGATGTCGGAATCGAGCAATCCTTGAATCTCGATCGAGCGCTCTGGCGACATCTCGTAAGCGGCGCCATCGATATGCGAGCGGAAGGTGACACCCTTTTCGGTCAGCTTTCTCAGCTTCGACAGCGACATCACCTGAAAGCCGCCACTGTCGGTCAGGATCGGATGCGGCCAGCGGGCGAATTCGTGCAAGCCGCCGAGCCGCGCCACGCGCTCGGCGCCGGGCCGCAGCATCAGATGGTAGGTGTTGCCCAGGATGATGTCGGCGCCGACACCGCGCACCTGGTCCATATACATCGCCTTGACGGTGCCGCCGGTGCCGACCGGCATGAAGGCCGGCGTGCGGATTTCACCGCGCGGCATGTCGATCACACCGCGCCGCGCCTTGCCGTCAGTCGCCAGAACCTTGAAGCTGAACGGCTTAGCCATTGAATTCCTTGTCGTGGACCGGAGCGCCCGGTGCCTGCTTGTCGAGCGACTGGCGGTAGTGGATGCAGCCGCGCATGAATTTGGGTCAGGGTGGCACGGCGATTGCCGGTTCGGTTTTTTCCGGCAGAAGGTCCCACAGATCGGGGTGATGCCAGCACAGATCATGGCCGGTCGCATCGCGATGCTGGCGAATGCCGGCGCGCAGTTTTTTCACCTCCGCGATCAGGGCATCGTGGTCCAGGCTCTCGAGATCATCGTCCATCGCTCGTCTCCGCCCGAAAAAGCAGGCTTGCGTCGCCATAGGAATAGAATCTGTAGCGGTTCTCGATCGCATGCGCATAGGCCGCACGCATCGTGTCGAGGCCGCTGAAGGCCGAAACCAGCATGAACAGCGTCGAGCGCGGCAGATGGAAATTGGTCATCAGCATGTCGGCGGTGCGAAAGCGATAGCCGGGCGTTATGAAGATGTCGGTCGGGCCGGACCATTCGGCGAGCGTGCCATCTGCCAGGGCGGCGCTCTCCAGCAGGCGCAGCGAGGTCGTGCCGACAGCAACGATGCGCCCGCCCCTTGCTCTTGCGGCATTCAGGGCATCCGCAGCGGCCTCACTGACCGAACCGGTCTCTGCATGCATCTTGTGGTCGGCGGTGTCGTCCGCCTTCACCGGCAGGAACGTGCCGGCGCCGACATGCAAGGTGACGAAGCGGCGTTCGATGCCCTTGGCGTCAAGCGCTGCAAAGAGCTCCGGCGTGAAATGCAGGCCTGCTGTCGGTGCCGCGACGGCGCCTTCCTCCCGGGCATAGATGGTCTGGTAGTCGGCGCGGTCGCGTTCGTCGTCGTCGCGCTTCGAAGCGATATAGGGCGGCAGCGGAATGTGGCCGACCGCATGCAGCGCCTCGTCGAGGAAAGGTCCCGACAGGTCGAAGCCGAGCAGCGCCTCGCCGCCCTCTCCTTTCTCGATCACGGTGGCGTCGAGCTGACCGAGGAAACAGGAATTGCCGTCATGGCCGAAATGGATGCGGTCGCCTGCGGCGATGCGCTTGCCCGGCCGCATGAAGGCCAGCCAGCGGTCCGGCGCCATTCGCATGTGCAGCGTGGCCTCGACTTGCGCCGCCGCCTCGCCGCGCCGCCTGATGCCTTTGAGCTGCGCCGGAATGACCTTGGTGTCGTTGAACACCAGTACGTCGCCGGCCCTCAGCAAGGATGGCAGGTCGCCAACCCCGCGGTCGTCCAGCCCTTCGCCGGGTTTGACCACCAGCATCTTGGCGCTGTCGCGCGGTTCCGCAGGGCGAAGCGCGATGCGCTCCTCCGGCAGGTCGAAGTCAAAGAGATCGACGCGCATCAGTAGAGCCGGACGAGCAGCGCTCCCGCCAGCAGCAGCACCGCGCCGGCGATGCGGCCGAGCGAGATTTCACGCACCGCGACGCCGAGGAAGCCGACGCGGTCGATGAGCATGCCAGCCAGCAACTGGCCAGCCACCAGAAACGCCATCAGCGCGGCGGCGCCGATTCGTGGCGTCAAAATCGTCGACAGTGTGACATAGAAGCCGCCGAGCATGCCGCCGGCCACGAACAGCCAGGGCGCCGGCGCCTTCCAGTCGAGCGAGATGCCTTGCAGCTTGACCACCGCAACGGAGATGACACCGAGCACGATCGCGCCCGACAGGAACGAAAACGCAGCCGCCGCGACCGGGAGACCCAGGTCGCGCGCCAGCTGCGAATTGATCGGCGCCTGAATGGCAATAAAGGCGCCGGACAGGATGCCGAGAAGCGACCAGACGACGCCCATCATTGTCGATTACCCTTACTTGACGTCGGCCGCGACCTTCAGCGACACGATCCTGTCGGGGTCCTGCACCGGCTCGCCGCGCTTGATCTTGTCGACATTGTCCATGCCTTCGATGACCTGGCCCCAGACCGTGTACTGACGGTTGAGGAAGGCGGCATCGTCGAAGCAGATGAAGAACTGCGAATTGGCCGAGTTCGGGTTCTGCGAACGGGCCATCGAGCAGGTGCCGCGGCCATGGTTGGCGTTGGAGAATTCAGCCTTCAGGTCCGGCTTTTCCGAACCGCCCATGCCCGCGCGGGATGGAGCAAATGTCGGTTTCGAGGAATTGCCGAACTTGACGTCGCCGGTCTGCGCCATGAAGCCCTCGATGACGCGGTGGAAGACCACGCCGTCATAGGCGCCTTCGCGGGCCAGTTCCTTGATGCGGGAGACATGGCCGGGCGCCAGGTCGGGGAAAAGTTCGATGACGACCTTGCCCTTGGTCGTTTCCATGATGAGCGCGTTCTCGCGGTCCTTGATTTCGGCCATGTCAGATATCCTTTTGAGAAAACAGAGTTATTTGTCGGCGGCGATGCGCACTTTGATCATCCGGTCCGGGTCGCTGACCGTGCCGTTGTCCGCCTGGTCGCCCTTCTTGATGTGGTCCACCAGCTCCATGCCGCTGACGACATTGCCGACGATGGTGTACTGGCCATCGAGCGGCGGCGCCGGCGCGAACATGATGAAGAACTGCGAATTGGCGGAGTTGGGGTCTTGCGAGCGGGCCATGCCGACCACGCCGCGCTTGTAGTGTTCGGTCTGCGAGAATTCGGCCGGCAGGTCGGGCAGATCGGAACCACCGGTGCCGACGGCCTCGGCGCTGAAACCCTTCTTCATATTGCCGAACTTGACGTCGCCGGTCTGCGCCATGAAGCCGTCGATGACGCGGTGAAAGGCGACGTTGTCATAGGCGCCCTGGCGCACCAGCTTCTTGATCTGGGCGACGTGCTTGGGCGCGAGATCGGGCCTCAGCGCAATGGTGACGTCGCCGTCCTTCAGCGTGATGATCATGGTGTTTTCCGGGTCGGCGGCGAAAGCCGAGACCGACGCGGTCACAAGACCGGCAAGCACAACGAGGAACGAGGCGAGCTTTTTCAGCTGCATATCTGTCTCCGGGGTCTTATTTCTTGAATTTGGCGGTGAGCGCGCCAGCGACAGCCGCCGGCACGAAGGGGCGGATGTCGCCTCCCATCGAGGCAATCTGCCGGACAAGTGTGGCGGTAATGGTGCGCACGGAAGGGCTGGCGGGTAGAAAAACCGTCTGCAGTTCAGGCGCCATGGTCTCGTTCATACCGGCCATCTGCATCTCATAGTCGAGATCGGTGCCGTCACGCAGGCCGCGGATCATGATCGAGGCGCCCTGCTTCCTGGCCGCCTCGATGACCAGCCCGTCGAAGGCGACGACCTTGATGCGGGCGCCGTCGCTGCCGAATTCCGCCTTCGTCGCCGTCTCGATCAGCTTCACCCGCTCCTCGAAGGAAAACAGCGGTCGCTTGCCCGGATGGATGCCGATCGCCGCATAAACGATATCGGCCACCGCCAGCGACGCCTTCAGCACATCGAGATGGCCGTTGGTCAGCGGGTCGAAGGAGCCAGCATAGAGGGCGATGCGTTCAGTCATGGCAGGTGCTTCTAGCGAGCCTCTCTCGCAAAGGCAAATCCGATTGGCGCGCCGGCCGTGAACCTTTTCCGGCGCACGAACGACAGATGAACACGCTGATCACGAAGCCTTCACGCAGCGTTCACTAGGTTGCACCTTAATAAGATGAAACCAAAATCCCATCTATCCGTTGTTAGGCGCAGGAGAACACGCACATGCTGATCTACATGCTCGCCACCGCAATGACCGTCGCCATGCTGATCGCCACCGTATTTGGGCTGCATCAGGAGGCACAACGCGTCCGCGTCAAGGCAAACACCAAGCGCTTCGAAGGCTTCGGCCCCCGCAAGCCGTATCGCCACTACTGATAAAGCCTAAACGTGCTGCCGCGCCGGCCGATGGGCCGGGCGTTGCCATGTCAAAACCTGGGTGCCGGACTTAGTCGGTCCCCTCCGGACCAGCATCCGGCGCCGCAGCGGCATCAACAGCGCCCTCGACCGTCTCTTCGCTTTCTTCGTCCGATTGCGGTTCCGAGATCCGCTCGACCGAAACCACCTTTTCACCTTCAGCCGTGTTGAAGATGGTCACGCCCTTGGTGGCGCGGCTGGCGAAACGGATGCCGTTGACCGGAACCCGGATGACGGTGCCGCCATCCGATACCAGCATGATCTGGTCGTCATTGCCGACCGGGAACGTCGCCACCAGCCGGCCGATCTCGGCTACCTTCGAGACGTCGGTGGCGCGGATGCCCTTGCCGCCGCGTCCGGTCAGCCGGAAATCATAGGACGAAGAGCGCTTGCCGTAGCCGAATTCGGTCACCGTCAGCACGTACTTCTCATGAGCCTTGAGGAACTCGTAGCGCTCGTCGGAAAGCTCGGTCTCCTCGCCAACCTCTTCATTGGTCAGCGCGATCTCTTCCTCTTCGCCGGCAGCGATTCCGGCGGCAAGCCGCCGTTCGGCCGCCGCCCGCTTGAGATAGGCCGCGCGCTCGGCTGGCGGCGCATCGACATTCTCGATCACCGACATCGAGATGATGCGGTCGGTCTCGGCCATGGTTATGCCGCGCACGCCGACCGAGTTGCGGCTCTGGAAGACGCGCACGTCGCCGACCGAAAAGCGGATGCACTTACCGGAACTGGCAGTCAGAAGCACGTCGTCATTGTCGGTGCAGGTCTCGACGCCGAGGATCTCGTCGCCCTCCTCCTCCAGCTTCATGGCGATCTTGCCGTTGCGGTTGACCTGGACGAAGTCGGAAAGCTTGTTGCGGCGCACGGTGCCGCGCGTGGTGGCGAACATCACGTCGAGATCGCCCCAACTGGTCTCGTCCTCGGGCAGCGGCATGATGGTGGTGATGCGCTCGCCCTGCTCCAGCGGTAGCATGTTGATCAGCGCCTTGCCGCGTGACTGCGGATTGCCGATCGGCAGGCGCCAGACCTTTTCCTTGTAGACGATGCCGCGCGAGGAGAAAAACAGCACCGGCGTGTGCGTGTTGGCCACGAACAGCCGGGTGACGAAATCCTCTTCCTTGGTCGACATGCCGGAGCGGCCCTTGCCGCCGCGGCGCTGCGCCCGGTAGAGCGACAACGGCACGCGCTTGATGTAGCCGGAATGGCTCACCGTCACGACCATGTCCTCGCGCTGGATCAGGTCCTCGTCTTCCATGTCCGCCCCACCATCGGTGAGCTCGGTGCGGCGTGGCGTGCCGAACTCGTCGCGCACGGCGGCAAGCTCGTCCTTGACGATCTGCTGGACGCGCGCGCGGGAAGACAAAATGTCCAGATAATCAATGATTTCGGCGCCGATCGTGTTCAACTCATCGGCGATTTCGTCGCGGCCAAGAGCGGTCAGGCGCTGCAGGCGCAGTTCGAGGATGGCGCGCGCCTGCTCCTCGGACAGATTGTAGGTGCCGTCCTCGTTGATGCGATGGCGCGGATCGTCGATCAGAAGGATCAGCGATTCGACGTCGCCGGAGGGCCAGCGCCGCTCCATCAACTGCTCGCGCGCCGTCTGGGGATCCGGCGCGGTGCGGATCAGCTTGATGACCTCGTCGATGTTGGCGACGGCGATGGCGAGACCGACCAGCACATGGGCGCGGTCGCGCGCCTTGCGCAGCAGGAATTTCGTCCGCCGGGTGATCACCTCCTCGCGGAAGGTGACGAACGCCTTCAGCATGTCGGTCAGCGTCAGCAGTTCCGGCTTGCCGCCATTCAGCGCCACCATATTGGCGCCGAAAGAGGTCTGCAGCGGCGTGAAGCGATAGAGCTGGTTGAGGATGACGTCGGCAACCGCGTCGCGCTTCAATTCGATGACGACCCGGTAGCCCTGGCGATCGCTCTCGTCGCGAATGTCGGAAATGCCCTCGATGCGTTTGTCGCGCACCAGTTCAGCCATCTTCTCGATCATCGACGACTTGTTCACTTGGTAGGGAACTTCGGTGATGATGATCGACTCGCGGTCGTTGCCACGCTGTTCGATGTTGACCTTGCCGCGCATGACGATGGAGCCGCGGCCGGTCGAATAGGCGCTGTAGATGCCGGAACGGCCAAGCACGATGGCGCCGGTCGGGAAATCCGGCCCCGGGATGATCTCCATCAGCGCCGGCAGGTCGATCGCCGGATTGTCGATGATGGCGATCGCGCCGTTGCAGATTTCGCCGAGATTGTGCGGCGGGATGTTGGTCGCCATGCCGACGGCGATGCCGCCCGAGCCGTTGACCAGAAGATTGGGAAAACGTGCCGGCAGAACCTTCGGTTCGCTGCCCGAGGCATCGTAAGTGTCCTGGAAATCGACAGTATCCTTGTCGATATCCTCCAGAAGCTCGTGCGCGACCTTGGTCAGCCGCGCTTCCGTGTAGCGCATCGCCGCCGGCGGATCGCCGTCGATGGAGCCGAAATTGCCCTGTCCGTCGATCAGCGGCACACGCAGCGACCAGTCCTGCGCCATGCGCACCAAGGCGTCATAGATGGAAGCGTCGCCATGCGGATGGTATTTACCCATCACGTCGGCGACCGGACGTGCCGACTTCACATATTTGCGGTTCCAGTGGTAACCGCTCTCATGGGCGGCGAAGAGAATGCGGCGATGCACCGGCTTCAGACCGTCGCGCACGTCGGGCAGCGCGCGGCTGACGATCACGCTCATGGCGTAATCGAGATAGGAACGCTGCATCTCCTCGACGATGGATATCGGCTCGATGCCGGTGGGGCCGTCGTCGGCGCCGCGCGGTGTCTTCTGGTCGGTCAAATCGGATCACAATCTAATCAGGAATCACTTGGTGCTTATATAGGAAGCAAGACTGAAACTCCAACATGTCGGGCATTTTTCCAGTGTCATTTTTGGTGGTAATTTCAAATGGATACCACTGATTGCGACGATATGGCCAAGGCGGTTTTCGCCGCACTGAGGCAAAAGCCTGCGTGACTGCCTTTGCGAGCACTGGGCCGATTCACGAGACGGGAACGGCCGGTGTGCCACGGCGGGTGCGAAACTGGCCCGGCGTCTCCCCCATGATCCGCCGAAAGCGACGGTTGAAGGTCGACAGATCGTTGAAGCCGGCCTCGAAGGCGATCGCCGAGATCGCATCGTCAGACATGCGCAGCCGCACCGCGGCCCTGTGCAGCCGCGTCTTGAGCAGGAACTGATAGGGCGTCATGCCCGCGACCTGCCGGAAGATGCGCAGGAAATGGTAGGGGCTGGTCGCTGTTTCATCGGCAAGCGCCGAAAGCGAGACCGATCCGTCGGCGTCCAGTTCGATCCGCCGTACGGCCTCGGCAACCCGTTTCTGATCGCGACGGCTTGGTGCGCCCCTGGCATGCGTAGCACCAGAGGCTGTAGCCACGGCAGCTCCGGCCATGCGCAGGGAAAGTTCCTCGAAGGCGCCGTTGTCGGCCACATCGCGCGCGGTTTCCGCCTCGGCCAGCAGTGGCGCCAGGACCGGCAAAGGCGGCAGCCGGGGCGCCTCGAAAGCCAGCTTCCTGGCGCCCGATACGCCAGCCACGATCCGTTCCATGTAGGACGGACCGAAATGGAACGAGAGGCAACGGTCGCCGCTGCCATGCTCGTGCCCGCATTCGTAACATGTGCCGGGATTGCCGAGCAGGAGCGCGCCGGGCGCCAGCATCGCCGTGCCTTGTTGGGCACGGTAGCGGAACGTGCCGCTGGTGACCGCAGCGACGCAGAAATCCTGATGCGCTTCCTCGAACGGCCGGTCGCCGGCGCCGGCCGTGCAGATCACATCCGTCACGTGCCAGCCGGGTCCGGATGCGAGCGTGTGCGTGGTCGCTGTCATGACCGGAATATAGCAATTTTTCCCAAGCCCTGAACCCCGTCACCGCCTACTGCTCTCGGTCTCCTGACAACAAGAGACCGGAACCATGTTCGACCAATCCTCGTTTGCCGAAGCCCTGCACAGCTCCGGACCAGCAGAAGGGCTTGCTGAAAAACTGAGCCTCTACGGCCGCTTCGTCGGCGCCTGGACGTTCGACGCCTCGCGCCATCTCGAGGACGGCACGGTGCTGACCGGGCGTGGCGAGGTGCATTTCGGCTGGGTGTTGGAAGGCCGGGCCATCCAAGATGTCTGGATCCTGCCCGCGCGGGACGCTGGCTCCCAGCCTTCGCTCGGCAAATGGACTTTCTATGGCACGACGCTGCGCGTCTACGATCCCGGCGCGGATGCCTGGCACATCTTCTGGAGCGACCCGCGCAACCAGTATTTTAGCCGCCAGCTCGGCCGCGCCGAGGGCGACACGATCGTGCAAGTGGGCGCCGACGGCACTGGTACATCGGTGCGCTGGAGTTTTTCCCGCATCACCGAAGGCAGCTTCCGCTGGCTCGGCGAGCGCTCGCACGACGACGGCGCGACATGGCGGCTGGAAGTCGAGTTCCTGGCGCAACGAGCGAAAGCAAGATGACACCGCAAGATATTGTAACAATGGAGAAAATCATGTTCGATCATATCTCGATCGGTGTCTGCGACGCCGCCGCCGCCAAGCGCTTCTATGATGCCGCGCTGAGGCCGCTTGGCTACACCTGTCTCAGCCAGTCGCCAGGTTCGCTTGGTTATGGCGCTCAAAACGTCGTGTTGTGGGTGAACGAGGCGGCTCGGCCCGTGCCGTCGGACGACAAATCCGGCCTGCATTTCTGCTTCGCCGCACCAACGCGGGCCAGCGTCGACACTTTCCATGCCGGCGCTCTGCGCGAAGGCGGCAGAGACAATGGCGCACCGGGCCTGCGCGCCGACTATGGCGACAACTACTATGCAGCCTTTGTCGTCGACCCGGACGGCTATCGCATCGAGGCCTATTGCGGCGCTGCCGGTTAAACCCGGTTTCGCTGTCCTGACAGTTCCCACCGAACGGGCTTTGCTCTACCAATATCCTGGTACGGGCGCGGCCCGGCTGGAGGGTCAGAGATGCCGAGTTTCGACAGCCTGTTCAACGCCTTCGTCACCATTCTCGTGACCATCGATCCGCCCGGCCTGGCGCCACTGTTCCTCGCCGTGACGCGCGGCATGAACCGCGAAGAGCGCCAGCAGGTCTCCGTCCGCGCCTCGATCATCGGTTTCCTGGTGATGGCGCTGTTTGCGGTTGCCGGCGCCTCGATCCTGTCGGTGTTCGGCATCACGCTGCCAGCTTTCCGCGTCGCCGGCGGTTTCCTGCTGTTCTTCATCGCCTTCGAAATGGTGTTCGAGCGCCGGCAGGACCGCAAGGAGAAGATCGGCGACGTCGCCATCACCAAGGACATGATCCACAACATCGCCGCTTTCCCGCTGGCAATCCCGCTGATTGCAGGCCCGGGCGCCATTTCGGCGACTGTGTTGCTCTCCGGCTCGTTCCAGGGCTTTGCCGCGCAGGCGGCGCTGGTCGGCATCATCTTCGTCTGCCTCGCCATCACCTATCTGGTGTTCGTGCTGTCGGAACGCATCGACCGCATCCTCGGCCAGACCGGCCGCTCGATCCTGACCCGGCTGCTCGGCGTCATCCTGGCCGCACTTGCCGTGCAGTTCGTCGCCGACGGCATCAAGGCGCTGATGGCGGGCTGAACGGCAGTCCCTACTGCCTACTGCCTACTGCCTACTTCACCGTCGTGTCGATCACTTCGAAATCGTGGGTAATCGTGGCGGTCTTGGCCAACATCGCGGAGGCCGAGCAATATTTTTCGATCGAAAGGTCGATTGCCCGTTTGACCTTGTCGGGCGAGAGCGCCCTGCCCTTGACGACGAAATGCATATGGATGCGGGTGAACACCCTGGGCTCGGTTTCGGCCCGGTCGGCGTCGAGGTCGACCACGCAGTCCTCGATCGCCTCGCGGCCCTTTTCGAGGATATGCACCACGTCATAGGCTGAACACCCGCCGGTGCCGATCAGCACCAGTTCCATCGGGCTCGGCCCCGGCGTCTTGCCTTCCGGCCCGAGCGCGGTTCCCAGCACGACCTTGTGGCCACTGCCGGACTCGCCGACGAAGGTGCGCTCCTCAACCCATTTTACGCGTGCTTTCATCGAATTCGTCCTTCGCCGTATTTCGTTGATCGCCAAGTCGGCGTTCAATTCGACAATGCAAAACCCCGAAAGTCCATGAGGGACTCTCGGGGTAAAATTTCTGACTTAAGCCAAAATAGCATCTGCCGTTGCGATCAGAACGGGATCTCGTCGTCCAGTTCACGCGACGAACCGCCGCCACCGCCGCCCCTCGGAGCGTTGCCGCCGCCGCCACGATTGAAGCTTTCGCTCGGGCTTGACTGGCCGAAATCGGAACCACGGCTGCTGCCGCCACCGGCGTAGCCGCCGACCTGGCCGCCCTCACCCTGTCCGCGCGCGTCGAGCATCTGCAGCTCGCCACGGAATTTCTGCAGCACGACTTCCGTCGTGTACTTGTCGGCGCCCGTCTGGTCCTGCCATTTGCGCGTCTGCAGCTGGCCCTCGACATAGACCTTCATGCCCTTCTTCAGATACTGCTCGGCCACCTTGGCGATGCCCTCATTGAAGATGACGACGTTGTGCCACTCGGTTTTTTCCTTGCGCTCGCCGGAATTCTTGTCGCGCCAGCTTTCCGACGTTGCGATGCGGATGTTGACGACCGGCTCGCCCGAGTTCAGCCGGCGGATTTCCGGGTCCGCACCGAGGTTGCCGACCAGAATGACCTTGTTGACGCTACCCGCCATGATATTTCTCCGCGCTCATCTGAAACAAATTTTTGTCGCAGCACCTTACAGGCTGCGGACGTCAGCCGCCTGCCATGGCTGCCTTTACCCACAAGGTTTTTGTTCCCTTTTCGTTCTTATCTGCATGCCCGCTTATTGTCAAGGAATGGCAGCAACATCTGAAGCCCTCATATGGGTTCGAAAAGAGCGCTTGCCAAATCAATAAGTGTAGACTTATGCTTTGGTCATGATCGAAGCAGAGATTTTCCGAGCCCTGGCCGACCCGACGCGCCGCGCCGTCTTTGAGCGGCTCGCCGCTGGCGAGATGAGCGTGTCGGAATTGCGCACCGGCATGACGGTGTCGCAGCCGGCGGTGTCGCAGCATCTGGCGGTGCTGCGCGGCGCCGGCCTGGTGGTCGAGCGGCGTGCGGGCCGCAACGCGTTTTACCGCGCCGATCCGCAGGGGCTCGCCCCCTTGCTCTCCTGGATCGAACGCTACCGGACCTTCTGGCCGGAACGCATCGAAAGGCTGAAGGCGGTTTTGAAGGACATGGATCAATGAAGAAGGCGAGATCAAAGACCAACGAGAGCCAAAGCGACGAGCCGGATGCGATCGAATTCGAGTACGACCTTGCCGAGCCGCCGGAAAAGGTCTGGCGGGCTCTAACCATACCCGAGCTGCTCGCCGCTTGGATGATGCCGAACGACATCAGGCCGGAAATCGGCAATCGTTTTGCCTTCACCGGTCCGGATGCGCCGATCGAATGCGAAATCCTCGACGCCGAGCCCGAACGGCTGTTGCGCTATTCCTGGCGGGAGCGCTCGCAGCCAGGCGATGGCGCGCGGCAGGATCCGCTCGACAGCCCATTGGACAGCATTGTCACTTTCACGCTCGCCCGCACCGTTTCCGGTGGCACGCATCTGCGCATCGTCCATGACGGCTTCGCCCGAACGGCAATGCCCGCAATTGCCATGACCGGCGCCGGCTGCCGGCTTTCGCTCGACGCAAACAACTCACGCAAGCCAATCGCCGCAAACACGCCTCGCCTCTTGCTGCGTGCAGCCTGAGCGACAACAACGGAGACATAAAATGAGCGGCCTTGCCAGTCTGGTGCCGATGGTGATCGAGCAATCGAGCCGCGGCGAACGTGCCTTCGACATCTTTTCACGTCTGTTGCGCGAGCGCATCGTCTTCATCAACGGCGAGATCAACGACGACATCTCCGCGCTGGTCTGCGCACAGCTGCTGTCGCTGGAATCGGACAATCCCGACAAGGAGATCTCGCTCTACATCAACTCGCCGGGTGGCGTGGTGACCAGCGGCTTCGCCATCTACGACACGATGCAGTACATCAGTTGCCCGGTGTCGACCGTGTGCATGGGCTTCGCCGCCTCGATGGCTTCATTCCTGCTGATGGCAGGCACGCCGGGGCGCCGGATTTCCCTGCCGAACGCCACCATCCTGCTGCATCAGCCGCTGGGCGGGTTCCAGGGCCAGGCCTCCGACATCCAGCGCCATGCCGAGCGCATCGGCCAGACGAAGCGGCGCATGGCTGAACTCTACGCGCAGCATTGCGGCCGCACCTATGATGAGGTCGAGCGCACGCTGGACCGCGATCACTTCATGACGGCCCGAGAGGCCCAGGCATGGGGCATCGTCGACCATGTTTTCGACACGCGAAAAAAGGCGGCATGAAGCCAGGGCCCTATCCGGCTCCTGCCGGTTGTCGAAGATTTGACGATGCCGGTTCTGGTCCCGTCGCCGGCACGTCACTATAGTCCTGAGATGACCGACACTCATCCGTCCAGACCACTGCGCCGCGTCATCGCCGTCGTGGTGCTCGCTTTTGCCGGCCTCGTGAGCGGCACGGCACTTGCCGAGGACAGTTCGCCGGCGCAGAAAGACGCTCTGCCCGGCGTGACCGGCGACTATCGCATCGCCAAGCCGGCTCCCCAGCCCGAACCCGACGACGCGTTTCCCGGCAGCGGCAATGGCCAGTTCAAGATCGGCAATACGGAAGTCAGGATTTCCGGCAGCATCACCGTCGATGTCGGCGCCGGCTCAATCGGGCTGCCGCGCCACTGACAGTGCGTGCCAGCGCGTGCTGCGTTGCGCCTATCGCCAACAAGACAATCCGCACATAAAAACGGCCCCGCCGTGCTTTGCGCAAACGGTCGGGGCCTTTTGGATCTCAAATCCAATTTTACCGGGAGTGTACTGCCGGCGTTTGATTTCGGATGCACCGCGGCATTCAGCCGACGATCCGACTAGCAGTCTCTGATTTTTGTGGGATATGGCAGGTCACGGTTTGTCGGGTGGCGCAAACGCTAAACCCTGGCACTTATGCCTGCCGCGGCTCCAGTGACAACTGGAACCCGAGGGGACGATCCGGTGGCGTCATAGCTCCGCTCCTGTGTCCGTTGCGACATTGTTGTCCCGAAGCACAAATCGCGAATGCCTGCGGCGTCTCGCAGGCCGCCTCTGGGCGGCGAGGCCATCGAAAGACGGCCGGCTTCGTTGACTGCTGGAGTCTGCTCCCCTGAGTCGGGGACGTCAACCATCAATAGCCGGTTACCGAAAAATGTGATCGCTGGGAGGTTACGTGCAAGTCAGTTTTTGCACAGCTTTGTCAGGAGCGTGTTCGGCCTTTGTTCTTTCCGCTTGCCCGTTCATGCGAAAGACGGTTAAACGCTTTGTCGGGAATTGTGGCGTCTCTCGACGTGGCGGCAAAACTACCTACATAGGGGATGGCCGGGAAAACCCGCCATTCCAGGAAATTCCAGACTCTGAGGCGGCGACCGGCGATGGCCGACCATAAATATCTTTCCATTCGCGGGGCGCGCGAACACAATCTGAAGAATGTCGATCTCGATCTGCCGCGTGACAGCCTGATTGTCATGACCGGCCTGTCGGGTTCCGGCAAATCGTCGCTTGCCTTCGACACCATCTACGCCGAAGGCCAGCGCCGCTATGTCGAAAGCCTGTCGGCCTATGCGCGGCAATTCCTCGAAATGATGCAGAAGCCTGACGTCGACCAAATCGATGGCCTGTCGCCCGCCATCTCCATCGAGCAGAAGACCACCTCGAAGAACCCGCGTTCGACCGTCGGCACTGTCACCGAAATCTACGACTACATGCGCCTGCTGTTCGCGCGCGTCGGCATCCCCTATTCGCCGGCCACCGGCCTGCCGATCGAGAGCCAGACGGTTTCGCAGATGGTCGACCGTGTGCTGGCGGTCGAGGAAGGCACGCGCCTGTTCATCCTGGCGCCGATAGTGCGCGGCCGCAAAGGCGAATACCGCAAGGAATTGCTGGAGCTGCAGAAGAAGGGTTTTCAGCGCGTCAAGGTCGACGGCGTCTTCTACGAGATCGCCGACGTGCCGGCGCTTGACAAGAAATACAAGCATGACCTCGACGTCGTCGTCGACCGTATCGTCGTGCGCGGTGATCTGGCAACGCGGCTTGCCGATTCCATCGAGACCGCGCTGAAACTGGCCGAAGGGCTGGCGGTCGCCGAATTCGCCGACAAGCCGCTCGATTCCAGCCAGACCGGCGAGGATTCGGTCAACAAGTCGAAGAACGAGACGCATGAGCGCATCCTGTTCTCGGAAAAATTTGCTTGCCCGGTCTCCGGCTTCACCATTCCGGAGATCGAGCCCAGGCTGTTCTCTTTCAACAACCCATTCGGCGCCTGTCCGACCTGCGACGGCCTCGGCAGCCAGCGCGCCATCGATGGCAATCTGATCGTGCCGGACGAAAACATCTCGCTGCGCGACGGCGCCGTCAGCCCGTGGGCGAAGTCGACCTCGCCCTACTACGCGCAGACGCTGGAGGCGCTCGGCAAAGCCTATGGCTTCAAGCTCGGTGACAAATTCAAGGATCTGACCGAAGAGGCAAAGGAAGCCATCCTGCGCGGCACCGGCGAGCGCGAAATCACCTTCCAGTACGATGACGGCTTGCGCTCCTACAAGACGACAAAAACCTTCGAAGGCGTCATCCCGAATCTCGAGCGGCGCTGGAAAGAAACTGAATCCGCCTGGATGCGCGAAGAAATCGAGCGCTTTATGTCGGCCACGCCCTGCCCGGTCTGCAAGGGTTATCGGTTGAAGCCCGAGTCGCTGGCGGTGAAAATCGCCGGCAAGCACATCGGCGAAGTCACCGAGCTTTCCATCCGCAAGGCCGACCAGTGGTTCACCGACCTGCCGGCGTCGCTCAACGACAAGCAGAACGAGATCGCGGTGCGCGTCTTGAAGGAAATCCGTGAGCGGCTGCGCTTCCTCAACGATGTCGGGCTCGACTATCTGACGCTGTCGCGCAATTCCGGCACGCTGTCGGGCGGCGAAAGCCAGCGCATCCGGCTTGCCTCGCAGATCGGCTCCGGCCTCACCGGCGTGCTCTATGTGCTGGACGAGCCGTCGATCGGCCTGCACCAGCGCGACAATGCCCGCCTGCTCGATACGCTGAAGCACCTGCGCGACATCGGCAACACGGTGATCGTCGTCGAGCATGATGAGGACGCCATCCTGCATGCCGACTATGTCGTCGACATGGGTCCGGCCGCCGGCATCCATGGCGGTGAGATCATCGCCCAGGGCACGCCGCAACAGGTCATGGCCAACCCGAACTCGATCACCGGCAAATATCTGTCGGGCGCGCTCGAAGTGGCGACGCCTGGCGTGCGCCGCGAAGCGAAGAAGAACCGCCGCCTCAAGATCGTCGGTGCGCGCGGCAATAATCTGAAGAACGTCACCGCCGAAATCCCGCTCGGCACCTTCACCGCCGTGACCGGCGTGTCGGGCGGCGGCAAGTCGACCTTCCTGATCGAGACGCTGTTCAAGGCAGCGTCGCGCCGCATCATGGGCTCGCGCGAGCATCCGGCCGACCACGACCGCATCGAGGGTCTCGAATTCCTCGACAAGGTCATCGACATCGACCAGTCGCCGATTGGACGGACCCCGCGTTCGAACCCCGCCACCTACACCGGCGCCTTTACGCCGATCCGCGATTGGTTCGCTGGGCTTCCCGAAGCCAAGGCGCGCGGCTACCAGCCGGGACGCTTCTCGTTCAACGTCAAGGGCGGCCGCTGCGAGGCCTGCCAGGGCGACGGCGTCATCAAGATCGAGATGCACTTCCTCCCCGACGTCTACGTCACCTGCGACGTCTGCCACGGCAAGCGCTATAACAGAGAAACTCTCGACGTGCTGTTCAAGGGCAAGTCGATCGCCGACGTGCTCGACATGACGGTCGAGGAAGGCGTCGACTTCTTCGCCGCCGTGCCCGGCGTGCGCGACAAGCTCGACACGCTGAAGCAGGTAGGACTCGGCTACATCCATATCGGCCAGCAGGCGACGACGCTGTCCGGCGGCGAGGCTCAGCGCATCAAGCTCGCCAAGGAACTGTCGCGCAAGGCGACCGGCAAGACGCTCTACATCCTCGACGAGCCAACCACCGGCCTGCATTTCCACGACGTCGCCAAGCTGTTGGAAGTGCTGCATGAACTGGTCGACCAGGGCAACACGGTGGTGGTCATCGAGCACAATCTCGAAGTGATCAAGACCGCCGACTGGGTGCTCGACCTCGGCCCCGAAGGCGGCGACGGCGGCGGCGAACTGGTCGCCTCCGGCACGCCGGAAGCGATCGTACGCGAGAAGCGCAGCTACACCGGCCAGTTCCTCAAGGAACTGCTGGAGCGGCGCCCCGGAGGCAAGCGCGAAGCTGCGGAGTGATGATCGGACCGGTTGGCGCCTGGAGCTTTTGAATGACAATCAGAAGAGCGCTTGCCGGTGATCTCCAAACCATCGTCTCGCTGACGGAAGCGGCCTATGCACCGTACACCGCGATGTTCGGCACACCGCCGATCCCGGTCACCGAGGACTATGCGCCGCGCATCGCGCTCGGCGAGGTCTGGCTTCTCGAGAGCGGCAGCGAACTTGCCGGACTGCTCACACTGGAACGGCATGACGATCACGCGATGATCTTTTCCGTCGCCGTCTCCCCTGACTTTCAGGGCAAACGCTTGGGCATTGCGTTGCTGAAACACGCGGACGCACAGACGCGCCTGTGGGGCCTGCCCGAGGTGCGGCTTTACACCAACGCCAGGATGGAGCGGAACATCGCACTCTATCTGGCCTACGGTTTCCACGAAACGGGTCGCCGGCCCAATCCCTACCGGCCAGGATGGGTACTCGTCGACATGGCAAAACCGGGCGATGAAACGGCCTGATTTTCGGAACTCGGGAGGATGACAATGAGCACATCGGGAACAATCCGCGCCGGCATGGGCGGCTGGACGTTCGAGCCGTGGGATACGTCCTTCTATCCCGACAAGCTTTCCAAGGCCAAGCAGTTGAACTACGCCACTCGGCAGGTACCGAGCATCGAGGTGAATGGCACCTATTACTCCAGCTTCAAGGAGCCGACCTTCGTCAAATGGGCCAGCGAGGCGCCGGACGGTTTTGTCTATGCGCTAAAGGGCAACCGCTTCGTCACCAACCGCCGCGTGCTCGGCGAGGCCGGCGAGTCGATGATGCGTTTCCTCGGCTCCGGCGTTGCCGCGCTCGGCGAAAAGCTCGGACCGATCCTGTGGCAGTTCGCGCCGACCAAGAAATTCGATCCCGACGATTTCGAGGCTTTTCTGAAACTGCTGCCGGAAAAGCAGGACGGCGTTGCGCTGCGCCATGCGGTCGAGGCGCGCAACGACAGTTTTGTCGTGCCGGAATTCGCCGCACTCGCGCGCAAGTACAAGGTCGCGATCGTCTATGCCGATCATGCCAAATATCCTGACATCGCCGACGTCACCGGCGATTTCATCTATGCCCGGCTGCAGACCGGCAGTGACGACAATCCCGATTGCTACACGCCGAAAGGCCTCGATGAATGGGCGGCACGCGCCAAGACCTGGGCGGAAGGCAAGGTGCCCGCCGATCTCCGACGTGCCGATCCGTCGACCGAGGCGCCGGTCAAGCCGCGCGACGTGTTCGTCTACTTCATCACCGAGGGCAAGGTACGCGCGCCGTTCGGCGCCATGGCGCTGATGAAGCGCGTGACAGACTAACGAGCAAAGCGCGTCTCCTATGCGTTTTGCACGTAGCAAGGCGCTTGATCGTGGCGTATTCAGCGTCATCGTAACCTTATCGACACTTCCTTGCTGCATGAATCCGGCACGTCAAGTTGCAGAGCTGGAACCGTCGCCGGCAAGGAAACGAGGGGCATGTCGCTCGACTACACTTCACTTCTGCTGGCTGTCGGCTTTTCCGCCGCCTGCCTGAGCCTGACATTGTTTGGCATGTGGCTGACCGCTCGCTCGGAAAAGTTCCTGCTGACATGGGCGATCAGCCTGGCGTTCGTGGTCGGCGATATTTTCGTCTATGACGCCTATATCGACATGCCCGGGCGCCTGCTGGGCATTGCCACGCTGGCTTTCCTCCTGCTCGGTTTTTCGACAATGCTGGGCGCCGCCTACCAGTTCAGAACCGGCGGCTCGCCGATGCAGCGGACGGTGCTTGGCAGCACCATTTCGCTGGTTGTGACGTTGCCCCCCATGGCTCTTGGCTATGACGGGCTGGGCTTCATGTTCGAAAACGCCTTCGCCGCATTGCTTCTGTTCGCAACGGCGCTCGAATACTGGAAAGGCCGCGACGAAGCCCCTGCCCTGACGATCGGCATCACCGCGCTCTACTCGGCCACGGCCACGTCCTTCGCTCTGTGCGCCATGGTTCTTGTCTGGGATGGAAAGCTGATCCTTGGTCATGCGCCCAGCAACTGGGCCGAGGAGCTGAGCCTCATCATCGTCATCGCCAGCATGACCGGTATCGGAGCGCTTTCCCTGGCGCTCAATCAGGGGCGCCTAGCCAGGCATCACCGCCACAATGCGCTGACCGACCCACTGACAGGCCTGCTCAACCGCCGAGCCCTGTTCGACCTGCACGGCGATGCCCCGGTCGGCGCCTTCACGGCCGTGGTTGTCTTCGACCTCGACAGCTTCAAGGCCATCAACGACGAATTCGGCCATGCCGCCGGCGATGAAGTGCTGAAGGTGTTCGCCAGGGAACTCGCCGGCAATCTTCGCCCGGCCGACGTCGCCGCACGCATGGGCGGCGAGGAATTCGCGCTGGTGCTGAAGCGGACCTTGCCCGAAACGGTGGAAGCCACCGCCGAGGCCATACGGGCAGCTTTTGCCGCGCGTTGCATCGAAACCGAGATGGGTTCACTGACGTGCACGGTCAGTGCCGGATTTGCCTTCGGCACCAAGGAGGGTCTCAGCTTCGACAAGGTGCTCAGCGCCGCCGACAAGGCGCTCTATGCCGCCAAGCGCGGCGGCCGCAACCGCGTCACCGCCTCTCCATTCCGGCGCGCAAGCTGACCGCGCGCATCGATGCCGTTGCTATGATCGGGATGCGCGAAGGCGGCTCCTATGCCGCCATGACGATTTCATTGAAGGCATCCAGGTCGACATAGAAGACCTTGGTGATCTCCTCGATCAGGTCGTCGTATTCGCAGCCCTGTGATCTCAAGATGTTGATGGCGGCGATGATGTCGACACGTTCGGTAAGCCGCCGCTTCTGGTAGTCCTCGACGTAACGTTCCATGGCTGTCCCTTAGCCTGTGTGCCCAAACGCGTTTGAACGACAAACAGATCGCAGGAGGGAAGCTAGGAAGCCTTGCTTGCGTGGAACTTGCCGGCTGGAGCCTGCACCTTCCCTCTATCTGCAACCAACCAGACTGAAACGGAAGCGGCCGACTCACAAAAGCCAAGGAAAGACTAGCACGCAGCCGATGCTGCGCCAGTGACGCGGAAGGCTGGATCTGATAAATATTGGACTTGCCAATGACTTGGGACCGTCAACTGAAGTCCAACGCCGATTCTACACCGTCAGGAACTTGCGGACATCCGCCCTGTCGAGATCTTCCGCCGGACCGGTATGGACGATCACGCCACGGTCCATGATGTTGACCTCGTCGGCCAACTCGCGGCAGAAGTCGAGATACTGTTCGACCAAGAGCACGGCAATGCCGGCCTGGTCGCGCAGATAGTGGATGGCGCGGCCGATATCCTTGATGATCGACGGCTGGATGCCTTCGGTCGGCTCGTCGAGCACCAGCAGTTTCGGTCGCATCACCAGCGCCCTGCCGATGGCGAGCTGCTGCTGCTGGCCGCCGGAGAGGTCGCCGCCACGGCGGCCGAGCATCTGCTTGAGCACCGGGAACAATTCGAAGACATGCGCCGGAATGTTGCGGTCGGCGCGCTTCAGCGGCGCAAAGCCTGATTCCAGGTTCTCCCGCACCGTGAGCAGCGGAAAGATCTCCCTGCCCTGCGGCACGAATGCGATGCCCGACCGGGCGCGGTCATACGCCGCGCTCCGGTCGAGCGCCTTCCCCTCGAAGGCAACGCTTCCGCTCGTCAGCCGGTGGTGGCCGACGATCGATCTCATCAAACTGGTCTTGCCGACGCCGTTGCGGCCGAGCACGCAGGTGATCTTGCCGGCGCCGGCCTTCAGCGACACGCCGCGCAGCGCCTGGGCGGCGCCGTAGTGCAGCGTGGCATCAGAAACTTCGAGCATGTCAGCGCCTTCTCCAGAACCGGAGAAACGACAGATCGAAGCGATGGAATTGAACCCGCCAGACCATGCTCATCTCCCCAGATAGACTTCGATGACGCGCTCGTCGGCCGATACGAAATCGAGTGTGCCTTCGCTAAGCACCGAGCCCTCATGCAGGCAGGTGACCTTGACGCCGAGCTCGCGCACGAAATGCATGTCATGCTCGACGACGATGACCGAATGCTCGCGCGCGATGTCCTTGAGTAGCCGTGCGGTTTCCTCGGTCTCAGCATCGGTCATGCCAGCGACCGGCTCGTCGACCAGCAGCAGCTTCGGATCCTGCGCCAGCAGCATGCCGATCTCGAGCCACTGCTTTTGTCCATGGCTGAGATTGGCCGCCAATTGGTCGCGTTTGTCGCCAAGCCGGATGATGCCAAGGATATCGTCGATCTGCCGCGCTTCGGCAGCCGAGCGGCGATGGAACAGCGCCGGGAAGATCGAGCGCGGCCCCCTCAGTGCCAGCATCAGGTTTTCCTCGATCGTGTGGCTTTCGAAGACGGTCGGCTTCTGGAACTTGCGGCCGATGCCCATCATGGCGATCTCGGCTTCATCGCGCTTGGTGAGATCGACTTTGCCGTCGAAGAACACCTCGCCCTCGTCGGGCCGCGTCTTGCCGGTGACGATGTCCATCATGGTCGTCTTGCCGGCGCCGTTGGGGCCGATGATGGCGCGCATCTCGCCCTTGTCGAGCACCAGCGACAGATTGTTGATGGCGCGAAAACCGTCGAAGGAAACCGAGACGCCGTCGAGATAGAGGATGGTGTTCGACTTTGACATGGCCGCTCACTCCGCCGGCTGCGGTTCGGGGCGGGATGCGGACCAGTCGCCGGGCTTTCTCGCCGCGCCGCGGGCGATTTTCGCCGGCGGCGGAACGTCGGCATCGGTGCCTGCTTCCTCGGCAATCGAGGCTGCTCGCAACGCCCTGGCGTTGCCGCGCCAGGAATCCCACATGCCGATGATGCCCTTGGGCAGCAAAAGCGTGACGGCGACGAACAGCCCGCCCAATGCAAACAGCCAGAATTCCGGCAGCACGCCGGTGAACCAGGATTTGCCGGCATTGACCAGCAGCGCACCGATGATCGGTCCGACAATGGTGCCGCGCCCGCCGACGGCGGCCCACACGACGACTTCAATCGAATTGGCCGGCTCGAACTCGCCGGGGTTGATGATGCCGACTTGCGGCACGTAAAGCGCGCCGGCAATACCGGCCATGACGGCCGAGACGGTGAAGGCGAACAGTTTTACATTCTCCGCCCGCCAGCCAAGAAAGCGCGTGCGGTTCTCGGCGTCGCGTACCGCCATCAGCAGCTTGCCGTATTTGGAGCCGACGATGGCCCAGGTGACAAAGACGGCGAGCGCCAGCGTGACGGCACTGGCGGCAAACAGTGCCGAGCGGGTCGCGTCGGCCTGCACGTTGAAGCCCAGAATGTCCTTGAAATCGGTCAGGCCGTTGTTGCCGCCGAAACCCATGTCGTTGCGGAAAAAGGCAAGCAGCAGCGCATAGGTCATCGCCTGGGTGATGATGGAGAGATAGACTCCGGTGACGCGGCTGCGGAAGGCGAACCAGCCGAAGACGAAAGCCAGCAGGCCAGGCACCGCGAGCACCATGAGGCCGGCAAACCAGAAATGGTCGAAGCCATACCAGAACCACGGCAATTCCTTGTAGTTCAGGAACACCATGAAGTCGGGCAAGATGGGATTGCCATAGACCCCGCGTGAGCCGATCTGGCGCATCAGATACATGCCCATCGCATAGCCGCCGAGCGCGAAGAAGGCGCCGTGGCCAAGCGAGAGAATGCCGCAATAGCCCCAGACAAGATCGAGCGCCAGAGCGAGCAGCGCATAGCAGAGATATTTGCCGGTCAGCGCGACGATGTAGGATGGCACATAGAAGGCGTTGGCCGGCGAAACAGCCAGGTTCAGCAGCGGCACAATGATGGCCACCGCCAGCAGGATGAAGATCGTGATAGCGATGCGACGGTCAGCGCCCGCGGCGAAGAAGCGTCCTGACATCATGCTTCCACCGCCCTGCCCTTGAGCGCGAACAGGCCGCGCGGGCGCTTCTGGATGAACAGGATGATCAGCACCAGCACGACGATCTTGCCGAGTACCGCGCCGGCGTAAGGCTCAAGGAACTTATTGACGATGCCGAGCGAGAACGCGCCGACCAGCGTGCCCCACAGATTGCCGACACCACCGAAGACGACGACCATGAAGCTGTCGATGATGTAGCCGCGGCCGAGATTGGGCGAGACATTGTCGATCTGGCTGAGCGCGACACCGGCAATGCCGGCAATGCCGGAGCCGAGCGCGAAGGTCAGCGCGTCGACCCACGGCGTCCTGATGCCCATCGAGGCGGCCATGCGCCGGTTGGCGGTGACGGCGCGCATCTGCAGGCCCCACGGCGTGCGCTTCATCACATAAAGCAGCACCGCGAACACGGTGAGCGCGAAAACCAGGATCCACAGACGGTTCCAGGTGATCGCAAGCTGGCCGACATTGAACGAGCCCGACATCCACGAGGGGTTGCCTACCTCCTGGTTGGTCGGCCCGAAGATCGAGCGCACAGCCTGTTGCAGGATCAGCGAAACGCCCCATGTCGCCAGCAGTGTTTCCAGCGGCCGCCCATAAAGGAAGCGGATGACGCCGCGCTCGATGATCAGGCCGACCAGAGCGGAGACCAGGAAGGCGAGCGGCAGCGCGATGACCAGCGACCAGTCGAACAGGTCCGGAAAAGACGTACGGATCACCTGCTGGACCACGAAGGTCGTGTAGGCGCCCAGCATGACCGTCTCGCCATGCGCCATGTTGATGACGCCCATGACGCCGAAGGTGATGGCAAGCCCGATCGCCGCCAGCAGCAGCACCGAGCCCAGCGAAATGCCGTACCAGATGTTCTGCCCGGCATCCCAGAAGGCCAGCGTCGAATTGATGTTGCCGATCGCGGCTGTCGCGGCTTGCTTGACCGCGTCCGCGGAATTCGCCTCGACAGACGTGAGCAGGGAGACAGCATCACGGTCGCCACGCGCGCCGATCAGCGCGATGGCAGCCAGCTTGTCGGCTTCAGGCCGATCCGAGACAAGAACTGAAGCGGCACGGGCCTGTTCGAGCAGAGCCTTGACGCTGGCCACGCTCTCGCTGGCGATTGCCGTATCGAGGGGCCCGATGTTTGCCGCATCAGGCGTCTTGAACATGGTGTCGGCGGCGGCAATACGCACTGCCGGGTCCTTGGCGCCAAGCGTCAGCGTGCCCAACGCATCGCGGATGACGCGGCGCAGCGTGTTGTTGACCTTGATCTTGGTGATGTCGTTCTTGGCCGCCTCGCCCGATGCCTCGCCGCTCAGCGGGTCGAGAAGCTGGACGCTTTCGCCCCCCTCCTTGCCGACAAACACCAGGGAATCGGCTTTCCGGACATAGAGGTTGCCGTCGGCCAATGCCGCAAGCGGCCGCTCCACCGCCGGATCGCCGGCAGCCGCCAGTTCATGGACGACGGCTCCGATCTCCGAAAAACCCTTGGCCGTCGCGAATTTGGCGATGATGCCGCGCAGATCGGCCTCGCCAGCGCCCGATGACGACAGCGTCGCCACCAGGAACAACAGCGTCAAGCCCGCGCGGATTAAGGTCATCGGCTTCTGTTACCCCTTGAAGGTTGAATTGGGCGTCCGGACGGCGGAGGAAGCCGTCCGGACGCGCGCGGTCATGGGCATGGATCTGACGGTCCAGCCCGGGGAGGATCAGTTCGTGCCCTTGCCGCCGCACTTGCCGGTGGCGACATTGAAGTTGCCGCAGGACAGAGGCGCGCGCCAATCGGAGATCAGGTCCTTGGAGTCAGGCAGATAGTCGGACCACTCGTCGCCCATCACCAGACCTTGTGTGCGCGACACGGTTTCGAACTGGCCGTCGGCCTGGATTTCACCGATCAGCACCGGTTTGGTGATGTGGTGGTTCGGCATCATCGTCGAATAGCCGCCGGTCAGGTTCGGCACCGACACGCCGATCATGGCTTCGATGACCTTGTCCGGATCGGTGGTGCCGGCCTTCTCGACCGCCTTCACCCACATGTTGAAGCCGATATAGTGGGCTTCCATCGGGTCGTTGGTGGTGCGCTTGTCGTTCTTGATGAACTTGTGCCAGTCGGCGATGAACTTCTGGTTTTCGGGCGTATCGACGCTCTCGAAGTAGTTCCAGGCGGCGAGATGGCCGACCAGCGGCGCGGTGTCGAGACCGGCAAGCTCTTCCTCGCCGACCGAGAAGGCCATGACCGGGATGTCCTCGGCCTTGATGCCCTGGTTGCCGAGTTCCTTGTAGAACGGCACGTTGGCGTCGCCGTTGACGGTCGAAACGACGGCGGTCTTCTTGCCGGCCGAACCGAACTTCTTGATAGCCGAAACCTCGGTCTGCCAGTCGGAGAAGCCGAACGGGGTGTAATTCACCATGATGTCTTCCGCGGCGACGCCCTTGGCCTTCAGATAGGCCTCGAGGATCTTGTTGGTGGTGCGCGGATAGACGTAGTCGGTGCCTTCCAGCACCCAGCGCTTCACCGAACCGCCATCCTCGCTCATCAGATAGTCGACCGCCGGGATTGCCTGCTGGTTCGGCGCCGCACCCGTGTAGAACACGTTGCGCTCGCTCTCCTCGCCCTCATACTGGACCGGATAGAACAGGATGTTGTCGAGCTCCGAGAACACCGGCAGCACCGACTTGCGCGACACGGAGGTCCAGCAGCCGAACACCGCCGCGACCTTGTCCTTGGAGATCAGCTCGCGCGCCTTTTCGGCAAACAGCGGCCAGTTGGAAGCCGGATCGACGACGACCGCCTCGAGCTTCTTGCCGAGCAGGCCGCCCTTGGCGTTCTGCTCGTCGATGAGCATCAGCATGGCGTCCTTCAGAGTCGTCTCCGAAATCGCCATGGTCCCCGACAGCGAATGGAGAATGCCGACCTTGATCGTGTCGTCGGCAGCCTTGGCGGGCGCAGCGAACAACAGGCCGGCGGCAACCACGCTCGCCGAAAACATTTTTGTTATTGTCGAGAAATTACCCCTCATATTACAGACTCCCAAGCTGGTTGATTGCACCGCAACACTACAATGCAACCCCCATGCCAATCGCCTTGGTGATGCCGAAGGGAAACGAATAATCCAGCATTATCAGCAGCTTGAAATATTAGGCTTATAAAAACAAAGAAGGCCGGTCAAAATTTGATTGAGAGAAATTTGCGCAGCATGCCCGATGATTGCCTAATTTTCGCCCATTTTGGCAAAATGCCTAGATTTTGATCTTCATAGGCGTGTCGCAGACGACCGGTGTTGCGGCGCAGTGCAAAAATGGGGCAATCTCGTTACCCAACCGAGCGACGTCATGGCTTTAGGCATTTCACGCATTTCCATCGGCATACTGGTTCTGGCGGCAGCAACCGGGACCGCACGAGCCAACTTTAGCGACGGCAAGATGCCCGACGGCATCTATCACTGCGAGGTCTACCTGCTCGGCATGTTCCTCAACCTCGGCGACATCACCATCAAGGGGAACGTCTATAGCGGCCCAATTTACACCGGCCTTGGCACCTTCGGCACCGCGCAGCAGGGGTACAATTATCAAATGGACGCAAACGGCGTGATCTCCTGGCTGGGACCGCTCGGCGGCTATACCGCCGGCGGCAACTCGCTGTCGCTGACCCAGGCAACGCTGGACGGCCAGAGCACGCCCTCCTTCGACATCATCATGAAGCAACCCGACGGCGCCTTCACCGCCTCGACCTGCACCAGGGGAAACAGCCAGTAGCCGATTCCCTGGGCAACAGCCGCCGCCTCAGTGGCCTGCCCGTCTCTCATGTCATCTGGATGTTGCCGAAGCTGGATAGGCAGCGGTGCGCCGTCCCATCCACCTTGAGAGGCAGACACCATGGCCAACTCCCCGTCTTCATCCTCCCCTGTCATTCGCGACGTCATCGCCGAGCGCGTGTCGCGCCGGGCCCTCCTAAAAGGCAGCCTTGCATCCGGTGCGCTGATTGCCGGCGGCAGCTTTGTCGGTTCGTTGTTTGCCGGTGAAACACATGCCGCGGCAGCGCTTTCGACGCTCGGCTTTCCCGAACTGAAGCGCGTCTACGACAAGACCCATGCGGCCGCCGAAGGCTATGAGACCACGATCGTCGCACGCTGGGGTGACCCGCTTGTCGCCGGCCTGCCGGAATTCGACGGCAACAAGGTCGTTGCCGACGAGCAGGAAAAGCGCTTCGGCTACAATTGCGACTACATCGCCTTCCTGCCATTGCCGAAAGGTACGGTGAATTCCGATCACGGCCTGCTTTGCGTCAACAACGAGTATATTTCGCCCAATGTCATGTTTCCCGGCATGACCGAGGATGACGCCGGCAAGACGATGAGCAAGGAGCAGGTTGACCTCGGCATGGCCGCCATGGGTCATTCGATCGTCGAAGTGCTGCTGAAGGACGGCAAGTGGAGCATCGTCGAGGACAGCCCGCTCAACCGCCGCATCACGGCAAACACCGAAATGACCGTTTCCGGCCCCGTTGCCGGCCACGCACTGATGAAGACATCTGCCGACGCGACCGGCACGAAGGTGCTCGGCACCAGCTACAATTGCAGCGGCGGTTTCACTCCCTGGGGCACCGTGCTGACCTGCGAGGAAGGCGTTTCCGACCTGTTCGGCGGCGACCCGAAGAAGGCGCCGACCGCCGACATTCTTGATCGCTATGGCTTCGATGGCTCCGATATCTATGGTCGTGGCCGTCTCCATGATCGCTTCAATCTCGACAAGGAGCCGAATGAGGCCAACCGCTTCGACTGGGTGGTCGAGATCGACCCCTACGATCCGGCTTCGAAGCCGGTGAAGCGCACGGCCCTTGGCCGCATGTCGCACGAAGCGTCCACGGTCGTCCTCAACAAGGATGGCCGCATCGTCGTCTACATGGGCGACGACGACTATTTCGAATACATGTACCGGTTCGTCTCCAACAAGGCCTACGATCCTGCCAAGCCGGCCTCCGGCAACAGCCTGCTGGATGACGGCGTGCTTTCGGTTGCCCGTTACGACGCCGACGGCTCCATGACCTGGCTGCCGCTGGTCCACGGCCAAGGCAAGCTCACGGCTGAAAATGGCTTTGCCGACCAGGCCGAAGTGCTGCTGAAAACACGGCTCGCAGCGGATGCACTGGGGGCGACGCCGATGGACCGCCCCGAGGACATCGAGACCAATCCAGTGACCGGCCGCGTCTATGCGGTGATGACCAAGAACAAGAAACGCGACCAGTCGAAAGTCAATCCGGCCAACACGCGTCCGGAAAACCTCTGGGGCCACATTGTCGAGCTGATCGCGCCGGGTGGACGCGGCGCAGACGCCGACCACACGGCCGACAAATATGCCTGGGATCTGTTCGTGCTGTGCGGCAACCCGAAGGACGCGGCAGTCGGAGCCACCTTCCACCCGGACACGTCAGACAATGGCTGGTTCGTCTGCCCCGACAACATCACCTTCCATCCGGCTGGCCGCCTCTGGGTGGCGACCGACGGCGCCAATGATTTCGACCTGCCGGACGGCGTCTATGGCGTCGACACCGAAGGCCCGGCGCGCGGCCTGCCGAAACTGCTGTTCACCTGCCCGCATGGCGCGGAGGCGACCGGCCCCTGCTTCACGCCGGACGGCACGACCTTGTTCCTGTCGGTCCAGCACCCGGCCGAAGACGCCGAGACACTCGACAAGGCACAGACGCTATGGCCCGACTTCAGGGATGGTCAACTGCCGCGACCTTCCGTGGTCGCCATCCGCCGCAAGGACGGGCAGCCGGTCGGCGCGTAGCCCCAGACAAAAAGGCGGAACGCGCGTTACGCGTTCCGCCTGGCGGTCCGGGAGGACACTGGAATTCCACACCACCCCGACCGTCGGGGCGGTGATTTGTCGGCTCAAATCGTCTTTGCCGACATCTGCGCGGCGATGTAGTCGGCCTGGCGGATCGCCAGCGACACGATCGTCAGGGTTGGGTTTTCGGCAGCTCCAGTGGTGAACTGGCTGCCGTCCGACACGAACAGGTTCTTGATGTCGTGCGCCTGGCCGTGCTTGTTGACGACGCCGTCGGCCGCTTTCTCGCTCATCCGATTGGTGCCGAGATTGTGGGTCGACGGATAGGGCGGCGTCGGGAAGGTGCGCGTGGCACCAACTGCCGCATAGAGCGCCGTCGCCTGCTTGTAGGCGTGGTTGCGCATCGCGGTGTCGTTCGGATGGTCGTCGAAATGCACGTCGGCGATCGGCATGCCGTGCGCGTCCTTCTCGTCGGCATGCAGCGTGATGCGGTTCTCCGCGCGCGGCATGTCCTCGCCGACAATCCACAGGCCGGCCATGTGGTCGTAGTGATCGAGTGCGGTGGTGAACGAGCGGCCCCAGGCGCCGGGATCGAGGAAGGCGGCCATGAACGGCAGGCCGAGCGACAGCGTCTCGAATTCGTAGCCGCCCACGAACCCACGGGACGGATCATGACGCGCCTCGTCGCGGATGATGCCGGCCATGGTGGTGCCGCGATACATGTGCACCGGTCTGTCGAAGATGGCGTAGACAGAGCCGGTGGTGTGCCGCATATAGTTCTTGCCCACCTGCCCCGACGAGTTGGCAAGCCCATCGGGGAATTTGCCCGACGCCGAATTGAGCAGCAGGCGCGGGCTTTCGATCGAGTTGCCGGCAACGGCCACGATGCGGGCCTTCTGCTCCTGCAGCTTGCCGTCCTTGTCGGCATAGACGACGCCGGTCACCTTTCCGCTAGCGTCGTGGTTGATCTTGATCGCCATGGCGTTCGGCCTGACTTCGAGATGGCCTGTCGCCTCGCCCTTGGGGATCTCTGTGTAAAGCGTCGACCATTTGGCGCCCCATTTGCAGCCCTGGAAGCAGAAGCCGGTCTGCTGGCAGGACATGCGGTCATCACGATCGACCGAGTTGATCGCCATGTTGCCGGTGTGGCATTCCTTGTAGCCGAGCTTGTCGGCGCCGGCCTTCAGCACCTTGAAGTTGTTGTTGCCCGGCAACCGCGGCCAGTCATTGGTGCCGGTGACGCCCATCTTGGCTTCGGCCTTGGCGTAGTAGGGCTCCATTTCGGCCAGTGTAATCGGCCAATCGAGCAGATTGGCGCCTTCCAGTTTGCCGTAGGTCGACAGTGTCTTGAACTCATGCTCCTGAAAGCGCAGCGAGGCTCCGGCCCAATGCGTGGTCGAACCGCCAACCGACTTGACGATCCAGGCCGGCAGGTTCGGAAAATCCTTGGCCACACGCCAGTCGCCGGACGTGGTGCGCTTGTCCGTCCAAGCGAGTTGGGCGAACGAACCCCACTCGTCATTGATGAAATCCTCATATTCGTGGCGCGCGCCGGCTTCCAGGATGACGACGTCGACACCCTTCTGGGCGAGTTCGTTGCCGAGTGTGCCGCCGCCGGCGCCCGAGCCGATGATGACGACCACGCCGTCGTTGTTCAGATCAAATGAAGCTGCCATGGTTTCCTCCCATGATTTCTGTTTGCGGTTCAGGAACGACGGGGCTCAGAGCCACTCGATGTCGTCGAAACCGCGCGCGATGTAGCCGCCCTTGGAATAGGACTCGCCCTCGTAACCGAAGATCGGCCACACCTCTTTCTGGTTGTAGAGGCCGACGACGAGGCCGCCACGGATGGCCTGGAAGAATGGCGTCGCCTCGATCTGCTTCAGCACGCCGACGCGCTGGTCCTCCCAGCCGAGACCCCGATAGCCGCCATCGCCGGACTTCTTGTCGAGGTCGGCGATGCCCTCTTCGATCATCCCCTTATAGGGGGCGTCCTTGCCGGCCTGCTCGTCATGACCCTTCACCGCAATGGCGTAATATTTGTCGGGAACCTGATCGTGCGGATAGATGTCGCGCGCCATCTGGATCAGCGTCGCCATGGTTTCAGGCTTGAGCGCCGATGTCTCGAGCCCCCAGGCATGTTCGGGGCTGATGACGGCGCTGCCGGAGATGACGAGCAGCGCGCCGATGCCACCGCGTTTGAGGAGCTCGCGACGTGAAAGCCCAGGCTTCGCGTCATAGATCGTGACCATTTTATTCCTCCCTGCTTGCTATGTGCACTCTTGAAAGTGCCGTTGCTGGCGCCGCGCCTGCCGGTGCGGTTTCTATGTCTCCTATTTGAATCGACCTCCGCGTTGCAGAACCTCGATCTTGTAGCCGTCCGGATCCTCGATGAAGAAAAAACGGGCGATCAGCGATCCGTCGCGGTTGAACTCGACGATCTTCTTCGGGTTGAGACCGAGCGCGCCGAGACGGTCATGTTCGCTATCGAGATCGACGACCGAGACCGCGAGGTGACCGTAGCCGTCGCCGAGCGCGTAAGGCTCTTGCCGATCCTTGTTCACGGTCAGTTCGAGTTCGAACCCTGTCTCGGCGTTGCTGAGGTAAATGAGCGTGAATGTCTCGAAGTCCAGCCTGTCGGCGACATCGAGCCCAAAGGCATTTCTGTAGAAATCGACGGATCGGGCCTCGTCGAGAACTCGGATCATGCTGTGGATCGCCTTGGCCAAATCAGTCTCCGCGGTGGGGTGGAGGCGATTATGCGCGGCGCGGGAAAAAGGTGGTGGCAGCCGGTTACCACGCTCAAGACCCGCGAATTGTCCTGTCTCGGCGACGGGGACGAAAGTCCGATTGCCGTTCGGCCAATTTTGCCCGACAATGCATATGGGGGCAGGTTGAGCAGTGTCAGGCTGCGCGCCTGCCCACCCAAGACCAACAAGCATGGGAGGTTTGTCGGATGTGCAGGGTATTTGCGGGCCAGAATCCCGAAGGCTATCGCCAAATCAACCGGTCGATTCGCATCGACGGCCACTCGACCAGCATCCAGCTTGAAGCGACATTCTGGGCTTTGCTGGACGAAATCGCCGAAAACCAGGGTTTGACGACGCCAAAATTCATCTCGAAGCTTTATGACGAAGCCATCGAGATCAACGGCGCCATTCCGAACTTTGCATCGATGCTGCGCACCACCTGCGCACTCTACCTGCGCGGCCACCGGCCTGATATGGACGAGCAGATGGCGCTGAAGCGCGAAGCCGCCTAGGCCGCTTCTGCCGCAACAGCGAGCGCCAGACGGCTCATGTCGGTGAAAAGCGCCTGGCGTTCGGAATAATCGGTCACTTCACCGGTCTCGATGTTGTCCACCACGACACACATTGACAGCGCACGAGCTCCGAAATGCGCGGCGATGCGATAGAGTGCGCTGGTTTCCATATCCACGGCCAGAGCTCCTTCTGCCTGCGCATCGGCAAAGCGGACCCGCCCTTCAGGATGATAGAAGATGTCGCTGCACACCGTCAGGCCGACATGATGGTCGATGCCAAGTTCTGCCGCCTTGGCCAGCGCACAGGCGAGAAGCGCCGAATCCGGCCCAGCGGGTCCATAAAGGCCGAAAACCTGACCGCTCTGGGCGCTCTCCGCCTGTGCCGATCGCGAGATGACAAGGCTGCGCAGTTTTGCCTTGGCGGTCAGGCTGCCGCAGGTGCCGGTGCGGATCAACGTTCGCGCACCAAAATGGTCCAGCAATTCATGCGCATAGATCAGAAACGATGAAACGCCGATGCCCGTCGCCTGAATGCTGACGGGTTTGCCGCCAAACAGTCCGGTGAAGCCAAGCGCGCCGCGGCGGCGATTGATGCAGCGCGGCGCTTCCAGAAACGTTTGCGCCATCCACTCAGCACGCTGCGGATCACCCGGCAACAACACTGTGTCGGCGTAGTCGCCCTTGTCTGCTTCGTTGTGTGGCGTCAATCGCTGCTCCCCCAAGCCGGCCTGCCGTTTCACCCCCCAATCATGGCGTTGTCACGGCATTGTGCAAGGAAAGAACATAGGGAAATTCTAGGACTCCAGCACGTCCTTGACGATCGTCGCCAGTTGCTTGAGCGAGAACGGCTTTGGCAGGAAGCCGAAATGCGCGTCGGCCGGCAGGTTTCTGGCGAATGCGTCCTCGGCATAGCCCGACACGAAAACGAACTTGATATCTGGCTGACGCTTGCGCAACTCACCAAGCAGCGTCGGTCCGTCCATTTCCGGCATCACCACGTCGGAAACGACGATGTCGACCTTGCCACCCAGCGCCTCGAACACTTCCAGCGCTTCCACACCCGACGATGCCTCGTGCACGGTGTAACCGCGCGAAGTCAGCGCCCGCATGCCGCCCATGCGCACGGCATCCTCGTCTTCGACGAGCAGCACCGTGGCGGAGCCCGACAGATCCTTGGCCGCATCGGCGACCTTCGCCGGCGCTGCCGGCACATCGTCGGGCTCGCCTGCTTTTCTTGCTTCCGCAATATGACGTGGCAGGAAAATGCGGAAAGTCGAGCCTTTGCCGACTTCGGAATCGCAGAAGATGAAGCCGCCGGTCTGCTTGATGATCCCATAGACCATCGACAGGCCGAGGCCGGTGCCCTTGCCGACTTCCTTGGTGGTGAAGAAGGGCTCGAAAATCTTCTTCAGCACGTCGGGCGCGATGCCGCTGCCGGTGTCCTCGACTTCGACCACGACATAGTCCGCCGGGGCGAGTTCGCGATAGGAAAAGGCCTTGCACTCCTCGGCGGTCACATTGCGGGTGCGCACGGTGAGATCGCCACCCGCCGGCATTGCGTCGCGCGCGTTGACCGCAAGGTTGACCACCACCTGCTCGAACTGCCCGATATCGACCTTGACCGGCCACAGGTCGCGGCCATGGTCGACCTTCAGCTTGATGTCGTTGCCGACCAGCCGGGCCAGCAGCATCCTGAGATCGGCGAGCACGTCGGTCAGGTTGAGCACTTCCGGCCGCAATGTCTGCTTGCGCGAGAAGGCCAGCAGTTGCCGCACCAGCGAAGCCGCCCGGTTGGCGTTCTGCTTGATGTTCATGATGTCGGGGAAGGACGGGTCCGACGGACGGTGGTTAGTCAACAAAAGGTCCGACGCCATGATGATGGCGGTCAGCACATTGTTGAAATCGTGCGCGATGCCGCCGGCAAGCTGGCCGACCGCCTGCATCTTCTGGCTTTGCGCCATCTGCCCTTCGAGCGCCTTCTGCTCCGTCGTCTCGACGGCGTAGACGATGGCCGACTCCTCGGCGCCCTCGCCGCCGGTGCCGTCGGCGACCGCGTTGACGTAGAAACGGATGTGTCGCTCTTCGTTGCCGGGCAGAAGCGTGTCGATCGGCTCGATGTCGGCCTGCCGCTGCTGCGCTTTTTCGAAGGCAGCCGCAAAGGCCGGCCGGTCGCGTTCATGGATCACCGTGTCGAGCCGCACGCGGCGATCGACAGCGTCACGATCGACGACGGCTGAAAACAGCGACAGGAACGGCGCATTGGTGCGCAGGATGCGCCCGTTGTGGTCAACGCCGGCTATCGCCATCGGCGTCGAGTTGAAGAAGCGAGTGAAGCGCACTTCCGAGGCCCGCAAATCGGCCGAGGAGTCCTCGCCTTGCGTGCGGTTGAGGACGATCGTGCGCGTCGGCCCGTTGAGGCCTTCGCGGCTGGCCGAAACGCGATGCATGAACCGCACCGGCAGCGCCTCGCCCGTCATGGTCGTCAAATCGAGATCGATCACCGCGTTGCGTGTCGTGCCGGGGTCGGCCTTGACCGAGCGGACCAGCGCCATGCCGTCGCCGGCCACGATTTCGGCCAGGGAGACGGCACCAGGCGTGAAGCTGGTGAGGTCGATGCCCAGCCATTCGGCGAGCGTGGCGTTGATGTAGGTGACGCGGCCCTCCTGGTCGGCCGAAAAGAAGCCGGCCGGCGCGTGGTCGAGGTGATCGATCGCCTTTTGCAGATCGAGGAAGAAACGCTCCTGCTCGGCCCGCTCCTGCGAGATGTCGGCCAACTGCCAGGCCAGCATCGGCAGCCGCTGGCCCGGAACGTTGAAGGTGCGCGCCCGCGCCCTGTACCAGCGGGCGCCGGGCTCCGCGCCGGGCCGAATGGACTGTGCCAGCCGAAACTCGCCATCGCCCGGCTGGGCGTCGCGCAGGCCGGATGCCAGGCGATAGATCGTCACCGAAGCCTCGGGGACATCCGAGAGCAACCCCTCGACCGTCTTCAGGTCGGCGGCCGACGACGCTCCGGTCATGTCGGCATAGGCGCGATTGGCGTAGACGACACGGCCTTTGGTGTCCGTGACGAGAAGACCCTGCGACATCGAATCGACAAAGGACTTCGACAGTTCGTCACCTGTCGAGCGCGGCGTGACCTGCACGAAGCCAATGGCCGTGGCAAACAGGAAGCCGACGCCGATCATCGCCAGCACGCCGAGCATGCCGAGCAGGAAGGGATCGCCGAGGCGCTCGCGGAACAGGCCGAAGACGATCGCCGCCCCCGTCAGAACGACGATGAAAATGATAAGCCGGGTGACCGCACCCGGTCGTGTATTCTGGTCGACGATCGGTACCGGATAGAAATCGCCGCGCGCTTCCTTGGCCATATGCCCCCTGCTCGTGAATTCCGGTGTTCCGACACCCGCCCCTAGCGGGTTGAATCACATTCTCCTAGTCCGGAAAAGGCCTGGGCGGCAAATGTCGGATAAAAATCATGTCTTGCGGCCTTCGGAGTTTTTCTAGCTGTTCACCAGCGTGAAACGCAACTTGCGGTGGCCCGCCGCAACGGTCTAGTGTCGCGTCACTTCCAAGGGCAATCAGGGGTAACCGATGCAATGGCTGGATAGCGTGGCGGGTCCTGGTTATGCCGCAGCACTGTTATGGACGTTTGCGGCGCTTGTCCTGCTGGTCATCGTTCTCGTCATCGTCAAGCTGGTGCGCAATCTGACGTTCGGAACATTCGTTGCCGGCGGCCGGAACCGCAAAACGCGGCTGGCCGTCATGGATGCAACCGCCGTCGACAGCCATCGCCGGCTGGTGCTGGTGCGCCGCGACGACATCGAGCACCTGCTTTTGATCGGCGGCCCGACCGACGTCGTCGTCGAGCGCGATATCCGTCTTTCGGCGCTACGCCGTCCGGCATTGACCGGAGACGGCGGCTTGCAGCCGGTGCCGGCCGCTGCGGCCCCGGCGGCAAGGCCGCGTCCGCCGCAACCCGCTCCACCGCCGGCAAGACAGTCACCCGCCCCGCAGCCGGTGAACACCGCGCCGCCCGCCCGCCCGCGCCAAATAGCGCCGGCACCGGCACCTGCGCCAAAGCCGGCGACGCAAAGCTACCAGCCGACCAATGTCACGCCGCTGCCCGCCTATGGGTCCGCCAATGCCAATGTCGTCCGGCCCGCGCCACCGCCTCCACCTGTGCAGGACAGCATCGACGACACGCTGATGAGGGAACTCGAAGTGTCGCTCGACCAGCCCCGCTCGGGCGGCCCGGTGGGCAAACCGGTGGCGAAGGCGCCGCAGTCGCTCGATGATGAAATGACCAAGCTTCTCGGCGAGCTCTCCAGCCAGAAGCGATAAGCGGCCGCCGAGTCGCTATCCCACGCGAAAATCGTAATGGTTTGGCTGCCGAACCACCTTTCGGAAGGCCCGTACGTCAAGGGCTTGTGGATTTCGTGCGCCTTGAACGGATGAATGCCGCGCCAACAGAAATGGCCGGAAAACCGGCCATTTCAAAATCAACGTCGCTCGTGACGGTTGGCCGCGCACTGCCGGCCTTGCCCCTCAGTCGTCGCGGTAGACTTTTTCGCGGCGCTCATGCCGCTCCTGCGCTTCGATCGACAACGTCGCGATCGGACGCGCATCGAGCCTCTTCAGCGCGATCGGCTCGCCGGTCTCCTCGCAATAGCCGTAGGTGCCTTCGTCGATGCGCTGCAGGGCGGAATCGATCTTTGCAATGAGCTTTCGCTGACGGTCGCGGGCCCTGAGTTCGATGGCGCGGTCGGTTTCCGAAGAGGCGCGATCGGCCAGATCGGGGTGGTTGGCGTTCTCTTGCTGCAGGATTTCCAGTGTTTCGCGCGCTTCGCGCAATATGTCATTCTTCCAGGTGACGAGCTTTGAGCGGAAGTAGGATTTCTGCCGCTCGTTCATGAACGGCTCGTCTTCGGAGGGTACGTAATCGGCGGTAACGATGTCGTTCATTCGACTCACCCAAACTGCCCCAAATTTCGGGCCTATATATTCGTCGCCCGACGCCTGCACAAGCGCAATCGGCCGCTGTCTCACGCAATTGTTAATGTGCACCGGCGCGCGCCTTTGCAGCAGCGTACGGTCGCTTTGTTACCAAACTACGCTGCGACACTTTGGATCCGGCGAAACACGCTTTCCGAAGATCGACCGTGATCCTCGGGCCGATGCACAAGCGCCTTTTGCGGCGCCGCAGCATGGTGATTCGCTGTGTTCGAAGAACACGGGCCATTGTGCGCAACGCCGTTCTCGTGGCTAATCCTGGAAGGCTTCGGCATTCGGAGGTTGGGTGAGCAGGCTTTATCTGTTGCGACATGCCAAGGCTGGCTGGGCGCTGCCCGGCATGCGCGATTTCGATCGCCCGCTCGATGCATCCGGCCGCGCCGATGCCGAAATGATGGGCGCGGCCATGCGCTCCCGGTTCTATGTTCCGGACCTGACGCTGTGCTCCAACGCCAAACGCGCCAAGGAGACGCTGGAAGGCCTGGCCGGCCAGACCGACACCGGCCGGGTCCTGTTCTTCGACACGCTCTACAGCTCGGACGCGGCCGGCTACCTCCACCTTATCAGGGACAATGGCGGGGTGGGTTCATTACTGGTCATCGGCCACAACCCGATGACGGAGGATCTTGCCATGGCAGTTTCGGGCGACGGCGACGAGACGGCGCGGGCCACGCTCAACCATGGGTTCCCGACCTCGGGCCTGGCGGTCATCCGCTTCGACGGTGACCTCGCAAAAGCCGCCCAGCGCGCCGGCTATCTCGAAGCGTTCCTGACGCCGGCCGACCTCTGAAGCCATTTCAAAGCCCGGTTGCAGAGCCTATATCGGACGGACCCAAGTCCGAGAGAGCATATTTTGGCATCATCGCTGACCACCTTCACCGACGAGGCGAGGATTGCCCTCGACACGCTATCGGGCCGCGCCACCGGACTTTTTTCTCCATCGCTGCGCCTCGGCGTGACCGGATTGTCCCGCGCAGGCAAGACGGTGTTCATATCGGCCCTTGTCCACAATCTGATCCATGGCGGGCGCCTGCCACTGTTCGAGGCGCAGAAATCGGGGCGCATCGCCCGCGCCTTCCTCGAGCAGCAGCCGGACGACGCCGTGCCGCGCTTCCAGTACGAGGATCACATCGCCGCCCTGGTCAACGACCGCGCCTGGCCCGATTCGACGCGCGCCATTTCGGAACTGCGGCTGACCATCGAATATGAATCGGCCTCCGGCTGGAGCCGCATGTTTTCCTCAGGCAGACTGTCGGTCGATATCGTCGATTATCCCGGCGAATGGCTGCTCGATCTGCCGCTGCTCGGCAAATCCTTCGCCGATTTTTCGCACGAAGCCTTCGAAATGGCTGTTCTGCCGGTGCGCGAGGACCTGTCGCTGGCCTGGCGGGCGATGTCGGCGGAGATCGACCCGAACGCCGATCCCGACGAGATGACGGCGCGCCGGCTGGCCGAGAGCTTCGCCGCCTATCTGAAGGCGTGCAAGCTCGACGAGCGGGCGCTTTCGACCTTGCCGCCCGGCCGCTTCCTGATGCCCGGCGATCTCGAAGGCTCGCCGGCATTGACCTTCGCGCCCCTGGCCGGGATTGGCGACAGGCGTCCGCGCCCAGGGTCGCTGCACGCCATGATGGACAGGCGCTACGAGGCCTACAAGACGCATGTCGTCAAACCCTTCTTCCGCGAACACATCACCCGCCTCGATCGCCAGATCGTCCTGATCGACGCCATGCAGGCGCTGAACGCCGGCCCCGGCGCCATGGCCGACCTGGAGCGCGCGGTGACCGAGATCCTCGGCTGTTTCCGCCCCGGCCGGGGCAGCTTCCTTACCGACCTGTTCTCGCGGCGCATCGACCGCATACTGGTTGCAGCGACCAAAGCCGACCACCTGCACCACGAAAGCCATGACCGCTTGCAGGCGATCGTGCGGCGGCTTGCCGACCGCGCCGTGGCGCGAGCGAACTTCACCGGCGCCGATGTCGATGTGGTCGCCTTGGCAGCGGTGCGCGCAACACGCGAAGGCACAGTCAAGCAAGGCCGGGAGACGCTTCCCGTCATCATCGGCACGCCGATCGCCGGCGAGAAGATCAACGGCGAAACCTTTGATGGAAAGACGGAAACAGCCATATTTCCCGGTGACTTACCGGAGAATATTGACGCGGTTTTCGATATTTCGGGAGCCGATCGCAGGCAGGACTCCGCGGACCCGGCAATCCGCTTCGTCCGTTTCCGTCCACCAAAGCTCGAACGCACGGCCGAAGGCGTTACGCTGTCGCTACCGCACATCAGGCTCGACCGTGCCTTGCAGTTCCTGATCGGAGATCATCTGGCATGACCGCGCCCCGCAAGCCGGCGGCATTCCGCATCGAGCCGGAAGCCACACCGAGACAGGAGCCCCCTGAGCAGCGCCATGCCCAGGCCGGTACCCGTGTCCAGCCAGACACCCAGCGCAAACCCCGCGCGATGAAGACCGATGTCGCCACGGTCATACCGGCGGAAGTCGACGTCTTCGACGAGCCCGACATCATCGCCGCCGAGCCGCCACCGACCATCGCCCCCAAAAAACGCTCGCTGCTCGGCAGCATCTTCTTCGGCGCCTTCGGCGTGCTGGTTTCGCTGGCTGTCGGCCTGTGGACCGACCAGCTCATACGCGACCTCTTTGCGCGCGCCGAATGGCTGGGCTGGCTGGCCGCGGGCATGGCCGCCATCGCCGTGCTGGCGCTTGTGGTGATCCTGATTCGCGAATTTCTGGCCATCGCCCGCCTAGCCGAGGTCGAAAAACTTCAGAAGCGGGCACTCGATGCGATCGCGCGTGACGATCCCGAGGCGGCACAATCGGTCGTCGACGAACTGTCGGCCTTTGTCGCGGCCAAACCCGAGACCGCGGCCGGCCGGCGCGCGCTGGCCGAACTGCGCGGTGAAATCATCGACGGCGGCAATCTCGTGCGCCTGGCCGAGGCTGAAATTCTAGGCCCCCTCGATGCGAGGGCAAAGATAATGATTCTCGAGGCCGCTAAACGCGTCTCGCTGGTGACGGCGGTTAGCCCGCGCGCGCTTGTCGATGTTGCCTATGTCGTGTTCGAGGCCGGGCGGCTCATTCGCCGCCTCTCGGAGCTCTATGGCGGACGGCCGGGAACGTTGGGCTTCTTCCGCTTGGCGCGCAGCGTGCTGGCGCATCTGGCGGTTACCGGCTCGATCGCGGTCGGCGACAGTTTCGTCCAGCAGATTGTCGGCCACGGCCTGGCGGCGCGCCTTTCGGCCAAGCTTGGCGAGGGCGTCGTCAACGGTATGATGACGGCGCGCATCGGCATCGCGGCGATGGAGACGGCGCGCCCCCTGCCCTTCAGCGCCGCGAGGCGTCCCGGACTGGGCGATTTCCCACTGACATCGTTTGCAACCAGGAAAGATGGTGAAACAACCCCGTCCGGCAAGTGAGCCGGGCTGGAGCGGTTGGACCTTTGGAATTGTCACCGGACTGCCTTGCGGCGGCCCCGCAGTGACGAAGCATTAACCAATCTTGTTCATGGTCAGACGGGTTCCAAACAGCCTCTTTGTTGCCGGGTGTCGTCGATGAAAAGTGTAATACTATCCAGCGTTCTGCCCTTGGCAACCGTGATCACAGCATTTGTCGGCATTGCCGGAGCGGCCTCCGCTGCGGAGCCGGACAAGCAATTCTTCCAGTCGGCCGAAGGGAAATGGATCGGTCCCGGCGAAATCGTCGCCGGCAAGTACAAGGGCACCAAGTTCAACTGCAGCTTCACCGGCTCGACACCGGGCGGCAAGGTCGGCATGTCGCTCGACGGCGGCTGCCGGGTCGGCATGTTCACACAGCAGATGTCGGCCAAGATCGAGCGCAAGGGCCGCGAGGGCTACAAGGGCAGCTTCATGGGTGGCGCGACCGGTTCCGGCCTCGACATCATCGGTGGCAACGTGGTCGATGCCCGCAAGGTGGTCTTCACCATCAACCGCAACCAGTTGCGCGGCGTCATGCAGGCTCGCATCCCCGACGACAATTCGATGACGGTGACCATTGCCGTGCGCGTCGACGACCAGTTGGTGCCGGTGATCGGCATGAGCCTGAAGCGCGTCGACGCCGTCGAAGTCGGCTCCATCGCGCCGAACTGAACAACTCAAATAAAAAGGCGGCGACCCAACGGTCGCCGCCTCGTTTGAACCGGTAGAATCAGGCGCTTAGCCCTTGATCGCGGCCGTCACTTCGTCATAGGCCTTGCAGGCGTCGGCCAACGTCGTGGCGCCCTGATACTTGGTTGTCACCGCCTGGACCTTGGCGGTCAGATCAGCCGCCTTGGACGGGTCCTTGGTGATCGCTTCCTGCAGCGCGGCTGCCATGTCCTGCGCCTTCTTGGTCGCGATCTCCGCCGTGCACTCAGGTGCCTTCGAGCAAGCCGAACCGGCAAGCACCGCCAGGCCGACGGCAACAAACAAAAACTTCTTCATGTCAGTCAACTCCTCAAAAGGGCGCAACTTGATCGTCGCTCACCCTCCAATGGCCGAAGCCGAGCGTCCTTAGCCTTCGATTGTGGCAAGATGCAACGTGTTCGCGGTGTCAACTTGTGTATCGCGCCTGCAACATCGCCGGCGATCCGGATTCGGGCTGTTCGATGCCCGCCGAAGCCCCTATCCTCGCCCCTTGTCACACAAACCCGAAAATCGGAATCGGTCCTCGAACGAGCGGAATGGCGGCATGGCGGTAGAGGCATCGAGCAGCGATCTGGTTCAAGTGGTGGCGCTGCTTGCGGCCGGCGTCGTCGCCGTTCCGATCTTCAAGCGGATGGGCCTCGGCTCGATCCTCGGCTATCTGGCCGCAGGCGTGGTCATCGGCCCTTTCGGCCTCCGCGTCTTTTCCGAATCGGAAGCCATTCTTCATGTCGCCGAGCTCGGCGTGGTGATGTTCCTCTTCATCATCGGGCTGGAAATGCAGCCGTCGCGGCTGTGGAGCCTGCGCAGCGAGATCTTTGGCCTCGGCGCGCTGCAGGTCGGCGTCTGCGCGCTGCTGCTGACCGGTGTCGGCGTGGCGGGAGGATTTGCAATCGCGCAATCCTTCGTCGCCGGCGCCGGCTTCGTGCTGACCTCGACCGCGATCGTCATGCAGCTTCTCGAGGAACGCGGCGAAATCGCTGCGCCAAAAGGCCAGCGCATCGTGTCGGTGCTGCTGCTTGAGGACCTGGCAATCGTGCCGCTGCTGGCCCTGATCGCGTTCCTGGCGCCCGGTGGCGCTGACACCAGCCTTTCGGAGCGGCTGACCGAGGTTGGCATCGGCCTCGCCGCGATCGTCGGCCTGGTGGTAGCCGGCCGGTATCTGCTTAATCCGTTCTTCCGCATCCTGGCGGATGCCCGTGCCCGCGAGGTGATGACGGCGGCAGCACTTCTGGTCGTTCTCGGATCTGCGCTCGCCATGCAGCTCAGCGGCCTGTCGATGGCGATGGGCGCATTCCTGGCCGGCGTGCTGCTGTCCGAATCGACCTTCCGCCATCAGCTCGAAGCCGACATCGAACCTTTTCGCGGCATCCTGCTTGGCCTTTTCTTCCTTGCCGTCGGCATGTCGCTCGACCTGCATGTGGTGGTCGAGAACTGGCGGCTGATCGCCATCTATGTCGTCGCCTACATGGTGATGAAGGCGTTCGGCATCTACATCGTCGCCCGCATCCTGAAAACCGGCCACCGCGAAGCACTGGAGCGCGCGGTCTTCATGGCGCAGGGCGGCGAATTCGCCTTTGTCCTTTATTCTGCGGCCGCGGCGGTCGGCATCATCGACGGCAACGCCAACGCGACGCTCACGGCGATCGTGATCATCTCCATGGTGCTGACGCCACTGGCGATCATCGCGTTGCGCTATCTGACGCCGCGCGACGAGCAGTCGCTCGACGGCGTCGATGTCGCCGATGGCCTGACCGGTAGCGTGCTGGTCATCGGTTTCGGCCGCTTCGGCCAGATCGCCAGCCAGCCGCTGCTGTTGCGCGGCATCGACGTCTCGATCATCGACAATGATGTCGAAATGATCCAGGCGGCGGCCGATTTCGGCTTCAAGGTCTACTATGGCGATGGCACGCGGCTCGATATCCTGCATGCCGCCGGCGCCGGCCGGGCGCGCGCCGTGCTGATCTGCGTCGACAAGGCCGATGCCGCCGTCCGCATCGCGGAACTCGTCAAGGCTGAGTTTCCTTTGCTCACCGTGCTGGCACGCGCTTTCGATCGTGGTACCGCGCTGCAGCTCATTCGCGCCGGCGTTGATTACCAACTGCGTGAAACCTTCGAATCTGCCCTTGTTTTCGGCGGCTCGGCCCTGGAATCGCTGGGTGTCGATCCCGAAGACGTGGCTGAAACGATCGAAGACGTCAGACGCCGCGACACCGACCGCTTCGAAACCCAGCTCGCCGAAGGCATTCGCGCCGGACAGCGCTTCCTGAGGGGCAATATCGGCACGCCGATTCCGACACCGCTCTCCACGCCGCGCCGCCCTGGTCAGGCGCTCAACGAAGAGACCGCGGGCGTGCTGCACAAATCCGAACCCGCCGACTGAGCAAGGAATCAGGCATGGAATTGGACAGCAGAGCCCTGTCGGTCACCAAATTCTGGCGCGATGCCGGCGAGGATGCCTGGTTCGAGAAGAACGAGGCATTCGATGCCGACTTCCGCGAGCGCTTTCTCGATCTGCACTACGCCGCTGCGCGGCGTGAATGCGACGGCTGGCTGGAGCATGCCGAAGGCTCGCTGGCGCTGATGATCCTGCTCGACCAGTTCCCGCGCAACTGCTTTCGCGGCACCGGCCACATGTACGCGACCGACCCGCTCGCTAGATATTTTGCCGCCAAGGCGATCGCGGCCGGCCATGATCTGGCGCTCGAGGAAGAAATCCGCGTCTTCCTCTACCTGCCATACGAGCATTCGGAGCTGCTCGCCGACCAGCACATATCGGTCGATCTCACCCGGGCCAGGGCGGAACCGTATCTCAAGTATGCTGTCGAACATCGTGATATCATTCAGAATTTCGGTCGTTTTCCGCACCGAAACAAAAGGCTTGGCCGCGAAACCACGCCGCAGGAGCAAACGTTCCTGGAAGGCGGCGGATTCTCGGGCTGAAAGTTCGGCTGCCGCCTCATCCAGAAATCAGGCCAGCCACCAGTCCCGGCCGGACGACAAGCGCTCGATGCCGGACGTGTCGACGGCGGCCAACCGGTCCGTGATACTGCGACCACTGACAACCAGGTCGGGCGCGATCTCGGCCAGCGGAGCCAGCACGAAGGCGCGCTCCAGCATGCGCGGATGCGGCACCTCCAGCCCGGTCTCGTGAATGACGCGGTCGCCGAACACCAGAATGTCGATGTCGATCAGCCGCGGCCCCCAGCGCTCCTCGCGCACCCGCTTCAGCTTGCGCTCGGCGTCGAGGCAGAGGTCGAGCAAGGCGCGCGGTGCAAGCCCGGTGGAAATTTCGGCGGCGGCATTGAGAAAGTCCGGCTGATCGAGCTTGCCCCAGGGCGGCGTGCGATAGAGCGAGGAGACGCCGGTGACACGCGTGTCCGCGTCGGCATCCAACATGCGCAGCGCCGCGCCCATTGATTTCGCCGGGTCGCCAAGATTGCCGCCAAGGCTGAGATAGGCTGTGCTATTCGGGCCAGACAACGGTCACCTCGACGTAATCGAGCACGCCGGGCACCGGGGCGTTGGGCTTGCGCACCGTGATCTCGGCTTTCTTGATCTGCGGAAAACGCGCCGTCAGCGCCCGGGCCACTTCGAGCGCCAGGGACTCGATCAGGAAACGGCGCTGCCCGGTGATGATCTTTTCGATCACCGTGAACGCAATGCCGTAGTTGACGGTGTCCTCGATGGAATCCTCGACAAGCGCCCGGCCGGGATCGACGGTGAGAGCGGCATCGACATAGAAGCGCTGTCCGAGCCTTTCCTCCTCGTCCAGCACGCCATGCCGGGCAAAGAAAGCGCAGTTCTTCATGCGGATGACATACATCGCTCAGTTTCTCGCCCGGTCGGTTTGACGCGCCAGCATAGCATCTGCGAGCACCAATGCGTCCACGTTGAATGCGACATCGTGGACGCGAAACAGGTCGGCGCCCTTGAGCCGCAAGATGACGCTGGTCGCCGCTGTTCCAACACCTCTGTCGGCCGCATCGCGACCCGTGACCGTGCCGATGAAGCGTTTTCGAGACGTTCCAGCCATCAGCGGCAAGCCGAGCGTATGCAGCTCCGAAAAGCGCGCCATCAGGTCGAGATTTTCCTCCGCCGTCTCCTTGGCGAAGCCGAATCCGGGATCGAGCACGATATGATCGTCGGCAACGCCGTTCTGGTGGGCGATTTCGAGCGATTTCCGCAGGAACGCCAGCTGATCGGCAATCACGTCCGGCAGCTTCTGGCGATCTCGCCCCGTATGCATGATGACAAGCCCGGCGCCGGTATCGGCCGCGACACGCGCAATGTCGGGTTCGCGCTGCAGCCCCCAGACATCGTTGACGATATGCGCGCCGGCGGCAACCGCAAGCCGGGCGGTGTCGGCGCGATAGGTGTCGACCGAAATCAGCACCTCCTTGGTGCTCGCCAGCGCTTCGATCACCGGCAGGATGCGGGCCTGTTCCTGGCTGGCCGACACCGCGGCAGCACCTGGGCGGGTCGATTCTCCGCCGACATCGACGGCCAGCGCCCCTTCCCCGATCATGCGCCGTGCCTGGACCAGCGCTTTTTCGGCGGCGTCGAACAGGCCGCCGTCGGAAAAGCTGTCGGGCGTGACATTGAGGATGCCGACAACCACGGCCTTGCCGCCAAGGTCGAGATGGCGTCCATGCGCCAACTGCCATCGCCTAGCCGTCATTGCTCGTCACCATGTGTGATCCCTGGCGGATCAATTCCGTTGCGCCGGCAACGGCCGTAACGCAAGGTGGTCGAAGAGGCAACATGATGAAACGATCCATGCCTGGCATGAAACAATCCTTGGCTTGCGCGCTGCTGCTCGCCGTGACCCCGCTCCCGGCGGGTGCGGCTAATCTCGTCAAGACGTACAGCTACTTCGCTATTGGCGGCAGTACGCTGGAAGACATCGAGGCACAGCTTTCCAAACGCGGACCGGAGGTGAAAAGCACGGGCGCGCGGCACCCGGGCGCCACCCAGATGGCCTTCACCACCCGTATCAGCTATGCGCAGACATCGAACTCCTGCCGGATCGCCGACGCTGTGGTGACCGTCAAGGTGAAGGTGATCCTTCCCGAGTGGCGCCGCCCGCGCAAGGCCGATGCCGATGTCAAGTTGTTCTGGGATACGCTGTCCGCCGACATCAAGCGCCATGAGGAGCGCCATGTCGAGATCGCCAAGAACCATGGCGGCGAACTCGAGAAGGCCCTGAAGGCCACCTACCCGCAAAAAAACTGCGACGCCGCCAAAGCCAAAGCCGCCGCAATCACCGCGGCCGTTCTTGCCAAGCACGACCGGGCCCAGATCCAGTTCGACCGTGTCGAAAGCGCCAATTTCGAAAGCCGCATCCTGAGGCTGCTGCGCTACCGGATGGAGCGCATCGGCAGCGGCCAACGGCCACCGGCCTGAACGCACTCGAACTGACGAAGCCAAATTCGCCGAAGCGTAGTGCCAGCTTTGAAAAACTTTCGAGCCCCTGTCGAAATCGGCCTATATGGGACGACATATATCAGGCTCGCCAGCGCGAGTTCAAAACGCCAATGCGATCATGACGGTCAAAGGACCGGAACGGCTGAACAGCGCCGGTCAAATCGCAAGCTTACGGATGAACGATCATGGACCAGGCTGTCGATAGTCAGACCGTGGTGAAGACCGACGCGCCTCTCAGCGAAAGCGAAAAGAACGCCATCATCGGTGGCGTACTCTTGTCAATGCTCCTGGCCGCGCTTGACCAGACCATCGTCGCGCCAGCGATGCCGACCATGGCTCGCCTGCTCGGCCATGCTGAATATCTGCCCTGGATCGTGACCGGCTACCTGTTGACCGCCACCGCGATGGCGCCGCTCTATGGCAAGATATCGGACGTTTATGGTCGCCGGCCAACGATTTACGCCGCAATTCTCATCTTCCTTGCCGGTTCCCTGGTTAGCGCCATGGCGCCTAACATGCTGATCCTGATCGTCGGCCGCGCGATTCAGGGCGCCGGTGGCGGCGGCCTGTTTGCGCTGGCACAGACCGTGATCGGTGACCTCGTGCCGCCGCGCGAGCGCGCGCGCTACTCGGCCTGGATCGCGGGAACCTGGGCGGTCGCCAGCATCGCAGGCCCGCTTTTGGGCGGCACCTTCGCCGAGCATCTCCACTGGTCGCTGATCTTCTGGATCAACATTCCGCTTGGTCTCTTCGCCATGGCCATCATCAACAAGCCGCTGAGAAAGCTGCCGATCGCTGCAAAACACCATCGCATCGATGGCCTCGGTGCATTGCTGCTCGTCGCGGCCACCGCCTTGCTGTTGCTGGCGTTGAACTGGGGTGGCAGCGAATATCCATGGCTGTCACGCGAAATCTTCGGGCTGCTCGCCTGTTCAGCGGTCATCTGGAGCGCCTTTGCGTTGCGGCTGCTGCGCGCGGCCGAACCGCTGATCTCGCTCGAAGTGCTTGGCAACCCGATCGTCCTTGCCGGCACGTTGTCATTGTTCCTGCTGCAGGCCGCCAATATCGGGCTCGCGGTCTACCTGCCGGTCTACTTGCAGTCCATCCTCGGGCTTTCGGCCAGTGAATCGGGAACCGCCATGCTTGGGCTCATGCTCGGTACCGTTGCGGGCGCGACATTCAGCGGCCGCACGATTTCCCGGTTCGTTCACTACAAGCGGATCGCGATGATAGGGGTGACCTTCGCCATCCTGTGCCTCGGCATACTCAGCCTTGTGGCGGGACATGCTTCGCTGCTGATCGTCGAGATTCTGACGACCTGCATCGGCCTGGGCAGCGGCACGACATTTCCGGTTGCCACCGTGTCGGTTCAGAATGCCGTCGATCAGGCCCATCTGGGCGTCGCCACCGGCGTATTGACCTTCCTTCGCTCTTTGGGCAGCGCGCTTGGCGTCGCCATCCTTGGTGCGGTCGCGCTCGGCTACGGCCTGCCGCTTGCCGGAGAAGGCACCCAGGCGACCAGCACCACCGTCGAGGCACTGGCATTCGCGATGATCTTCTTTGCCGCGGCCGCGATGTTGGTCATGGCGCTCGTCGCGCTCGTGATGATGCCGGAAAAGCCGCTGCGCGGCCGTCCAGAAGCTCCAGTGTTGGCCGACTGACAAAAGACGTAAAACGCGTCGACTGAATTCGATGCAAAGCGACGCGCCTCAGGAAGCTTCCACCACGCCGAGCTTCTTCTGCAGGCTGGTCGACGAGGTCGTGTACTGGAAGACGATGCGTTCGCCGGGGCTGATGATGCGCTTGGCGGCCTGGGCCATCAGCGCCACCTCGTGGAAGCCCGACAGGATCAGCTTCAGCTTGCCCGGATACCAGTTGATGTCGCCGACGGCGAAGATGCCGGGCACCGATGTCTGGAACTTCTCGGTATCCACCGGAATGAGGTTTTCGTGAAGATTGAGGCCCCATTCCGCGATCGGGCCGAGCTTCATGGTCAGTCCGAAGAACGGAAGCATGCGCGTGCAGGGCACCTCGACATCACCATCCGGCCCCTTGATGCTGGCCGATGACAGCTGGCCGTCGGCGCCGGTCAATCCGGTCACCTGCCCGACCTGGAACTTCAGCTGCTTCATCTCCTGCATCGCATACATCTTGTTGACGCTGTCGGGGGCGGCACGGAACTCGGGCCGCCGGTGCACCAGCGTCACGCTCTTTGCCACCGGCTGCAGGTTGAGTGTCCAGTCGAGCGACGAGTCGCCGCCTCCGACAATGACGAGGTCGTGGTCGCGAAAATCCTCCATCCGGCGCACCGAATAGAAGACGCTCTTGCCTTCATAGGGCTCGATGCCCGGAATCGGCGGACGCTTGGGCTGGAACGAGCCGCCGCCGGCGGCAATTACCACCACCTTGGCCTCGAACACCTCGTTCTCGTCGGTGGTGACGCGAAAACTGCCGTCCTCCAGCTTTTCCAGACTGGAAACCATTCGGTTGTAGGTGAAATCAGGCTTGAATGGCGCGATCTGCTCAAGCAGTTTGTCGACCAGCCCCTGCGCCGAGATCGAAGGCCAGCCGGGAATGTCGTAGATCGGCTTTTCCGGATAGAGTTCCGCGCATTGGCCGCCCGGCCGGTCGAGGATGTCGATCAGGTGGCACTTCATGTCGAACAGGCCGAGTTCGAACACCGCGAAGAGGCCGACTGGCCCTGCCCCTACAATGAGGACGTCTGTGGTGATGGTGCCGGTCATGCCATGCCTCGCTGTGCATGACCCCGAAAATCGCAATCGATTTTCGGAAAGGATCATGCGCCAAATAGAACCACTACAGCGTCCTTGTGCGCCCAGCGGACGCGCGGGCGCTGTAGTGTGTTGTCGAGACACTGCATGAGCGATCCGCCGCTGCCAAGCAGCAGCCGGCAAAAAACCGGTGTCTCAGCCCTGGCGGGCGGGCACCCGCACAATGAGACCGTCCAGCGCGTCGCGCACCTTGATCTGGCACGACAGCCGTGAGTTCGGCTGGACGTCGTAGGCGAAGTCCAGCATGTCTTCTTCCATCGCTTCCGGCTCGCCGACTTCAGCCGTCCATGCTTCGTCGACATAGACGTGACAGGTAGCACAGGCGCAGGCACCGCCGCATTCCGCCTCAATCCCGGGCACGGCGTTGCGAATCGCGTTCTCCATCACCGTCGAGCCGTTCTCGGCGTCCATGTCGAAATGTGTGCCGTCATGGGCGATGAAAGTCAGCTTGGTCATTTGTCACCTGAAGGGAGTCTCAGCCGAGATAATCACTCCGGCGAGCAAGTCAACTGCCGCGCGAAAGCGTCGCTCCGTGACGTATTTCCGCAAACCGGGTTTGGCGTGGGATTCAGCGACTGATGGCGGCGATGAAATCGCGCACTTCGTCGATCAGCGTACCGAGCCGCCTGAGTGTCTGGTTGTCTTCCGGCCGGTGCTCGATCTCGGTGGCGCAATCGGCGATGGCAAAGGCACCGACACCCCGTGCCGAACCCTTCAGCCCATGCGCCAGCAGAAGCCGGTCCTTAATGTCGGCATCCAGTATTTTGTCGCGCACCGACAGCGCCTGTTGTACAAACAGCGCCAGCACCTCTTGCTCGAGGCTGCGGTCGCCCATGGTCTGGCGGGCAAGGTGTGCCAAATCGACCGGCCGTGACCGCCTAGGTCCGGATACGTCGCCTCCGGGCATTGAGAAGGCAATGCCGCTTTCGCCACGCATGAACTCGAACTCCGTTTCTTCGATCGCCCAAAAAGCCTAGGCGAATCCAATGGACAACGGGTTAATGAATGGCCCGGAAAAATGTTGCCAAAACGGCGCCCAAATCACGGTTGCGTTAACCCTATATTTAAAGTTTTACGTATCTCGCGGAATGCATGTTTTCTTTACCCCCCTGTGTCATTACGATACGAGGGGTCCATTTTCAGCCTCCTGCGCGGGGTACGACAAACAGAATTATAAGCCCGCGGCAGCTAGTACAGGGTAGCGAAGGCATGGCAAAGAAACCAACGACGACGAGAACTCTCGACAGCGACGTGGCCAGGGAACTGGAAAAGGCGCTCGATCTCGACCTCAGCAATGATGTCGGCAGCGGCGACCTCGACATCGCGGCTTCGATGGAGGATCTGGAAGCGCAGATATCCCAGGCCGCCGATGAGCTGGCGCGCGAGGGACGCAATCAGAAACCAGAGTCCGTGGTCAACCAGAACCAGGCCGCAAAACCCGCGCCAAAGGCCAAGCCTGCCGAGTTGCGCCCCGTGGAATCACGCAATGGCGCCCAGCCCGCGGGTTTCGCGCCGGCCAATGACGATCGCCAGAAGGACTACAAGACTCTTCTGCACAGCCTCAACAGGCGTGCCTCGAACACCATTTACTGGGTGGTTGCCTTCGTTTCGCTCGCCTGGTTCGCCGGCGCCGGCGGCTTGGCCAACCTCCTTTTCGGACCGAGCATCTGGAGAATCCGTACGCTCGACCAGTTCCTTGCCCGTCCGGAGCTGATCGGCCTCGCCGTCGCGGCGATCGTGCCCGTCATCCTGTTTTGGGCCTTCGCGGCAATGATTCGCCGCGCCCAGGAAATGCGCATCGCCGCCCAGTCGATGACCGAAGTGGCCTTTCGCCTGACCGAGCCGGAAAACCTTGCCCAGGATCGCGTCATGATGATCGGCCAGGCTGTTCGTCGCGAGGTCGCGGCCATGGGCGAAGGCATTGAACGCACGCTTGCCCGCGCCGTCGAGCTGGAAACGCTGGTCCACAGCGAAGTCAACCAGATCGAACGCTCCTATTCCGAGAATGAATCCCGTATCCGTTCGCTCGTCGACGGACTCGGCAGCGAGCGCGAAGCCGTCGTCACCCATGCCGAGCGCGTCCGCGCCTCGATCACCGGTGCGCACGAGACACTGAAGGACGAGATCGGCGCCGCCTCCGACATCATCCGTGACTCGATCCTCAATGCATCGACCAAATTGTCGATGACGATCACCAATTCCGGCGACACGCTGATCGACCGCATCAACGAAAGCTCGATGTCGATCTTCGATTCGGTCGAAGGCCGGCTCGATTCGATCACCGACCGTCTGTCGACCTCGGGCGAGGCCTTCGCCAGCCTTCTCGACACCCGCATTGCCAAGCTGACGGACACCACGGATGGCCTGACGCGGTCGTTGACCGATCTGCTCGACGATCGCACCACAGGCATGGTGTCACTGCTTGGCGGTGCCGCGCGCACCCTCAATTCCGAATTCGAGGCCAGCCTCAACGGCATCGAGCGGACGCTCGCCGAACGCGGCCAGGCGCTGATCAGCGAATTCCAGACCCGCGCCGAGGCGCTGGACACCGGAACGCAGAAGCTCAATGCGGCACTCGAGGCCCGCGCCCGCCAGATCAACGAGACGCTGGTCGAGCGCGCCCGCGAAATCGCCCATACCTTTGCCGAGAGCAAGGATACGCTGTCGGCGATGATCGATCAGGGCAAGACCCAGATCGGCGCCGACATGGCCGACATCGTCACCTCGACCTCCTCCATGCTCGAAGCCCGCGCCAGCGACTTCGCCGGGCGCATGGAAGCCGCCCGTCACGTCGTATCGCGTTCGTTCGACAGCGACATCCAGCGACTCGCCGACGCCCGCGTCGGTATCGAGGAAGCCGTCGAGAACCACAGCAGGAAGCTGTCCGAAAGCCGCGAGCGCATGGCCGAGGCGATGCAGGCCGACCTGGCGAAGTTCGCCGAGGGCCGCGCCGGCATCGATGCGGCGGTGACCAACCAGGTGCAGAAGCTGGCCGAAGGCCGCAGCCTGATCTCGCGCGCTCTCGAAGAGGACCTGCGCAAGGTCAATGAATCGCGGGCAGCCATAGATGCGTCGCTCGGCAGCCATCTCGAAAGGCTGGAAGAGGGCCGCAACAGGCTCTCCACTGCCTTGAACGAAGACTCCGGAAAACTGGTGCAAGCTCGTACGATCATTGACGAAATGGTTGCCGGGCACGTCGGGAAGCTCGCCGAGGGCCGCAACATCCTGTCGCGCGCTTTGGAAGCAGATCTCGGCAAACTGTCCGACAGCCGGGCCAGCATCGACGGTCTCGTCGCCGGTCAGGTGGAAAAGATCGCCGAGGGCCGCGCCGTGCTCGCCAAGGCGTTGGAAAACGACATAATCGGCATCAAGAGCCTCATTGAAACCCATTCCGCCAAACTGGCGGAGGACCGCACGCAGCTTTCCCATTCGCTCGACAACGATCTGTCCGGCATACGCGGCCTGATCGAAAGCCATTCGGGACGGCTGGCCGAGGACCGCAGCCTGCTGTCGCAGACCCTTGAAGCCGACCTTGCCAAGCTGGCCGAAAGCCGTTCGAGCATCGACGGTCTGGTCGCCGGTCAGGTCGAGAAGCTGGCGGAAGGCCGCGATATTCTCAAGCGCGCGCTGGAATCCGATCTGAACACGATCAAGGGTGTCATCGCCAGCCAGTCGGAAAAGCTGGCCGAGGATCGCGGGCAGCTTTCGCGGGTGCTGGAAACCGACCTGCAGAATGTGAACAGCGTCATCGCCGACCACATGAACAAGCTGGTTCAGGATCGCTCCGCCCTTTCCAAGGCCCTTGAGGACGACCTCGCCAAGCTTGCCGACAGCCGCTCCAGCATCGATGGGCTGGTTGCCGGTCAGGTCGAGAAGCTGGCGGAAGGCCGCGACATCCTGCGGCGCGCTCTGGAAGCCGACCTCAATGCGATCAAGGGGACCATTGCCGACCAGTCGCAGAAACTGGTCGATGACCGGGCACAGTTCGCCCGGGCGCTCGAGGCTGATCTCGAAAGCGTCAACGGCCTGGTCAACAGCCATTCCGAAAGGCTCGTCCAGGATCGTTCGACGCTGTCGAAAGCGCTTGAGGCCGACCTCGAAAACGTCAGCGGTCTGATCAACAGCCATTCCGAACGGCTCGCCCAGGATCGTTCGACACTGTCGAGGTCACTCGAGGCCGACCTCGAGAACGTCGGCGGCCTTGTCAACAGCCACGCGGAAAGGCTTGTCCAGGAGCGTTCGACCCTGTCGAAGGCACTCGAGGACGATCTCGCCAAGCTGGCCGAGAGCCGCTCCAGCATCGACGGTCTGGTCGCCGGCCAGGTCGAGAAGCTCGCCGAAGGCCGCGACGTTCTCAAGCGCGCGCTGGAAGCCGATCTGGCCAAGCTGGCCGAAAGCCGCTCCAGCATCGACGGTTTGGTCGCCGGTCAGGTGGAGAAACTGGCCGAGGGCCGCGACATCCTCAAACGCGCCCTGGAAGCTGACCTGCAGAAGCTCACCGAAAGCCGCAGCGAGATCGACGACGTCATTGCCGGACATGTCGGCAAGCTGTCCGAAGGTCGCAATATGCTGACCCGCGCGCTGGAAGAGGATCTCGGCAAGCTCGCTGAGACCCGCAGGGACGTCGATCGCTCGCTGTCGGGCCATATCGATCAGATCGCCGCCAGGAGCACCGATATCTCCGCGGCAATCGCCGGGGATGTCGAAAAGATCGAGCAGGCGTTCAGCCGTCAGACCGGCATTATCGAGGAGCGCGCCGGCACCATGGAGCGTGCGCTTTCAACAGGTGTCGACAACATCCGCGGCGTGCTCGAGAAGAGCGCTGTGTTTGTCGCCGGCGCCCTGCGCGAAAAGGTGCTGGAAGTCACCAGCACGCTGCATGAGCAGGCCGGCGCTGCGTTCAGCGACGCCGACCGCAAGATCGCCGAGCGCGCCGAGCAGACCTCTGCGGCCCTGCTGGCGCGGGCCGAAGACATCGCCCGCACGTTCGAGGACGCCGACCGTCGCCTGCACGCCCGTGCGGAAGATACGTCGAACGCCTTGCTTGCCCGTGCTGACGATACATCCAGCTCGCTGCTGGCCCGCGCTCATGAAACAGCGGATCAGCTGGCCGCCCGTGCCAGCCAGATCGCCGGCGCCTTCGACATGGCCGACCAGAAGCTCGCCGCCCGCGCCCAGGAGACCGCCGATCAGCTGACCGCCCGGGCCCAGGACACCGCCGACCATCTGGCAGCTCGTGCAAGCGAGATTGCCGGCACGTTCGATGCCGCCGACCAGAAGCTGGTCGCCCGCGCCATCGAAACGGCCCAGTCGCTGGCCGCGCGTGCCGGCGACATCCTGCGCAACTTCGAAGGCGCCGACCAGCGGCTCGGCATGCGCATCGGCGAATCGGCCGAAGCGCTTGCCGCGCGCGCGTCGGACCTTGGCCGCATCTTCGATGCCGCCGACCAGCAACTGGTCTCGCGCATCGCCGAAGGCTCGGAAGCACTGTCGAGCCGTGCCTCGGAAATCGGCCGCATCTTCGATGATGCCGATCAGCGTCTGGTATCGCGCATCGCCAACAGCACCACGACGATCGGCGAGCATGCAGAGACCATTGTCGGCGCCTTTGCCGATACCGAGCAAAGGGTCGCCGAACGCGCAAGGCGGACCGGCCAGGAGATGGCCGTGCATGCCCGCGAAATCGAGCAGGCGCTTACCGGCGCTGACGAGCGGCTCGCATCGAGCGCGGCGGCTGCGGCCGCCCGCGTCGAAGAGCAGGTCTCAGGCGTTGAGAACCGCCTCGCCCATACGGCCGAGACGATGGGCCAGAAGCTCAACGAGCAGGTGTCGAATGCCGAGGCGCAACTCGTCTCGCGCGCCAATGTGATCGCGGAGACGTTCACCGCGGTTGGCCAGCATATCGGCCAGAGCACCAACGATGCCGCCAAGACGATCGGCGCCAACACCCGCGAACTCAACACCATGCTCGCGGCGCGTTCGGCCGAAATGTCGAAGATCCTCGACGAAACCGCACGGCCTTTGGTCGAGCGCTTCGCCCAGGGCGGCTCGGAACTGCAAAGGAGCATGGAAGAGGTCACCGAACGCGCCACCGAGAAGCTGCGCAGCCAAAATGCCGCACTTGTCGACGCGCTTGCCAGCCGCACCGCCGAGACCTTGTCGGCGGTCGAAGGCGCCCGCTCGTCGCTGTCCGATAGCGTCGCCGACCTCATCGGCCGCATGACCAAGTCCAGCTCGCAGCTCGGTCAGCTGATCGAGCAGGCCGCGGTCAATCTCGGCCAGGTCGATGAACGCCTGAGCGGCAGCACGCAAAGCTTCGCCGCCACCACGGAGAAGGCCGCGCAGACCTTCGCCAGCTCGGCGCGACTGGTCGATTCGAACACGACAAGGCTGACGGAACTGTCGTCGTCCACCTTGCGTGAGGTCGCCTCGATCGCCACCAAGTTCGACGAACACAGCCGGCTGCTGTCCAGCGCTTCGGACTTGTTGAGCTCGGCCCAGAGCAACCTCGAACACACGCTCGAACGGCAGTCGTCGCTCGAGGATCTCGCCGTCGGCCTGGTCAAGAAGTCGGAAGATCTCGAAAGGGTCATGCGCTCGTTCGAAAATCTCGTTGGCCAGACGCTGCAGAACGCCGAAGGCAAGACGATGGAGTCGGCCGACAAGATCCGCAACGCCATCACCGACGTCGTCGATTCGGCAACCAAGCGCTTCGCCGATGCGACCGAGGAGATGCGGCGCACCGCGGGCTCGATCAAGAGCGAACTTGATCTCACCCGCGCCGAGCTCAAGAAGGGCGTCATCGAGATGCCGGAAGAGGCCAAGGAATCGACCTCGGCCATCCGCCGCGCCGTTTCCGAGCAGATCAACGCCTTGAAAGAGCTTTCGGACATCGTTGCCAAGTCCGGTCGCGGCGGTGATGGATCAGAGCCCCGCAATCTGCGCCCGGCGCCGCAAGCGCCGGCCGCACGCGCTGCCGAGCCGGCGCGTCGCGCACCGGCTCCGCAGCCGGAGCTGCGCACGCCTCAGGCGCCATTGGGCGGCCCTGCATTGCGCGGCACGCTCGACCTTGAGCGTCCGGCCGAGGCGGCACCGCGCCAGCGTGGTGATACACGCACGCCGCAAGGCGGCTGGGTGCGTGATCTCCTGACCGCGGCGTCGAACGACGAGGACCTGAGGTCGGCAGCTCCCGCAGCGCCCGCTGAAGCGCCGCGCGCGGCGCCTGCGCAGCGTTCGCCACTGCATGTCGTGGAATCGCTGAACTCGCTCTCTGTCGATATCGCGCGGGCCATCGACCACGATGCTTCGATCGAGTTGTGGAACCGCTACCGGCGCGGTGAGCGTGACGTGTTCACAAGACGGCTCTACACGCTGAAGGGCCAGCAGACGTTCGACGAGATCCGCCGCAAGTATCAGGCGGAAGCCGAGTTCCGCGCCGCCGTCGACCGCTACTGCGACGATTTCGAGAAGCTGCTCAAGGATGTCTCGCGCAACGACCGCGACAACATCATGGCGCAGACCTACCTGACCTCGGACACCGGCAAAGTCTACACCATGCTGGCCCATGCAAGTGGCCGCCTGCATTGATCAGCCGATAGGGCAACAAACAAAAAGGCGGGAAATTTCCCGCCTTTTTCATTTCGACCGATTTGTGCTGTTGGCACGTCTGCGGCGCGGCGCCCGTCGCAGTGCCTCGGGCATCAGCGCTGTCACAAGTGCTGTGCGATCAAGCCTTTACGGAAATCAGATGACCGAATCCGTCCAGCCCACGATCTGCTTGGCGGCATCGCCGAACGCGTTGTCGAGTGCGCTGACATAGGCGGGATTGCCGCTGCCCGAAACGGGCGCGGATGCGGTGAAGCTCTTGGAAGCACGCACCTCGCCATTGCGGTCGTTGAGGATGCGCACGAACAGATCGACCTCGGCATGCTCGCCGCCGTCGACGCGCACCTCGAAGGATCGGATCTCGACGATCACCTGATAGTCGATCGCCAGGCCCTCACCCGGCTTGCCGACACCGGCAAAGCTGCCCGAACGCTGGAACGTCTCGGCCAGCCGCGCCTGCACGATCAGCGGCAGCCGGTCGGCCCATTGCGCACCCTTGAGATACTGGATCGAGCGATCCGATGGCTTGATGACGACGTTCTGGCTGTCCAGCGCCTTGAGCGCCGACGGCTGCGCGATCAGGATCTGGCGGCGGCTGTGGCCATGCGCGTCGACCGAAGGCGCCGACAGCTCGAACGTATCGAGCGGCGCGGGCTTGCCGCCCAACGCCGCGCAGCCGGCCAGCGTCAGGGCAAGCAGTGCCGCAGCCGATGTCAACCCGCCCGTTTTCACCCACACAGACTTCACGCGCGGTCCCCGTTGTCCCCGGATCGTAAGATCGACCCGCTTTCGCGGCTCATGTTCTTGGGGCGCGCCGACGCCGAAGTCAACGCCGCGCCCTGCCATCGAACTGCCGAACCTCGCCATCGCCACCCGAAAGGATGCGCTGCGGATTGCGGCTGAGATCGGTCACCGCCTCCTCGATGCGGCTGATCGAACGGCGGCTGTCCTGCACCAGCGCCTCGACATTCGAAAGCCCCTGGCCCGAGAAGCGCGCCAGATTGTCGGTGATGACGCCAAGGCGCGAATTCAGCGTGTCGGCGACCTGCTTGAACGATTTCAGCGTCGCCCTGGCATCGGCCATCACGCCGTCGGCCTGCCCCGACCCGAGCAAGGTGTCGACCCTGGCGAGGATGCCGTCGACACGCACCGAAGCGTCGTTGAGCCGTTGCGCCAGTTGCTTGGCATCCTTGATCGTCTGGTCGATGTCGTCGGCCCTGTTGGCAAACTTGCCGGTCACCTCTGCGATATCGGCGGCGGCCTTGTCGGCGTTTTTGCTGGCCTTCTGGATATTGGCGAGCGCCGTGCGCACCTGCGCCGGATCGATGCCGTCGAGCACGCCGTCGACCTTGGCCAGCGTGCCTTGCGTCTGCTTGGCGAAATCGTTGACGGACCCAACCGCGGTATCCACATTCTTGATCACGCCGTCGAGCTGTTTCGAAGTCTCCTTGAGGTTCCCAGTCACCGTATCGACATTGGCGACAATGCTCTTGATCTTGTCCTTGTCGACGGCATTGAGAAGGCCTTCGGCTGCCTTCAGCGTGCCATCGAGCTTGCCGGAAACGCCTTTCAGCTCATCCGCCAGCGTGCTGGCCGCGGACAGGAACTTGTCGATGCCGTCCGAATTCTTGGCCAGCGCATCCGAGAAGGTCTGCACATTCTGCACGGTCTGCGTCAGCGGACCGCGAACGTCCTTGGTGAAGCCTTCGAGCTCGGTCAGCACCTTGTCGGCGCGCGTAAAGATGTTCTGCGCTGTCTGCAAAAGGTTGGTCACCGCCGACGGGTTGGCGACGATCTCGGCCACCTTGCCTTCCTTTTCCGCCTGGTCAAGGAGCTTTACTTCCTTGGGGTCGGCGCCCTTGAGCTCGATGTTGGCCTGTCCGGTGAGGCCGGCGAGACCGATATCGGCCTGCGTCGACTTGGTGATCGGCGTCAGGCGGTCGATCTCGGTGTCAGCGATGGCAACCGTCGGATTGTCGACGTCGATATAGACGCGCTTGACGTCGCCGACCTTAACGCCGTTGAAAAGCACGAAACTGCCGCGGCCAAGCCCGGAGGCCGAGCCCGGAATACGCACGCGCAGCAACGTCGTCTCGCCCTTGTCGCCGATCGCCGCCGTCCAGTAGACGAAGGCAAACGCCGCCAGGATCGCAGCCAGCGTGAAAATGCCGACAATGACGTAGTTGGCTCTGGTTTCCATTATCCCACTTATGGCTATGCGCGCGCCGCAAGATCAAGTTGCCGGGCGCGTTTTCCGCGGAAATAGGACTTTACCCACGGTTCCTCGCTCTTCAGCATGTCGTCTATCGTGCCTTCGACCAGCACCTTCTTGTTGCCAAGCACTGCCACCCGGTCGCAAGCCGTGAACAACGTGTCGAGATCATGCGTGACCATGTAGACGGTCAGATCCATCGTGTCGCGCAGCTTGACCACCAGTTCGTCGAATTCCGCCGCACTGATCGGATCCAGGCCCGACGTCGGCTCGTCGAGGAAGACGATGTCGGGGTCGAGCGCGAGCGCCCGCGCCAGTGCGGCGCGCTTGATCATGCCGCCGGACAGTTCGGACGGGAATTTCTGCGCCGCATCGGGCGGCAGCCCGACCAGTTCGATCTTGAGCAATGCCAGTTCGTCCATCAGCTTTCGCGGCAGGTCGAGATATTCGCGCATCGGCACTTGGACATTCTCCAGCACCGTCAGCGCAGAAAACAGGGCGCCATGCTGGAACAGCACACCAAGGCGCATGTCGATGCGCAGCCGCTCCATATCGCTCGCTTTCTCGATATCGACACCGAACAGTTTGATCGTGCCCGACTGCTTGCGCGTCAGACCGAGAATGGTGCGCAGCAGAACCGACTTGCCGGCACCCGAGGCGCCGACAAAGCCAAGGATCTCGCCGCGCCTTATGTCGAGCGACAGCTTGTCCAGGATAAGCTTGTCGGCGAAGGACACGCTGATGTCGTGCGCGGAAAGCACGATGTCGCCCTCACCCGTGTCGTCCGCCAGTGCACTTACCTTTTTCCGGCTTCGCAGCTTCATCTCAGAACTCGATCGCTGCGTAGAAGATGGCGAAAAGCCCGTCGAGGATGATGACGACGAAGATCGACTTCACCACCGAGGCGGTGACGTGCTGGCCGAGCGATTCGGCACTGCCGCCGACCTTCATGCCTTCGACCGAGGCAATCGTGCCGATGATCATCGCCATGAATGGCGCCTTGATCAGGCCGGAAAAGATCGTGCTGAGGTCGATGGCAACGCGTAACCGGTCGATGAAAGCAGCCGGCGGGATGTCGGAATAGAGCCACGCGGCCAGGATGCCACCGCCGAGTGCGGCGAAATTGGCGATGATGGTCAAGCACGGCAAGGCGATGACCAGCGCCACGAGCCGCGGAAAGACCAGGACGCCGATCGGGTTGAGCCCGATGACCTTCAGTGCGTCGACCTCCTCGCGCATCTTCATCGAGCCGATCTCGGCGGTGATCGCGCTGCCGGAGCGGCCGGCGATCATGATCGCCGTCATCAGCACGCCAAGCTCGCGCAGGATCAGCACGCCGACGAGGTCGACGACGAAGATGTCGGCCCCGAAATAGCTGAGCTGGTAGGCGCCTTGCTGGGCAACGATGGCGCCGACGATCGCCGACATCAGCACCACCACCGGAATGGCGCCGACGCCCATGCGATCGATCTGGTTGAAGATCGCCGCAGGATTGACGGCATGACCGCGCCCGAGCTTCATCTGAGCACCGCGGATGGTGGCGCCGAGGATGTTCATCGAGGCGAGGAAATCGTCGCGCATCTCGTAGACGCGCCGGCCAACCGCCTCCAGCGCGCGAATGACGATGTTGGGCGGCCGCGCTGGACCGGATTCGGGTTCGCGCCGAACAGCCTCGCCCACCGCGTCGAGCAGGATCGAAGCGATCTCGCTCTGGCCCTGCATCTGGATCTTGACGCCCTTCTTCTCGAAGGCGCTGACCAGCCGGTCGATCAGCCAGGCGCCGGCGGTATCCATCTTCTCGATGTTGGAAAGATCGAGCGCCAAGATCTTGAAACCGCTTCGCTTCTCGATCTTGCGCATCTCCGCGTCGATCAGTGCGACGGTCCGTGTCGTCCAGATTCCGGAGAAAGCGCAGCCGAGAACGCCGTCCTCCTCGCCGATCGCCACGCGCGGTTCGTGGTCAGCCTCCCCCGCGGTCGTGCCGCTTGCGTCGCGCTTGCCGATGGTCAACATGGCGTCCTGTTTAGCCTGACGGGTCTGACCTGTCGATTTGCCGACGACGCTTGTCGCATAGCCGGAGCAGAAAAATATGGTGCGTGTCATTTCGGTTGAGGCCGAGCGTTTTCCCATCGCCGGAACCTTCACCATTTCGCGCGGTTCCAAGACCGAAGCCGAGGTGATCGCCTGCACGATCAGCGAGGGCGGCCACACCGGCCGTGGCGAATGCGTTCCCTACAAGCGCTATGGCGAGACCATGGACGGCGTCCGGGAGGCGATCGAGGCCATGCGCGGCCGGATCGCTGGCGGCATCAGCCGAACCGGCCTGCTCGATGCCATGCCGGCCGGAGCGGCCCGTAACGCCATCGACTGCGCCCTGTGGGACCTGGAGGCAAAGATCAGCGGAAGACCGGTGGCGGATGCGATAGATGCAGTTCCCTTAAGGGCCCTTGAGACGGCCTATACGCTGTCGCTCGGCGAACCGGAGGCGATGGCGGCGCAGGCCCGCGCCAATGCGGCGCGGCCGCTGCTCAAAGTCAAGATCGGTGGCGACAACGATATCGCCCGCATCCGCGCGGTCAGGCAAGCGGCGCCCGACAGCCGCATCATCCTAGACGCCAATGAGGGTTGGAGCGACGACAACATCGCTGCGAACCTCGCCTTTGCCGCCGAACAAGGCATCACACTGATCGAGCAGCCGCTGCCGGCCGGTCATGACGAGATCCTGCGCCATATCGCGCATCCCGTGCCGATCTGCGCCGATGAAAGCGTGCACGAGGCAAAGAACCTCGAAGCGCTTGTCGGCCTCTACGATGCCGTCAACATCAAGCTCGACAAGTCGGGCGGCCTGACAGCCGCATTGGTGTTGCGCGATCGCGCCCGCGAGCTCGGATTCGGCGTGATGGTCGGCTGCATGGTCGGCACATCGCTGGCCATGGCGCCGGCGGTGTTACTCGCACAGGATGCCGATTTCGTCGACCTCGACGGTCCGCTGCTGCTGGCCCGCGACCGGGTGCCAGGCCTTGTCTACCAGGGATCGCTGGTGTCACCGCCCGATACGACGCTGTGGGGCTGAGCGCGCTGCAAGCCCGATCAGCACGAGGCCGACGATAGCGATCGGGATCATCACAAGGAACCCATCGACGCCGAGACGGTCATAGAGCGGGCCGGAAGCAAGCGTAACAGCGGCCATGAAGAAGCCATTGAAGAAATAGGCGATGCCTTGCGCAGCGCCGGTGCGCTCTTCGGAGACAGTCTCGGCGATCATCTTCTGCAGGCCGATCAGCACCATTGCGACAGACACCGAATGCAGCGACTGCACGGCGAAGAAGCCGGGGATGCCGAGACCGAGCGGCCATACCAGTGGAAAGATGATCCAGCGCACGATCGAACCAATGCCGGCGATCACCATCACTTTGACGACGGACACGGAGGCGAAAATGCGATTGAAAAACAGAAACATGCAGACTTCGCACACCACGCCCCAGGCCCAAAGCAGGCCGACGACGGAATCGCTGATGCCGATCGATTTCCAGTAGATGGAGACGAAGCCGTAGAGGAAGGCGTGGCTGGCGGTAATGATGCCGACACCAAAGGTGAAGTAGAGGAAATAGGCATTGAAAAGGCTAGGCGCGGCATGCTGGATTTCTGCGGCCGACAGCGGCGAGGCCTTGCGCGGCCGCCCCATGCGCGGCGCAAACAGGGCTGCGACAAGCGCTGCGGCAAGCGCCACGAATATGATCATCGGCACGGCTTTGGCTCCGGCCGCCGCCAGGATGAAACCGCCCACAACATTGGCGCAGAGATAGGAGATCGAGCCCCATTTGCGCATAGCGGTGTAATTCGAGCCGAAGCGGCGCACTCCAGACAACGCCAGCGAATCGGCCATTGGCGAATGCGGTGTCCAGACGATCGTCAAAAGCAGCGATACGGCCAGCACGATCGCGTAAGTCGCTGGCAGGAAATAGCCGGCCGAAATGGCCATCGTTGCCGCGACCAGCGCGATATAGACGTTGGCGCGGTCCTTCGCCCGGTCGGCAAATGCCGTTAGCATAGGCGTCGTCACGACGCGCAAGAACATCGGCGCGGCAAGGATCACGGCGATCTGTTCGGCGCCGAAGCCCTTCGCCTGCAGCCAGAGCGGAAAATAGGGCAGATGCGTGCCTTGCGATACGAACAGCGTCACGAAGATCAGGCTCATGCGCAGTTCGAAATGGCGCGGCTTGACGAGTTGTTCGGGCGAAAGCGGCGTCAGGGACATGAATCGATCCAATCACGCTGCACTCGGCCGGACGGCAACGCGTATCGATCCCTTAACATGGGCGAAAACCGGGCGAAACCGGTTGGACTAATCGATTGATCCCAGAACCGAAACGAAACTCGGCCTATGCCGCCTGCCCTACCCGGTCTTCGATGAGCAACGGGATAAACGGCTCGTCCGTCGCCTCGGGCAGCACCTGCGCCCAGGTCAGGATTTCCATCCGGCCGTCAAAATGCTCGACCACGGCCGTGCAGCTTTCCACCCAGTCGCCGGTGTTGATGTACTGGACATCGCCAAAATTCTCGATGACGGCATGATGGATGTGGCCACAGATGACGCCGTCGACATGCGAGCGGCGCGCCTCGTCCGCAAGCATGGTCTGGAACGAGCCTATGAAGTTCACCGCCTTCTTGACGTTGACCTTGGCCCAAGAGGAAAACGACCAGTAAGGCAGGCCGAGCAACTGTCGCAGCCGCGTTACAACCCGGTTGACCAGCATGGCCGCGTCATAGGCGTGATCACCGAGATAGGCGAGCCAGCGCGCATTGTGGACGACGGTGTCGAACTGGTCGCCATGAATGATGAGCAGGCGCTTGCCGTCGGCGGTCTCGTGGACGGCGCGGTCGGCGACGACAATGCCGCCGAAATGCACGCCCTGGAACTGGCGCGCGAATTCGTCATGGTTGCCGGCGATGTAGGTGATGTTGGCGCCCTTGCGTGCCTTGCGCAGTAATTTCTGCACGACGTCATTGTGGCTTTGCGGCCAGTGCCAACTCCGCCGCAACCGCCAGCCGTCGACGATGTCGCCGACCAGATAGATGATATCGGCATCGTGATGTCTAAGGAAATCGATCAGGAATTCGGCCTTGGCCGCCTTCGAGCCGAGGTGGACATCGGAAATAAACATGCTGCGGAAAGTGCGGGGCTCTTGGCCGGACATCGCGATTTCACCGTTGCTTTCGCGAGAGGCTATGCCCCGATTCATGCAACAACCGTATGACGGTTGCGATTGGTCCAGCCGAAGGACTAGCTTGCCGCCGGCTCACAAGGAGAAAATCATCATGGATCTCGGCATTCGCGGGAAGAAGGCCATAGTCTGCGCTTCGAGCAAGGGGCTTGGACGCGGTTGCGCGATGGCGCTGGCCGAAGCCGGCTGCGACATCGTCGTCAACGGGCGCAATGCCGAACTGGTGGCGAAAACGGCCGCGGAACTGCGCCAGCGCTATGGCGTCACGGTGACGGAAGTCGTTGGCGACGTCTCCAGGCCCGAGGTGCAGGAGGCTCTGCTCGCGGCCTGTCCCAACCCGGACATCCTCGTCAACAACAATGGCGGACCACCGCTTCGCGACTTCCGCACGCTTGATCGCGAAAAGATCCTCGAAGGCGTCACCCAGAACATGGTGACGCCGATCGAACTTGTCCAGGCCGTCCTCGACGGCATGGCGTCGCGCGGCTTCGGCCGCATCGTCAACATCACCTCGCTGTCGGTCTATGTCCCGATCCCCGGCCTTGATCTGTCGTCCGGCGCGCGCGCCGGCTTGACCTCGTTCCTTGCCGGCGTGGCCAGAACGGTGATCGACCGCAACGTGACCATCAACAGTCTTTTGCCGGGCAAGCTCGACACCGACCGGCTGCGCGGCCCGCACGAGGCCGGCACCGTCGAGGACCCTGCGGCGGCCGCAGCCCGCAAGATCCGCATCAGCGCCGATGTTCCGGCCAAACGGCTTGGCACGCCGGAGGAATTCGGCCAGATCTGCGCCTTCCTGTGCTCGGTCCACGCCGGCTATCTGACCGGGCAGAACATACCGGTCGATGGCGGTCTCTACGTCAGCGCCTTCTAGTCAACTTGTCCGTGAAACTGCAGCAACCATCTGTCAGAAAATCGGCATAAGCATTTGATCGATCATGACTTTCTACGCGCCGCCGGGTATTGCCGCCGGCGCGTCGATTAGCGTCGCGAAAAACCTGGGCCGCATGCTAAAAGGGAATCTCCAGCCAGATTTCGAGGGAGCAGCCGCATGGAAGGCGAGAGCAAAAAGACGGCACGTTCGGACCTCGACGAAGCCGCCCTCTATTTCCACAAGCACCCAAGACCGGGAAAGCTCGAGATCCAGGCGACCAAGCCGCTGGGCAACCAACGCGACCTCGCGCTCGCCTATTCGCCTGGTGTCGCCGCCCCTTGCCTGGAAATCCGCGACGATCCGGCGACCGCCGCCGACTACACGGCGCGCGCCAATCTGGTCGGTGTCGTCTCCAACGGGTCGGCCGTGCTCGGCCTCGGCAATATCGGCCCGCTGGCTTCCAAGCCGGTCATGGAAGGCAAGGCCGTCCTGTTCAAGAAGTTCGCCGGCATCGACGTCTTCGACATCGAGATCGACGCGCCGGGGATCGAGCGCATGGTCGAGACGATCTCGGCGCTGGAGCCGACCTTCGGCGGCATCAACCTCGAGGACATCAAGGCACCCGAATGCTTCGAGGTCGAGGAGCAGCTGAAGGCCCGCATGGGCATCCCGGTGTTCCACGACGACCAGCACGGCACCGCCATCATCGTCGCCGCCGCCGTGCTCAATGGGCTGGAGTTCGCCGGCAAGACCATATCGGACATCAAGATCGTCACCTCCGGCGCCGGCGCTGCCGCCCTTGCCTGCCTCAACCTGCTGGTCTCGCTTGGCGCACGGGTCGAAAACATCTGGGTCACCGACCGTTTCGGCGTCGCCTACAAGGGCCGCACCGACGAAATGGACCGCTGGAAAGACCCCTATGTGAAGGACACCGAGGCGCGCACGCTGGCCGATGTCATATCGGGCGCCGACGTCTTCCTCGGCCTCTCGGCCGCAGGCGCGCTGAAGCCCGAACTGCTTGAGCACATGGCGCCGAAGCCGCTGATCCTGGCGCTGGCCAACCCAAATCCCGAGATCATGCCGGAAGTAGCGCGCGCGGCGCGCCCCGATGCGATGATCTGCACCGGCCGTTCGGATTTTCCCAATCAGGTCAACAACGTACTGTGTTTTCCTTACATCTTTCGCGGCGCGCTTGACTGTGGTGCCAGAGCCATCAATGAGGAGATGAAGATGGCGGCGGTGCGGGCAATCGCAGCGCTGGCCCGCGAGGAACCCTCCGATGTCGCCGCACGCGCCTATTCCGGCGAGACGCCGATCTTCGGGCCTGAATTCCTGATCCCCTCGCCCTTCGATCCGCGCCTGATCCTGCGCATCGCACCTGCGGTCGCCAAGGCTGCCTGCGACACCGGCGTCGCGACAAGGCCGATCACCGACTTCGCCGCCTATATCGACAAGCTGAACCGCTTCGTCTTCCGCTCAGGCCTGGTGATGAAGCCGGTGTTCTCATCCGCCAAGACGTCGACCGCCAAGCGTGTCATTTATGCCGACGGCGAGGACGAGCGCGTGCTACGCGCGGCACAGGTCGTGCTTGAGGAAGGCATTGCCGAGCCGATCCTGATCGGCCGCCCGCATGTCATCGAGGTGCGCCTGAAGCGTCATGGGTTGCGCATCAAGCCGGGCGTCGATTTCGGCCTGATCAACCCGGAGGACGATCCGCGCTATCGCCACTATGTCGACCTCTTGATCGAACTCGCCGGCCGGCGCGGCGTGACGACGGAGGCCGCACGCACCATGGTGCGCACCGACAACACGGTTATTGCGGCCCTGGCGCTGAAGCGTGGCGATGCGGACGCCATGGTCTGCGGCCTCGAAGGCCGCTTCGAGCGGCATCTGCGCAACGTCACCTTGATCATCGGCCCGCGCGCTGGCGTCGAGGACCACGACCTGTCGACGCTTTCCATGCTGATATCGCAGCGTGGCATCATCTTCCTCACCGACACGCACGTCTCCGTCGATCCGACCGCCGAGGAGATCGCCGAGATGACGGTGCTGGCGGCGGAAGAAATCCAGCGCTTCGGCATCGAGCCGAAGGCGGCACTCCTGTCGCATTCGGATTTCGGCTCGCGCGATTCGCCCAGCGCACTCAAGATGCGACAGGCGGCGGCGATCCTGGCGCGTATCGCGCCTGACCTTGAATGCGATGGCGAGATGCATGCGGATACTGCCTTGTCCGAGCATCTGCGCCAGCGCGTCTATCCCCACTCCAGGCTGAAGGGCGAAGCCAATCTGCTGGTGTTCCCCAACCTCGATTCGGCCAACATCACGCTGACCGCGCTCAGAACCATGATGGATGCGCTCCATGTCGGGCCGATCCTGCTCGGCACCGACATGCCGGCGCACATATTGACGCCGTCGGTCACCTCGCGCGGCGTGGTCAACATGACAGCGCTTGCCGTGGTCGAAGCCGCCCACAAGGCGCAAGCGGTCGTCAATCTGGGCTGAACACGGATTTCGCGGTAAACTACGGTTAACCGCGAACACGGTAGCCTTGCGGGCCAACGGGCGGGATTTGGGCAGGCGGAGTTTGGGCGGATGGCAAGCGGAGGGTGGAAGCAGGCGCATGCTGCCGTGCTGCTTGGCCTCCTGTTATCCGCAACCTGGGGGATAGCCGAGCCACAGGCCGCCTCGCGGGTCTGCCGCCAGTTGGAGGCCGATCTTGCCGCGGCATCGCGCGGTGGCGGTGGCGGCCCGGCAATGATCCGGAAATACGACGCCGCCATATCCAGGCAACGCGAGCAGATCTCAAAAGCCCGCGGCCAGGCCAGCAGTGCCGGCTGCGGCTTTTCGCTGTTTGGCCGCAACGTCAATGAGTGCGCCGGGCTCAACGCCACCATCGATCGCATGAATGCCAACCTCGACGCGCTGCAAAGCAAACGCGAGCGGCTTGCCGGCGGCGGCTTGCGCCGCGACCGCGGACGCATCCTGGCGGCGCTTGACGCCAATGGCTGCCGCGACGACACCGTTGCGCCACAGCGCGCGCCCTTGCAGGAAGCGAACCGCGAAGGCGGCAGCACAAACCTGTTCGACCAGCTTTTCGGCGGAAACAGCCGGCAGCTTGATACGCTCGACAATACACTTGACCAGCCTGACGATCCCGGCGAGGAGCGCAGCGTCCGCCGGGTGCTCAACCGGCCCGGCGTACCGGACTTTCCGAGCGTCGGCGGTGAATTCCACACTTCCTGTGTACGCACTTGCGACGGCTATTTCTTCCCGATGTCGAATTCGGCGTCGACCAGCGATTTCGAACGCGACCAGAAGAATTGCGAATCGAGCTGCCCCGGCACCGAGATGCAGGTTTTCTACTCGCGCGGCATGGATGACGATTCGGCCTCGATGACATCATCGGTCACCGGCCGGCCCTACAGTGAATTGCCGACCGCCTATCTCTACAAGCAGCCCGACATGGCGCGGCCGCCGGCCTGCGGCTGCAACGCCGCGCAGGGCTTCAAGATCATCGCCGGCAACCCGCCGTATCAGGAACAGTCGTTGCCCGAGACGGACGCCGCACCGTTCATTCCGGTTCCGGTTCCCAAGCCGGATCCAGGTGCCGATCCCGAAACCCTGGCCAATCTGGAAGGCGGGCTCGATCGCGAGGCGATCAAGCGGCTTTCCGCCAAGCCCGTGACGTCGCCGGTGTCCGCGCTGCCGCCGGAACAGCGCAAAGTCAGGGTCGTCGGGCCAACGTTCCTTCCCGACCCATCAGCGGCAATAGATCTGCAAGCTCCGGCCCCGAATACAGTCCGGTAAGGGCTGTTCTGAGCGGCATGAACAACGCCTTGCCCTTGCGGCCGGTCGCTTCCCTGATCTTGCCCGTCCAGTCCTTCCAGATCGTCGCGGTCCAGGGTTCCTCCGGCAGCAGGTCGAACGCCTGGCCAAGGAAATCGCGATCATCATCGGAAAATTCCGGCTTCTCCTGCGGCCCTTCGCGCAGGATACGCCACCAGTTGACCGCGTCGGCCAGCCTGTCGAGATTGCCGCGCACCGCCAACCAGAACGGCTCGGCTTGCTCGCCCGAGACGCCGAGCACGATCAACCGGTCCTGTGCCTCGGCAAACGGCATATGATGCAGCAATGTCCGGTTGAGCACGAACAGCTCGTCCGGATCGAACTTGGCCGCGGATTTCGATGTCGCCGCAGGATCGAAGCGCTCGGCGAGTTCACCCATCGTAGGCACCGCCGCGACATTCTCCGAGGTGCCGACCAGCACGGCCAATGAGGCGACGGCCATCGGCTCGATACCGTCCTCGCGCAGGCTTTCGATCGAGAGCGCGCCGGTGCGTTTCGACAGTCCTTCGCCCGAGGACGTGGTCAGGAGATTGTGGTGACCGAACACCGGCGGCTCCGCAGCCAGCGCCCGGAACAGGGCGATCTGCACGCCGGTGTTGGTGACATGGTCGTCGCCGCGGATGACATGGCTGACGCCCATCTCGATGTCGTCGACCACCGAGGGCAGCGTGTAGAGGTAAGTGCCGTCCTCGCGCACAAGAACCGGATCGGAAAGCGAAGCGAGGTCGACGGTTTCCTCGCCGCGCACCAGATCGTTCCAATGGATTTCAGTGCGTTCCGGCTGCAGCGGATCGCCTGAGAAGTTGGGGAGGAGAAAACGCCAGTGCGGCCGGCGGCCATCGGCCTGGTATTCGGCGATCTGCTCGTGCGTCAGCGCCAGCGCCTCGCGGCCATAGACGGGGGGCAGACCACGCGTGCGGCGCACCTTGCGCCTCAGATCGAGTTCCTCCGGCGTTTCATAGCAGGCATAGAGAACGCCAGCCGCCTTCAGCCTCTCGACCGCCGCGTCATAGACCTCGAAACGCCGCGACTGGTACTCGGTGGCGTCGGGAAAAATGCCCAGCCAATGCAGGTCGTAGAGGATGGCGTCGGAAAACTCCTGCTTCGAGCGGGCAATGTCGGTGTCGTCGAAACGCTGGATGAAGCGACCCTTGTTGTTCATGGCAAACAGCCAGTTGAACAGAGCAGTGCGCGCATTGCCGATATGGATGCGGCCGGTTGGCGACGGGGCGAAACGAACGGTAACTGTCATGAGCGGGGCGTACCGGATGCTTTTGTGATTGACAAGACGCGCCCCCGCGCTGCCCGGCAGACATAGAACATGGCGACTGGAATGAAAAGGCCAGGTCGTTGAAGGCGATCAGCGGCCGAAGTCATCGGAACTGAGGCGGGTCCAGCGGTCACCCACCACCCCACCGATAAAGATGTCACCGGAGCGGACCGCTTCCGTCACCTCGGCGTTTCGCGAGCGGACCATCGTCCCCCCGGCATAGCGGAAGAAGAGATTCCTGTAGCCGAAGAGTTGAGGCATGAATCTGCTCTGCGTCTGCCCTGTGATGCCCACGCAGCCCATATCCCATGCAGCCGCGATCAGGCCATCCAGCGTCGTGCGCCAGTGAGGTCCGGATGACTGGATTTGCAACAGGCTCGCGATGTCGCCGGCTTGGCCATAGAAGGCATAACAACCGAGCATTTTGCCAGTTTCGTCGTAAGTTCCGCCGAAACGAAGTGGGCCGTCGGCCCGCTTCTCGGCTGCCAGCGCGAGCAGCCGTGGCAGTTCGCCATCCTTCCAGCTCGGCCGAAGAGAGTAATCGGACAGCAGGGTCGGCAGCCGCTCGGCAAATTGCGCGGCAGTGATCGGCTCACTGTGGACCCGTTGCGACGATGAAGCCTGGACGGGGAGCTCGAACCTCCTTTTCGCAAGAGCATCGAATGCTCTCGCGCAGGGATCGAGCGCCAAGCGAGGCAGGCCGGGCCACTTACGGTGCAGTGTGGCGGCGGCCATCGCGGCTGGTCGGAAAATACAGGTCCATCCCAGACAATGCACCGGCAGGAGCTGATACTTCATCGGGCGCGCGAAGGCCAAAGATGTCCGGTTGGCCGAATCGGTCAGCTGCAGATCGAATTCGCCTTGGTGCAAGGCACGCAGCAATTGCGGTCCGGCCGAGCCGTCATCGGTGCCGGGGTCGGCCATGAGCGGACCGATGATCGCCGCGTTCAATTCCGCTCCGTTGAGCTCGTAGTGGGCTTTCAGGACGCCGAGAAATCCACCCAGACGACCCTGCCGGTTGATCTGGACAAGAGCGTTGCTCACGCCGGACTGGCTGGCGGGGTCAAGATAAATCTCTCTCATATACTCGGCCGTCTCCGCGATCGCGCGATCGAGGAGATGACGCCGCCGCCGGCGAAACTTCGTCAGGAAGAGTGCGGCGACGCTCTCGAGATCTTCGGCCGCGAGCGGCCGAACCGAGCCGTGCTGAGAATCCAGCACCGACGGCGCGGCCACCTTTCCCGGACCGGCATTTGCGGAAACAAGATGCATCGTGAGATCGCCCCTGGGTTGCTTATATCAAATATATATCAACCAAAGGTAGAAACAACGTATCTCGATTGGTATGATGAACAGGCATCTCAAAAACTCAGGATCTGGAAAAGGACCTCACAGGCGGATTGGCTCGGCCGGCATACGTTGAGCGACAGGGACTTCGGACGTCCCAGGTCCGCCGATGTGCTCGCAACAGGTTCGGCTCCGCCCTGCGATCGCGTGGCCTGCGCCACCCCGTGGCCTCCGGCCGAAGCCGGAGGCCACCTCAGCTCAGCTCACCAGACCCTTGGTCAGTTCCAGCGCCTGACGCTCGAACAGGCGACGGTAGATGCCGCCCTTCAGCCGGATGAGTTCGTCATGCGAGCCTTCCTCGACGATCTTGCCGCGATCGAAGACCAGCAGCCTGTCGAGCGCCCGCACCGTTGAAAGCCGGTGCGCGATGACCAGCGTCGTGCGGCCGACCATCAGCCGCTCCATCGCCTGCTGGATCAACACCTCCGACTCCGAATCAAGGCTCGATGTCGCCTCGTCGAGGATCAGGATGCGCGCATCGGCAAGGAACGCGCGCGCGATCGCCACCCGCTGCCGTTCGCCGCCCGACAGTTTCACGCCGCGTTCGCCGACCAGCGTGCCGTAGCCTTTCGGCAGGTTGGTGATGAAGTCGTGCGCGCTCGCCAGCTTCGCGGCATGCTCGATCTCCTCCTGCGTCGCACCCGGCCTGCTATAGGCGATATTCTCAGCCAGCGACCGGTGGAACAGGATCGGTTCCTGCTGGACGATGGCGATCTGCCCGCGCAGCGACGCTTGCGCCACCTGCGAGATGTCCTGGCCGTCGACCAGGATCTTTCCCGCGTTCACGTCATAGAGCCGCTGGATGAGCTTGACGAAGGTTGTCTTGCCCGAACCCGAATGGCCGACGAGCCCGACACGTTCACCCGGCGCGATATCGACCGAAAAGTCGCGATAGAGCGCCGACCGGTGATTGCCGTAGTGAAAGGTGACGTTGTCGAAGCTGATCCGCCCTTCAGTGATCCGGGTCGGCTTGGCGCTGGGCCGGTCCTCGATGCCGAGCGGTTCGGACTGGTAATCGACCAGTTCCTCCATGTCGTTGATCGAGCGCTGCAGATTGCGGATATGCGTGCCGATATCCCTGAGATAGCCCTGCAGCACGAAGAACGAGGTCAACACGAAGGCGACGTCGCCGGCGCTCGCCTGCCCCCAGGACCACAGCATCAGCGCCAGACCGATCACCGCCGCGCGCATGACCAGCAGCAGCGCCCCTTGCGTGGTGCCGTTGATGGTGCCGCGCACCCAGGTGCGCCGCGTACGCGCACGCCATTTGGCAACGACCCTGGCGAGGCGGGACTCTTCGCGCTCCTCGGCGCCGAAGCCCTTGACCACGGCGTTGCAGCTGACCGCATCGGCCAGCGAGCCGCCGAGGCGTGTGTCCCAGGTATTGGCGAGCCTTGCCGCCGGGGCGACATAGCCAAGCGACAACATCGCCGTCACAATGATGAACAGCACCGAACCGGCGGCAACGACGGCGCCCATTAGCGGCCAGAACCAGCCGAGCAACATCGTCGAGCCGACCAGCATGACGACGGACGGCAGCAGCGCGATGAGGATCGTGTCGTTGAGCAGATCGAGCGCCCACATGCCGCGCGTCACCTTGCGCACGGTCGAGCCGGCAAAGCTGTTTGCATGCCAGTCGGTGGAAAAGCGCTGGACGCGATGAAAGGCATCTGCGGCGATGTCCGCCATCATCTTCAGCGTCAGTTCGACGATCGCCATGAAGGCAAGGTTGCGCAAGACGACGCCAGTCAAGGCCAGAGCCATCAGCATCGAAAACGCTGCCATCGCGGCATTCCAGGCAATCGTGTCCGCGCCGGCGCTGCTGGCGACGGCGTCGACCAACCGGCCGGAATAGAGCGGCGTCAAAACGTCGGCCAGCGTCGACAGCAGGAAGCCGCCCATGATCACCGAAAGCCGCCACGGCTGACGCCGCCAGTGGGTGAGCGTGAAGCCAAGAACGCTACGAAAGGCGCTCGCGCGCAAATCGATCTTGAAACGAGCCATGATGTCATTCGGGCGCAAACGAGCCCGATCCCAGTAAGGTCGAAAATTGAAGAAGCCGCGCAAGGGACTAATGAGCGCCTAGAAAGCGGAATGGCATATTTGGCGTCTCGCCGGTAATCGGGCGGCGACCGGCATCGGCGTAAGCCTGCGCTCGATCCGGCATCAGAGCGAAGGGTAGACCCTCGCGGAACGCCGGATAAAACCTAGGCTTCGCGGCCTCGCATTACCATTTGAAATACTGCCATTCGGACCTCCCGCAAATGAATCGCGGAGAAGCCCTTATAGAACGCCCCGATGCATCGCCAAGATCGGCTCACGCCAAAAGCGTCTCTGGTCCAACCACTGCGATTATTTTGCAACAATGGCGGTAAGCCATCGCCGCGTGCCGCTTCATCCGGGATCGCGATCGAACCGCATGTAGCGGCCATCGGTCGATGCGATGTGTGACAGGTCGAAGCTGATTTCACAGTCGGACATGGCTATCTCCGCCCGAGGGGCCGCCGCGCGCTTTCCGTGTCTAGCTGCGATCCCTGAAACGGTTGGTGATGGGATAGCGGCGGTCGCGGCCGAAGTTCTTTTTGGTGATCTTCACACCGGGCGCCGCCTGGCGGCGCTTGTATTCGGCGATGTAAAGCAGGTGCTCGATGCGTGTCACCGTCGCCCGGTCATGGCCGCGCGCGACGATGTCGTCGACGCCCATCTCGTTCTCGACCAGGCATTCGAGGATGTCGTCGAGCACCGGATAGGGTGGCAGCGAATCCTGGTCGGTCTGGTTCTCGCGCAATTCCGCCGACGGCGCCTTGTCGATGATGTTCTTCGGGATCACCTCGCCGGAGGGGCCAAGTGCCCCCGGCGGCACGCGGCTGTTGCGCCAGCGCGACAGCGCGTAGACCTGCATCTTGTAGAGGTCCTTGATCGGATTGAAGCCGCCATTCATGTCGCCATAGAGCGTGGCATAGCCGACCGACATCTCGCTCTTGTTGCCTGTCGTGACGACCATCGAGCCGAATTTGTTGGAGATCGCCATCAGGATGGTGCCGCGCGCGCGGCTCTGCAAATTCTCCTCGGTAATGCCTTCCTTGGTGCCTTCGAACATCTGCGTCAGCGTGTGCAGAAAGCCTTCGACTGGTTCGAAGATCGGCACGATGTCGTAGCGGCAGCCGAGCGCACGGGCGCAGTCCTCGGCATCTTTCAGCGAGTCCTTCGAGGTGTAGCGGTAGGGCATCATCACCGCGCGCAGGCGTTCCTCGCCGAGCGCATCGACGGCAAGGGCCGCACAGATCGCCGAATCGATACCGCCCGAGAGACCAAGCACGACGTTCTTGAAGCCATTCTTGTTGACGTAGTCGCGCAGGCCCAGCATGCAGGCGCGATAGTCGGCCTCCTCCCGGTCCGGGATTTTCGACATCGGCCCTTCCGAGCAGACCCAGCCTTCGCCTTGTCTTTTCCAGGTGGTGACGTCGACTGCTTCCTCGAACTGGCTCATCTGGAAGGCCAGAGTCTTGTCAGAACCAATGGCAAACGAGGCGCCGTCAAAGATCAGTTCGTCCTGACCGCCAAGCTGGTTGGCATAGATCATCGGCAGCCCGCATTCGATGACCTGGCGAATGACGACCTGGTGGCGGACATCGATCTTGGCGCGATAATAGGGCGAGCCGTTCGGCACGAGCAGGATTTCCGCCCCGCTTTCGGCCAGCGTCTCGCAGATGTCGACATCGCCCCAGATGTCCTCACAGATCGGAATCCCGATGCGTACGCCGCGAAAATTGACCGGTCCCTGGATCTCCGGTCCGGCCTGGAAGACGCGCTTCTCGTCGAATTCGCCGTAGTTCGGCAGATCGAGCTTGTAGCGCTCGGCAATGATCTTGCCGCCATCGGCGAAGACGATCGAATTGTGCGTGCCGCTCTTTCGCTTCAGCGGCGTGCCTATGATGACGCCTGGCCCGCCATCGGCGGTATCCCTGGCGAAGTCTTCGGCCGCCTTTTCGCAGGCTTTCAGGAAGGCCGGCTTCAGCACCAGATCTTCCGGCGGATAGCCGGCGAGGAAAAGCTCGGTGTAGAGCACGAGATCGGCGCCCTGACGGGCGGCATCCGCCCTCGCCTCGCGGGCCTTGGCGAGATTGCCTGATATGTCGCCGACAGTCGGATTGAGCTGGGCAACGGCGATGCGCAGGATGTCGAGTTTCTTGGTCATGCCTGCTGACTTAGCGCGGCAAAATTCGCCGGGCAATGGCGTTCGTTTGGACCACTTCCGACCGATCGATTTCGATCGTGTCCGACCGATTGACGTACGTCATTCGTGCCTGGACTGCGGGCGATCAGTCGTCGCCCATATATTCGCGCAAGGCTTGCGGAGAATGGTTGTCACCGATCGACATTGCCAGGATGCGCGAGATATGGCGGCGCGGCAGGCCTGTCTGTGCCACCCACAAGTTGATCTGTGCCTGGATCTTGTCGAGATCCCTCTTGGATGTCGGGCTTTCGGCGATGTCGAGCCCGGCGTTGCGCAATGCTGCCGCCATATCACCCGAGATGACGAAGGCATCCCAGCCCAGCCAGCGCAGAAAATACTGGCCGGTGTTGCCGCCGAGCCGGCTGCCATGCTTGCCGAGATAGGCCATCAGCCCGACCTGATCATCAGCCGGCCAGTTGGCGAGGAATTCGCCGAAGCCGCCATGCTCCTTCGACACGCGCTCGACGAAGGCAGCATTGTCGCGAACGGATTTGATCTTCTGCGGATTGCGCACGATGCGCTGATCGGAAGCCAGATCGTGCCAGAAATCATCGGGCTGGAACAACAGCCGCTTCGGCTCGAAGCGCAGAAACGCCTCTTCAAAGCCCGGCCATTTCTGTTCGATGACGCGCCAGACGAAACCGGCGGCAAAGACGCGCTCGGCCATGACAGACAGGATGCGATTGTCCTCGATCTCAGCCACGGCGGCATTGTCAGGCGCTGGACCCAACAGTGACGTCAGTTCCTCCTCGCCACCCTTGCGTTTTGCGGCACGTGCACGGATTTTTGCGAAATCGGGCATTCTGCTTGCATCCCCACGTCGTGCTTTTGACGAACCGGCATCTTCCTATATGGAAACCAGGCTGCCAAGCCGATGCTTTGTATGGAGCCATCCATGAACAAGACTTTACCCGAACTGGCCAATCGCTGGCTGAGGCGAAACCCGGAGAATTTGAGCGAGCTTGAGAGGCGGGTGCTGCAGAGTACAGTCGACCGCAAGCCCATATCGCAGGACATCAACGACAATCTTGCCGGGCTTCAGGGCGCAGGCGACCGTATCGCCGATGCCATTGCGCGCGTCGGCGGTTCGTGGACGTTCATCCTGTCCTTCATCGCCTTCCTGATCCTCTGGATCGGCGCCAACTGGTGGCTGCTGGGGCGAGATTCGTTCGACCCCTACCCTTTCATCTTCCTCAACCTCGTCCTCTCGATGATCGCCGCCTTGCAGGCGCCGGTGATCATGATGTCGCAGAACCGCCAGGCGGCGCGCGACCGCATCGACGCCGCCCACGACTACGAAGTCAATTTGAAGGCCGAGATCGAGATCATGGCGCTGCACGAAAAGCTGGACGAGTTGCGCCACAGCCAGATCATCGGCATGCGCGACGAGATCGCGCAGATAGCCGAACAGCTGAGGCGGATCGACGAACGGCTCACCCCCCAGACCCAACCCTCATGACGCAGGCCATCCATCATTTCATCGAACAGTATGGACTGCTTGCCGTCTTCATCGGCTGCCTCGCGGAGGGTGAAAGTGCCGCCATCCTCGGTGGCTTCTTCGCGCACCAGCAGGTCTTCGTCTTGTGGCACGCCTTCCTCGCGGCTGGCCTCGGCGCCTTCGTCGGCGACACATTCTTCTTCATCCTTGGACGAAGCTTTGCCGACCATCGCTATGTCGTCAGATTGCGCAAGCGCCCCGGCTTTCGCCGCGCCTTTCGCCTCCTCAACACCCACCCCAACATTTTTGTCCTGTCGAACCGCTATGTCTATGGCATGCGCCTCGTCGGCGGCATCGCGGCCGGACTTTCCAATATCCCTGCGTCGCGCTTCGTCGTCCTCAACGCCATCTCATCAGCGATCTGGGCGGTACTGTTCGGCACGATCGGTTATGTCTTTGGACTGGGGGCCGAGCACTTCATCGGCCAGGCGTTGATGCGCCACGAGCGGCTGCTGGTCGGGCTTGGCATCGGCCTGACGGTGGCGATCCTTGCCTGGTTCGTCGCACGTCACATCGCCAAGAAGGAGCGCGCCAAAGAGAGCTGATCTGGGCTTTGAGATTCAGGGCAGGCCGTCAGGCACGTCCTAGTCGATGCCGAGCGCCACATCACCCCGATCGAGGATCAGCGGTATGATCAGGTCCTCCTCGTCGGCAAGATGCCGGGTCAGCATGGCGATCAGCCGGCTGTTTTCGTCGGCATAGGCGTCGGCGGCGAAGCGCTGTTTGTCCTCGCTCTCCTGAAGCGACTTGATGAAGGCATTGGCCGCTTCGGCATTGCGCTCCAGCCCTTCGTGGATGATGTGGTGGTCCGCATCGAGGATCTCGAAGCCCCGCTTCAGCCGCGTCTCGGCCTTGGCGAAGACCGGAAAATAGTGACGGTCCTCGACGCTGTGGTGACCGTCGAGATTACCGAGAAAATGATTGAGGCGTGGGGTAAACCAGCGTGCGAAGTCGGGCGCCGTCAGCCTGCCCTCGCGATAGTCGCCAATGCCCTTGGTCAGCATGCCGCCAAGTTCGCGGAACATGTCGTGCCGCTGCAGCCACATATTGGCGATGCCATGGATGTTGGCATGGTCCTGCCAGTTTTCACGCGGGTATTTGTCGATGAGCCAGCGCAGATCGTCTGGCAGGCCGCCTCGCTCAAGAAGCAGAAAGTTCGAGGCTTCAGACATAACGGTTTCCTTTAGATACCGTCATATAGGAGCCGGGATGCTAGATCGGTAGTCCCGTGATCCGCTCGATGATGGCTATGCCCCAGACGCCGGCGACGATGAGCACCGAAATCAGCACCGCCAGCGAACCGCAGTCCTTGGCCAGCTGGATGTCGACATTGAACTCGCGGCTGAAAGCGTCGCACGCCGCCTCGATGCCAGTGTTCAGCACTTCGACCATGATCAAGAGCAGCACCGCGCCGATCAGCAAGCCATAGCCGCGCCACGAGATCGAAACGAACCAGCCGAGCGGCAAGGCAAGCGCCAGCAGCATCAGCTCCTGCTGGAAAGCCTTCTCGCTCACGGCCAGCTTGCGAAACGCCCGCACCGAATTGAAATAAGCGTCGATCAGCCGCTGCATGCCAAACCTCTTTCCGAATCACCGGCACGGGATAATGCAATGGCTGGCCAGATCAATGGAATAAGGCGACTTGTCCAAGATTCATTCCGCGACCGGTATGGAGGGCGTCGACTTTTCAAACTGCGGCAGCCCGTCGTCGATCGAATAATAGTCGCCCTTGTCACCGACAAAGATATGGCATTCTCCTTCGAGGCTTGTTGGCCTGTCGAACGATCCCGCCATGACTGAAATGTAGTCCTGGGCTCGCGGCTTCCAGAACAGCACCGACCCGCATGTCTTGCAAAACCCGCGCCTGGCGAAGGCTGACGCTTCGAACCAGGTGATGCTCTCTGTGCCTTCGATCACGATATCGGCGTCGGCAACATTGGTCGCGGCATAGAAATGTCCACTCTGCTTGCGGCATTGCGAGCAATGACAATAAATGACACCGCGCAGCGCTCCGCGCGTCCTGAAGCGAACCGCTCCGCACAGACACGCTCCCGTGTGATTGTCGCTCATCTCGACCCCTTCTTGAAGAAAAATTGCCCGGCATTCAGGATTCCAACTTTGCGGCACCCACACGCAAGCAAATGCGACATGTATTGGCGCGGCAAATCCGAAATTCAGTTTCATTTTCAAGAGCGCAATGCGCGGATTTCGGATTCAAGGCGCCCAAACTGGCGTCGGCATGGATTGTTGTGCGCGGATTGAAGCTTCTACACCCGCAGGTAGAGAAAACGTGTCCGTTTCTTACAAATTAAGGAAACTTTAGCGCAGGCGCATGTATGGTCACGACAAGCGAAGGTCGTGGGTGGGGACGCATCCTTCGCAAATTGCTCTGAAGTGCCTGTCGCATTCCCCAGGTCGGCGACACAGGGAACCCGCGAATTCCGCGGCGGAATCCGAGGGGAAGAATCAAAAATGCAGCCGGCACCTGTCCCGACCGAACGAAGCACCGACATCGCAGCCACTGCTGTTGCCACGATGCGCCAGCTGGGCGTGCTTGGCCTGCCGCGCAACTACGAGATTTTCTACGAGGCCCTGAGCGGAACCAATCGCGAACTCAGCCTCGCCGTCGTTTCGCTGAGCAGCCGGCCGACACAAGATGAACTGGATCGGATCGGACGCACTTTCTTTGCCCACAACCATGGTCCCGGCATCGTCGAGCATGCCAGAGACGTCATTGCCAGGGAGCTCGAGGAAGTCGCTTCGCTGTTGAGGAGCGAGCGCAGCCACATCGAGAAATACGGCAGGATCCTCGATGAGACATCGAGCGGCCTCGGCGGCCGCAGCCTTCTCTCCCAGGATCTTTTGCAGAAGATCGCCAACGCCATGGCGATTGCCACCAATTCGACGATCGACCACGGCCGGCAGGTGGCCTCGACGCTCAGCGACAAGACGGCCGAACTCGAGACCGTCAAGTCGAAGCTCGAGGAGTACAAGCGGCTGGCCGACACCGATCCCTTGACCCACATCTGGAATCGCCGCGCCTTCGACAAGGAAATCACCAGGATCTACAACAGCAATAGGGGTATCCTGTTCAACGCCTTGATCCTTGCCGACATCGATCGCTTCAAGGACATCAACGACCGCTATGGCCACCCGGTCGGCGACAAGATCATCCAGATCATCGCCGACATCTTCCAGACCAGCATTCGTGGCGACATGTTCGTCGCCCGCACCGGCGGCGAGGAGTTCGCGCTGATCATCGAGGGTGCCAGCGAGGACGCCACCTATGAGATCGCCGAGCGCATTCGCGCCCTGATCGAGCAGACGCCGTTCACCAGCAGCCAGACCGGCACGAATTACGGCACCGTCACCGTCTCGATGGGTATCTGCATGGCATCCGAGGCGGAGGGGCCCGAAGATCTCTATACCAAGGCCGACCGGGCGCTCTATCGCTCGAAGGTCAGCGGCCGCAACCGCGTCACCAAGCACTCGACGATGGCTGGCCGGGCCGGCAAGAGCTGGCTGCTCTACAAGAAGGACTGAGCTTTCCCGCCGGTCGCTTCTCCGGATTGTTTTGCATCCGCCCCTTTCCATATGAATTTTTGTGGCCTATATTTTCCACAGAAATAGGAAGGCATCGCGATGCAACCTCAAACCGCCGCCAAGCCAGCCGAGAATGCAGTCCTGACCAAGGCAACGCTGCGCGCGGCCGATCTGCTGGACATCACCGCCAGGATGCTGGCTTCGGTGATCGGTGTTTCGGAGGCCACGGTTTCGCGCATGCGCAAGCAGGAATTCCTGCTTGAGCGTGGCACCAAGCCGTTCGAGCTCGCCGTGTTGTTCGTCAGGCTGTTCCGCTCGCTCGACGCCATTGTCGGCGGCGACGCGGCTGTCGCCCGGGCATGGCTGAAGAACGCCAACACCGCTTTCGATGCCGCTCCGCTTGAAAAAATCCTCACCATCACCGGGCTTGTCGATGTCATCGCCTATCTGGACTCCCGACGCGCTCTCGTCTGAAGCCTTCGGCATCGACGGCAAATACTGGCGCATGGTGGAGGCGCAGCACCATGTCTCGACGCTGAAAATCGTCGACACGCTCGACGAGCAGGCGGTGCTGGAAGACCTGATCGAGGAAACCAAGCCGCAGATTCCCCTCGAATGCCGCCATCTCCACTATCTCCTGGCGACGCCCTTCCGCTACGGCTCGGTCTATCCGCACGGTTCGCGTTTCCGCCGCGCCGGCAGGACCAAGGGCGTCTACTATGCGGCCGAAACCATGATGACGGCGGTGGCCGAAATGGCCTTCTACCGGCTGCTGTTCTTTGCCGAATCGTCGAAAACACCTTGGCCGAGCGATGCCGCCGAATACACCGTCTTTGCCGCCGCGATCAAATGCGCCAAGGCGATCGATCTCACCCGACCGCCGCTTGATCGCGACGCCGCGGCATGGACGCATCCGACCGACTATGCTGCTTGCCAGGCCATTGCCGATACGGCCCGCGAGGCCGGGCTGGAGGCGATCCGCTACCGCTCGGCGCGTGACCCCAAATGCGCCAACATGGCGCTGCTGACCTGCCGTGGCTTTGCCAAGGCCAAGCCGATCGAGCCGCGGACCTGGCGCATCCGGCTCGGCGCGTTCGGCGTGCAGGCGATTTGCGAATTTCCGGAAAAACGGATCGAATTTTCCAGAACCGCCTTTGCCGATCCCCGTCTCGCTGGCCTGCGCTGGGAACGCGGGCACTGAACCAGCCAAAAGAAAGGCGCCGGATTTCTCCAGCGCCATTCTCAGTCAGCCGTTCAGGCCGAAATTAGGTTTAACCGTTGACGGCTTGCTTGTGTTGCACCGGGTGGCTCTTCTTCAAGAGATCCGACACCAGGAACGCCAGTTCGATCGCCTGGTCGGCATTGAGGCGGGGATCGCAATGGGTGTGGTAGCGATCCTGCAACTCCTCGGCGGTGATGGCGCGCGCGCCACCGGTGCATTCGGTGACGTTCTTGCCGGTCATCTCGACATGGATGCCGCCCGGATGCGTGCCTTCGGCGCGGTGCACCTCGAAGAAGGTCTGCACCTCCTTCAGGATGCGATCGAACGGCCGCGTCTTGTAGCCGGCGGCCTCGATCGTGTTGCCGTGCATCGGGTCCGACGACCACACGACACTGCGGCCTTCCTTTTGCACAGCGCGCACCAGCTTCGGCAGGTGGTCGGCGACCTTGTCGGAGCCGAAGCGCGCGATCAGCGTCAGCCGGCCGGGCTCGTTTTCGGGGTTGAGCAGGTCGATCAATTCCAGCAAGCCGTCCGGCGTCAGCGACGGGCCGCATTTCAAGCCGAGCGGGTTCTTGATGCCGCGACAATATTCGACATGCGCATGGTCGGGCTGGCGGGTTCGATCACCGATCCAGATCATGTGGCCTGAGGTGGCGTACCAGTCGCCGGAGGTCGAATCGACGCGGGTCAGCGCCTCCTCGTAACCGAGCAGCAGCGCCTCGTGGCTGGTGTAGAAATCGGTCTCGCGCAACGCGTAGTTGGTCTCCGAGGTGATGCCGACGGCCTTCATGAAGCCCATCGTCTCGGTGATGCGGTTGGCGAGCGACTCATATTTTTCGCCCTGCGGGCTGTCGGACACGAAGCCGAGCATCCAGCGGTGCACATTCTCAAGGCTGGCATAGCCGCCTTGCGCGAAGGCGCGCAGAAGGTTGAGCGTCGCCGCGGACTGGCGGTACGCCATCTCCTGGCGAGCAGGATCTGGAATGCGCGACTTGGCGTCGAACTCGATGCCGTTGATGATGTCGCCGCGATAGCTGGGCAGCGTCACCCCGCCCTTGGTCTCGTTGTCGGACGAGCGCGGCTTGGCGAACTGGCCGGCAACGCGGCCGACCTTCACCACCGGCTGCGCGCCGGCGAAGGTGAGCACCACCGACATCTGCAGGAAGACGCGGAAGAAGTCGCGGATGTTGTCCGCGCCATGCTCGGCAAAGCTTTCGGCGCAATCGCCGCCCTGGAGAAGGAATGCGTCACCGGCAGCGACAGCCGCGAGCTGCTTCTTCAGCTTGCGCGCCTCACCTGCAAAAACAAGCGGCGGAAAGGTTGCGAGCTGAGCTTCCGTGTTCTTCAGCGCGGCAAGGTCCGGATAGGCAGGAACCTGCTTGATCGGCATTGCTCTCCACGAATTCGGCGACCATTTCGTCATCGCTGCACCCAACGCTCTTTCCAGCGGCCTATACTCCGCCATTCCCGCCCCGTATGGGGATCGCGGCTCCATACACGAAGCCGATTTCCTATTCTAGACGGGAATTCAAGCGCTGGCGAATTCGCCGACTGCGCTTATGCCGCCTTCTCCACCAGCCGCGCCAGCTGGGTCATGACGATCGCGGAGCCCGCCAGCCGCTTCTCGGCCGTCGGCCAGTCGCGCACGAACACGACGCTGTGGTCCGGCCGGATTTTGGCCAGCGAGCCCTGCTCGCCGATGAACCGGACCAGCCCGACCGGATTGGAGAATTCGCGCTTGCGGAAGTGGATGACGACGCCCTTCGGCCCGGCGTCGAGCTTCTCGACATTGGCCTTGCGGCAGAGCGCCTTGATGAAGACAATCTTCAACAGATGCTTGACCTCCTCCGGCAGCGGGCCGAAGCGGTCGATCAGCTCGGCGCCGAAAGCATCGATTTCCTCGGTGTTTTCGAGATCGCCTAGACGGCGATAAAGCGCCAGCCTGAGCTGCAGGTCCGGCACATAGCCCTCCGGGATCATCACCGCCGTGCCGACGGCGATCTGCGGCGACCAGCCGCCATCCTGCACTTCGCCGGAATCCTTCACCTCGGCGACAGCCTCTTCCAGCATCTGCTGGTAGAGTTCGAAACCGACCTCCTTGATGTGGCCGGACTGCTCTTCGCCGAGAAGATTGCCGGCGCCTCTGATATCGAGGTCGTGGCTGGCCAGCTGGAAGCCGGCGCCCAGCGTGTCGAGCGACTGCAGCACCTTCAGCCGGCGCTCGGCGGTGTCGGTGAGCTTGCGGTTCGCCGGCAGCGTGAACAGCGCATAGGCGCGCACCTTCGAGCGGCCAACGCGGCCGCGCAACTGGTAGAGCTGTGACAGGCCGAACATGTCGGCGCGATGGATGATCAGCGTGTTGGCGGTCGGGATATCGAGGCCGGATTCGACGATGGTCGTTGACAGCAGCACATCGTACTGGCCGTCGTAGAAGGCATTCATGATGTCGTCGAGTTCGCCCGGCGGCATCTGGCCATGGGCCACCGCCACCTTCAGCTCAGGTACGGATTCTCTCAGGAAATCATGGATTTCCGCCAGATCGCTGATGCGAGGAACGACGTAGAAGGAATGCCCGCCACGATAGCGTTCTCGCAGCAGAGTCTCGCGGATGACCAAGGGATCGAAGGGCGATATGAAGGTACGCACCGCCATGCGGTCTACCGGCGGCGTGGCGATCAGCGACAGTTCGCGCACGCCGGTCAACGCCAGTTGCAGTGTACGCGGGATCGGCGTCGCCGACAGCGTCAGTACGTGCACATCGGTTTTCAGGTCCTTCAGCCGCTCCTTGTGCTTGACGCCAAAATGCTGCTCCTCGTCGATGATCAGCAGGCCGAGGTTCTTGAACGAGATCGCGGAACCGAGCAGCGCATGGGTGCCGACGACGATATCGACCTGCCCTTCGGCGATGCCTTTCTTGGTTTCGGCCAGTTCCTTGGCGCCGACCAGCCGCGAGGCCTGGGCGACGCGGATCGGCAGGCCGGAAAAGCGCTGCGAAAAGGTCTTGAAATGCTGGCGCGACAGCAGCGTCGTCGGCACCACAACCGCCACCTGAAATCCTTCCATTGCCGCGATGAAGGCGGCCCGCAGCGCCACCTCGGTCTTGCCGAAGCCGACATCGCCACAGATCAGCCGGTCCATCGGCTTGCCGGCCGCAAGATCGTCCCGCACCGAGTCGATCGCCGTCTGCTGGTCGTCGGTCTCTTCATAGGGGAAGCGCGCGGAGAACTCGCCATAGAGGCCGTCGGCCGGTACCAGTGCCGGTGCAGCACGCATCTGCCGCTCGGCGGCGATGCGGATCAACTGTCCAGCCATGTCGAGCAGGCGTTTCTTCAGCCGCGCCTTGCGCGACTGCCAGGCGCCGCCGCCAAGCTTGTCCAGCGTCGCCTCGGCCGTGTCAGAACCGTAGCGCGACAGAAGCTCGATGTTTTCCACCGGCAGGAACAGCCGGTCGTCACCGGCATAATGGATTTCCAGGCAGTCATGCGGCGCCCCGACCGCTTCGATCGTGCGCAGGCCGATAAAGCGGCCAATGCCGTGGTCGGCGTGGACGACAATGTCGCCGGCCGACAGCGCCGAAGCCTCGGCAATGAAATCCGAGGGACGCTTCTTGCGTTTCGAGCGTCGGATCAGCCGGTCGCCGAGAATGTCCTGCTCGGCGACGACGATCAGTCTTTCGGTCTCGAAGCCGGATTCGAGCGGCAGCACGGCCAGGGCCGCCTGACCTGGCTCGAGCTTTTCGGCTTCTGCCAGCGTTGCAACCTGCTTGAGGTTGCCGAGATGGTGTTCGGCAAGGATCTGGCCAAGCCGGTCGAGCGAGCCTTCGGTCCAGCCGGCAACGACAATGCGGCGGCGCGCCGCGCGCTCGTCGGCGATATGTTTGACGACAACATCGAACACATTGATGCTGGGGTCGGCGCGTTCCTCGACGAAGCTGCGGCCATAGCGCGAACCGGCGTGGTAGACTTTTTTCGCGCCGGCGTCGGGCGCGTCGAACGGCGTGAAATCGATCGCTTCGCGCGGCCCGAGCGAGGCGATCAGGTTTTCCGGCGAAAGATAGAGCAGGTCCGGCGGCACCGGCTTGTAGGGTACCGCGTCCTTCAAGGCGCCATCGGCCTGCTTCCTGCGTGCCTCGTAGTGGTCGAGGATCAGCGTGTGACGCTCGGCCAGCGCCTCATGCGCCAGATGGTCGAAGATGACAGGTGTATCCGGCAGATAGTCGAACACCGTCTCCAGCCGCTCGTAGAAGAACGGCAGCCAGTGCTCCATGCCGGCGAAGCGCCTACCCTCGCTGACCGCTGCATAGAGCCCGTCGTCGCGCTGCGGGGCGCCAAAGGCCTCGATATAGGAGCGGCGGAAGCGGCTGATGGTTTCCGGCGTCAGCGCCACTTCGCTCATCGCCTGCAGCGCCATCGACTTGCGCTGGCCGGTGGTGCGCTGGGTGGCGGCATCGAAGACGCGGATCGATTCCAGCGTGTCGCCGAAGAAATCGAGCCTGAGCGCCTCGGTCCAGCCGGGCGCGAACAGGTCGAGAATGCCGCCACGGACGGCGAACTCGCCAACACCGCGAACGGTTGGTACGCGCTCGAAACCGGACGTTTCCAGCCGCGACACCAGCGCGTTCATATCGATCTGGTTGCCTGGTTTGGCGTGGAACGTCTGTGCCTCGACCAGCTCTGCCGGCGGAATGCGCTGCAGCAGCGCATTGGCGGTGGTGAGGATGACGGCACGGTGCGGTTTCTTCGCCAGCGCGATCATGGCCGTCAGCGCATCAAGGCGCTTGGCGGCGGCGTCCGAACCGGGCGAGACGCGGTCGTAGGGCAAGCAATCCCAGGCCGGCAATTCCAGCACCGGCAGACCGGGCGCTACGAAGGCCAGCGCCTCGATGATCGCCGGCAGCCGCTGGCCGTCGCGTGCGACGAACAGAACCGGCTTGTCGGGCGCGATTTCGAGTGCCGCCTGCACCAGCGCAAAGGCCTCGTAGCCGTCGGCGACGCCGTCAACGATGAACTGGCCGGCACGGCCTTTCGGCAGGCCGATGATGGGAATGAGGCTCATGAAATCAGGTCGCTCAAAATGTCATGGAGTGGCGGAAAGCCAGGATCTTTTGCAGGACGGCACAATCTATATCCGCCGGGACCGGGCGTTCGCCGGTGACCATGGGCAGGAATTCGGTGTCGGGAATGTCGAGGAGCCTCTCATATTGGTCGATTTCCTCGCCGGTCAAGGCACCGATCTCAGCGTCGGCGAAGGTGCCGAGGATAAGGTCCATCTCGCGCATGCCGCGATGCCAGGAGCGAAACAGAAGCTTGCGGCGGCGAGCGTCCAGCCCCTCGCTTGATCTCGTCGTTCCGGTCATTGTGCCGCATCCTCACTTGCTGCGGCGCATATAGCGTGGATAGAAGGTGCTGTCAGCCTTGCGCTGTAGCCGTCGCGACATAAGCTGACATCATGCGTCCTTCCATCCTCGATCCGCTGTTTGTTCCGATCACCTCGCTTGCCGGCGTCGGACCGAAGGTCGGCGCCCTGATCGAAAAGGTTGTCCCGGCCGATCTGGGTGATCGCGTCGCCCGCGCGGGCGACCTTCTGTTCGTCCTGCCGCACACCGTCATCGACCGCCGCAGCCGGCCGGGTATCGCAGGGTCCGCGGAAGGCCAGATCGTCACGCTCGACGTGCGCATCGACCGACACCAGCCGCCGCCGCGCGGCAACAGGTCGGTGCCCTACAGGGTCTTCGCCCATGACGACACAGGCGAGATCGCGCTGACCTTCTTCCATGCTCACGCTTCCTATCTCGAAAAGGCGATGCCCGAGGGCGAGCATGTAGTGGTCTCCGGCCGCATGGAATGGTTCAACGGCCGCCCGAGCATGGTCCACCCCGACCATATCGCGCTCGCCAGCGAGGCGGAGAACCTGCCGTTGGTCGAACCGGTCTATCCGCTCACCGCAGGGCTCTCGGGCAAGGTGCTGCGCCGGGCGATCGGCCAGGCGCTCGCACGCGTGCCTGAATTTCCCGAATGGCAGGACAGCGCCTTCATGCGCCGGCACACTTTTGCGGCCTTTGGCGATGCGCTCGCCCGCATCCACAATCCGGCCGACCCGATCGACGTCTCCGTCGACGGCGCCGCGTGGCGACGGCTCGCCTATGACGAGTTACTGGCGGGCCAGGTCTCGCTGGCGCTGGTGCGGGCAAAAGTCCGCCGCCTGTCCGGGCGTCCCCTGGTCGGCGACGGCAGCATCGTTGAAAAATTGCGCGCCGCACTGCCCTATTCGCTGACATCAAGCCAAGAGTTCGCGCTGGCCGAAATCAACGCCGACCTCGCCGATCCCGAACGCATGCTGCGGCTTCTTCAGGGCGATGTCGGTTCCGGCAAGACGGTGGTGGCGCTGCTGGCCATGGCGCGCGCCGTCGAGGCCGGCGGCCAGGCCGCCTTGATGGCACCGACCGAGATTCTCGCACGCCAGCATCTGGCGACCATCGCGCCGCTTGCCGCCAAGGTCGGGCTGCGCATCGCTATCCTCACCGGCCGCGAAAAGGGCCGCGAGCGCACTGACACGCTGGCCGGTCTGGCGAGCGGCGAGATCGACATCGTCGTCGGCACCCACGCGCTGTTCCAGGACACGGTCACCTTCCACGACCTGGTCTTCGCCGTCATCGACGAGCAGCACCGCTTCGGCGTCCACCAGCGGCTTGCCATCACCGCCAAGGGCGACGCGCCCGACATGCTGGTGATGACCGCCACTCCCATCCCGCGCACGCTGGTGCTGACCGCCTTCGGCGACATGGATGTGTCGAAGCTGACGGAAAAGCCGGCCGGCCGCCAGCCGATCCGCACCGTCACGCTGCCCCTCGAGCGGCTGGACGAACTGGTCGGCCGCATGGTCGATGCCGTCGCCGGCGGCCAGAAGATCTACTGGATCTGTCCGCTGGTCGAGGAATCCGAAGAAATCAAGCTGATGTCGGCCGAGGACCGTTTTGCCTCGCTGAAACCACTGTTCGGCGACCGCATCGGCCTCGTCCATGGCCGCATGAAGGGCGCCGAGAAGGACGAGGCGATGCGCGCCTTCAAGCAGGGCGAGACACGCATCCTGATCGCCACCACGGTCATCGAGGTCGGTGTCGACGTGCCGGACGCGACCGTCATGGTCATCGAGCATGCCGAGCGCTTCGGCCTCGCCCAATTGCACCAGTTGCGCGGGCGGGTCGGGCGCGGTGACAGCAAGTCCTCCTGCGTGCTGCTCTACAAGGACCCGCTCGGCGAGACCGCGAAACGCCGGCTGTCGGTGATGCGCGAGACCGAGGACGGCTTCCTGATCGCCGAAGAGGATCTGAAGCTGCGTGGTGAAGGCGAATTGCTGGGCACCCGCCAGTCCGGCACGCCAGGTTTCCAGGTGGCGCGCATCGAGGCACATGCCGACCTTCTGGAGGCCGCCCGCGACGATGCCAGGCTGGTCCTGTCACGCGATCCGGAGCTGCAATCCGAGCGTGGCGAGGCGTTGCGTCTGCTGCTTTACTTGTTCGGGCGCGACGAAGCAGTGCGGCTCTTGCGCGCCGGCTGAGCCAGGGCGGCAACCGACGGATTGGCCAACATTCCCTCGATCGGCTCGCCGTTCACGACAACCATCTGCTTGACCTCGGGCGCCACCAGTCCGGCCGAGACGATCAGCTTGGCGCCGTCCTCGATCGTCATGTCGAGCGGCACGATGTCCGACTTCGGCACATACATCAGAAAGCCGGTCGTTGGATTCGGCGTGCACGGCATAAAGACGGCAATCAGCGGATCGCCTTCCTGATCGAGCTTCTGGTTGATCTCGGTTTCCTTCTCACTGGCGACAAACACCAGCGACCACACGCCCTTGCGCGGATATTCGACCAGCCCGACCTGGCGGAACATGTCGCCCTTGTTCGACAACACGGTCTCGAAAATCTGCTTCAGCGAGCCATAGATGCCGCGCACCAGCGGCATGCGGCCAAGCAGTCGCTCGCCGAAATTGACGATGGCGCGGCCGACGATGTTGGCCGTCAGGAAACCGATCAGCGTGATCAGGATGAGCGCCACGATCAGTCCGAACCCTGGGACCGGAAACGGCAGGTAGGTGTCCGGGCTGTAACGGGCTGGAATATAGGGTTTCACCCAGGAATCGACCCAGCCGATGAACGACCAGGCAATATAGGCGGTGATCGCCAGAGGCGCGCAGACGACGAAGCCTGTGAGGAAATAGTTCCTCAGCCGGGTCATGCCGGAGGTCTTGGGAGCATCGGACATGGTTCACCGAGGGCGCGGATTGCACCGCAACATAATGAACCAGAGGGCGCATTGGAACTGCGAAGTTTTTAAAGGCGTCTGTTAAAAAGCGCCTACTCCACGGTCACCGATTTCGCCAGATTGCGCGGCTGGTCAACGTCGGTGCCCATGAACACAGCGGTGAAATAGGCGAGCATCTGGATCGGCAATGCGTAGATGATCGGCGAGATGATCTCCGGCACGTCGGGCAGCACGATCGTTTCCATCGTCTTCACGCTGGTCAGCGCCGCACCCTTACTGTCGGTGATCAGGATGATCTTGCCGCCGCGCGCCGCCACTTCCTGCATGTTCGACACGGTCTTTTCGAAAATGCGGTCGTGCGGCGCGATGACAATGACCGGCATGTTCTCGTCGATCAGTGCGATCGGGCCATGCTTCAGCTCGCCCGCGGCATAGCCCTCGGCGTGGATATAGGAGATTTCCTTGAGCTTCAACGCGCCTTCCATGGCCAGCGGGAAATTGGTGTCGCGGCCGAGATAGAGCACGTCCTTGTAGCGCGAGAGTTCGCGCGCGATCCGTTCGATCTGCTCTTCGAGCTTAAGGACCTGGTTGGCATAGCGCGGCGCTTCCGAAAGCGCGCGCACCAAGGCCTTCTCTTGTTCTTTCGAGATCGTACCCCGCGCCACGCCAGCCCGCACGGCTAGCGAAGCCAGGACGGACAGCTGGCAGGTGAACGCCTTGGTGGAGGCGACGCCGATTTCCGGCCCGGCCAGTGTCGGCAGCACCACGTCGGATTCGCGCGCCATGGTCGATTCGCGCACGTTGACGATCGCGCCGATCTTCATTCCCGCCTTGCGGCAGTAGCGCAGCGACGCCAGCGTGTCGGCCGTCTCGCCCGATTGCGAGATGAAGAAAGCAGCATCCTTCGCCGACAGCGGCATCTCGCGGTAGCGGAATTCGGAGGCGACATCGATGTCGACCGGCAGCCGCGCATAGCGCTCGAACCAGTATTTGCCGATCAGGCCGGCCAGATAGGCGGTGCCACAGGCCGAAATCGCCAGCCGGTCGATCTTGGCGAAATCGAAAGGCAGGTCGAGCGGCTTGGACACGCCGCCGACAAAATCCAGATAATTCGCCAGCGTGTGCGAGATCACCTCGGGCTGCTCATGGATTTCCTTTTCCATGAAATGGCGCCGGTTGCCCTTGTCGACCATGAAGCTGGTCGACAGCGACTGCTGGCGTTTGCGGTCGACCTTTTTGCCATCGATATCGAATATCTCAACACCGTTGCGGCGCACCACCGCCCAGTCGCCATCTTCCAGATAGGTGATCGAATTGGTGAACGGGGCGAGCGCGATGGCGTCGGAGCCCAGGAACATCTCGCCATCGCCATGGCCGACGGCCAAAGGCGGGCCATTGCGGGCGCCGACGATCAGGTCCTCGTCGCCCTTGAACATGATCGCCAGCGCGAAAGCGCCTTCCAGCCGCTTTAGCGCCTGGTGCGCGGCCTCCACCGGCTTCAACCCCCTGGCCAGTTCGCGCGCCACCAGATGCGCGACGACCTCGGTGTCGGTCTGCGACGAGAATGAATAGCCGTCGCGGATCAGCTCGTCGCGCAGTTCGGCGAAATTCTCGATGATGCCGTTGTGGACGATGGCGACGCCGTCGGAAAAATGCGGATGCGCATTGGTCTCGTTGGGCACGCCATGCGTCGCCCAGCGTGTGTGACCGATGCCGATCATGCCGTCGAGCGGCGCGCTTTTCAGCAAGCGTTCGAGGTTGACCAGCTTGCCTTCGGCGCGGCGGCGGCCAAGCTCACCATGATCGATGGTGGCAACACCGGCCGAGTCATAGCCGCGATATTCCAACCGCTTCAGCGCATCGACGATGAGCGGCGCAACCTGCGAGTGCCCGACGATTCCAACGATACCGCACATGCGGACAGCCCCCGATTCCTCGTGGAAAACCAGCGCTATTTAAGGATGGCCGGCCTGCCGCGAAAGTCACATTGCATTTCGTCCCGTGTAACGGAACCTCATTCCTGTCGATGCACCATGACAGACCGCTCTTGCAATCCGGTTACTGCAATCGTTCGGTTCTTTGCGGGCCGGTTTTACTTTTTTTTCGCAGCCGCGGCCGAAGCGAACCGTTCGCGCAATTCCTTGCCTTTGCCGGGGATGGTCTTCTGGCGAGCACGTCCAAACGCCAGCGCATCGTCGGGCACGCTTTCGGTGATCACGCTGCCCGAGGCTATGTAGCCGCCCTTGCCGATGGTGACTGGCGCCACCAGCGAGGAATTCGAGCCGACAAAGGCGCCCTCACCGATGTCGGTGAAGAATTTTGAATAGCCGTCATAATTGCAGGTGATGGTGCCGGCGCCGATGTTGGCGCCCGCGCCGACGCGGGCGTCGCCGATATAGGTCAAATGGTTGACCTTGGCGCCCTCCTCGATAACAGCCTGTTTGATCTCACAGAAATTGCCGACCTTGGCCTTCTGCTTGAGATCGGCACCCGGCCGCAGCCGTGCGAACGGTCCGACATCGCAATTGGACGCAATGGTGGCGCCTTCGATATGGCTGAAGGCATGGATCTTGGCGCCCGTGGCGATTTTCACACCTGGACCAAACCAGACATTGGGCTCGACGATCGTATCAGCGCCGATCTCGGTGTCGTGCGAGAAATACACGCTCTCCGGCGCGATCAGCGTTACACCCGACAGCATCACTTCGTGACGGCGGCGCGCCTGCCAGATGCCCTCGGCTTGCGCCAGTTCGGCGCGGTTGTTGATGCCGAGTGCATTTTCAAAGCTGGCTTCGGTCGCAACCACATCGAGGCCATGACCGCTGGCGATCTCGACGATGTCGGTCAGATAATATTCGCCCTTGGCATTCTTGTTGCCGACCGCGTCGAGCAGCGTCAGCGCTTGGGCGCCGGCCACTGCCATCAGCCCGCCATTGCAGAAGGTGATCTTCCGCTCTTCCTCGCTGCAATCCTTCTCCTCGCGGATGGCGACCAGCTTGCCGCCCTTTTCGATCAGCCGGCCGTAGCCGGTTGGATTGGGCGTACTGAAGCCGATGACGACAACGGCAGCACCTTCCGCCAGTTTCAGCCGCGCTACGGTCAGCGCGCCCGGATCGATCAGCGGCGTATCGCCGAACATCACCAGCACATCGTCGTAACCCTTTGATATCGCTTCGCGAGCGGCGAGCACGGCATGCGCGGTGCCAAGACGCTTTTCCTGCACGAAGGTCTCGGCCTTTGGCGCAAATTTTGCCGCAGCCTTGAGCATTTCCTCCGCCCCATGTCCGATCACCAGCGCTTGGTCACCGGCACCCGCGGCTTCCGCCGCCTTGACCACATGGGCGACCATCGGCAGCCCAGCAATCTGATGCAGCACCTTCGGCAGCGCGCTTTTCATGCGCGTGCCTTCGCCGGCGGCGAGAATGACGGACAGGCAGGATCTCTGGCTCATGGATGGCAACCGTATGAAAAGGGTTGGGAATCAAAACATGCTAGCAGTGGCGCCATGCTGCACCAATGCGGTTAAATTCCGGTGAGATGGCGGAGCAGTTGACTCTCAATCAGCGGGTCCGCAGTTCAATCCTGCCTCTCCCGCCGCCATCAGCGCTACCCCAACCTTCCCAGCGCCGGGAAGTTCTCCAGCAGCCAGTAGGACACGGTCTGCACGCCACCGGTGAGGAAAAACACGCCGGCCACCACCAGCAGCGCGCCGATCGCTTTTTCGACGCGGCCGAGATGGACGCGGAACTTGCCGAGGAAGCGCATGAAGGCGCCGGAAAACAGCGCCGCGATCAGGAATGGGATGCCCAGCCCAAGCGAATAGGCGGCAAGCAGCAGCGCGCCCTCGCCCACCGTCTCGCGGCCGCCGGCCAGCGTCAGGATCGGCCCCAGCACCGGGCCGATGCAGGGCGTCCAGCCGAAGGCGAAGGCCAGTCCCATGACGTAGGCGGCAAGGGCATTTGCCGGCTTTCCTTGCGATTGGAAGCGCGCCTCGCGCGACAGCAGCGGAATGCGCAGGATGCCGAGGAAATTCAGGCCCATCAGGATGATAAGCACGCCGGCAGCCATCGCCAGCGGCTCCTGCCAGACGCGTAGCCAATGGCCGATGGTCGAGGCGCCGGCGCCGAGCGCCACGAACACGGTCGAGAAGCCGAGCACGAAGGCGACCGATGAATAGAGCAGCGCGCCGCGCGTGCCTTCCCGAGCCGTTACGCCCGCATCGCCGCGAAAATCGTCGACCGAGACGCCAGCCATATAGCAGAGATAGGGCGGCACCAGCGGCAGCACGCAAGGCGACAGGAACGAGATGGCCCCCGCCCCGACCGCGCTGACATAGCCGATGTCCAATGCCATTTCCAAGAACTCCAATGCCGTAACGCCGATATAGCGACGCGCAGCCTTGTCCACCAATCACCATTGTGTTGGCAAGATCATCGCTTGCCAGAAGCACTTGCCGGGAAGAAACGGCGGCCCGCACGCGTTGACGCTGTGAGGCCGCGATTTCCCGCGTGTCTCCAGATATCAGTCAGGGAGATTTCCATGAAAACCATAACCGTAGGGCTTGCAGCGCTTTTGCTCAGCACCGCCGCATCCTTCGCCGCCGACGCGTGGAAGGAAGCCGAGGTCAATGGGAACAAGATCTACACCGATGCCAACGGCATGACGCTTTATACCTATGACAAGGACGAGAAGGGCAAGACCAATTGCTACGACAAATGCGCCACCAACTGGCCGCCGCTGAAAGCCGAGGCCGGCGCCAAGGGAGATGACGAATGGAGCGTTGTCGACCGCACAGACGGCACCAAGATGTGGGCCTATGATGGCAAGCCGGTCTACACCTTCATCAAAGACAAGAAGGCCGGTGACATGAGCGGCGACGGCGTTGCCGACGTCTGGCACGTCGTCAAGGCCAACTAGGCCCTCAATTCGAACCCCGCCCACTGACGGGACAAGGGCTGGTCGCCGCGCATCTCCATGCAGCCGGCGGCCAGTGTCGACCAGCCTGTTATGGTATCGCCCGTTCCGGCTCTGGCAACATTTCAGCGACTCGGCGGAAAAATCAATCGGGCCGTTTCCCGCTGACTCGGGCCCACCATCTCCCTTTCCGAAAATTCTGTGATTTTCTCCATACACTCTAAGAGTGTATTGCTGCCCAGCGCCCCGCAATTTGGGCGCTTCCCCTTGACCGGATGCAAAAGCGCGGCCATGTGAGCGACAAATAGAACGAGATTTCGTCGCGCGCAGCGGAATTCTTCTGGCGCACCACAGCTGATATGAGACCTCATGGACGTCGTCGTCGTCGAATCGCCGGCCAAGGCGAAGACAATCAACAAATACCTCGGCAAGAACTACAAGGTTCTGGCCTCGTTCGGCCATGTCCGCGATTTGCCGGCCAAGGATGGCTCGGTGCGTCCGGATGAGGATTTCGCCATGTCCTGGGCGGTCGACACCGCCTCTGGCAAGCGGCTCGCCGACATCGCCAAGGCGGTCAAGGATGCCGACGGCCTGATCCTTGCCACCGATCCGGATCGCGAGGGCGAAGCCATTTCCTGGCACGTGCTGGAAGTGCTGAAGCAGAAGCGCGCGCTGAAGGATAAGCCGGTCAGCCGCGTCGTCTTCAACGCCATCACCAAATCGTCGGTGCTGGAGGCAATGGCCAATCCGCGCCAGATCGATGCGCCGCTGGTCGATGCCTATCTCGCCCGCCGGGCGCTGGATTATCTCGTCGGCTTCACGCTGTCGCCGGTGCTGTGGCGCAAGCTGCCGGGCGCCCGCTCGGCTGGCCGCGTCCAATCGGTTGCGCTTCGCTTGGTCTGCGACCGCGAATCCGAGATCGAGCGCTTCATCCGCGAGGAATACTGGCAGATCGCCGCTCTGCTGGGCACGCCGCGCAACGAGAATTTCGAAGCGCGGCTGACCGCCTTCGATCGCAAGAAGCTGCAAAAGCTCGACATTTCCAACAAGGCGCAGGCCGACGACATCAAGTCGATGCTCGAAGGCGCTATCTTCAAGGCGGTGTCGGTCGAAGCCAAGCCGACCAAGCGCAATCCCGGCCCGCCCTTCACCACCTCGACGCTGCAGCAGGCCGCATCGTCGGGCCTTGGCTTCTCGGCCAGCCGCACCATGCAGGTGGCGCAGCGGCTCTATGAAGGCATGGAGATCGGCGGCGAGACCACCGGCCTCATTACCTATATGCGAACCGACGGCGTGCAGATGGCGCCCGAGGCGATCTCGGCCGCCCGCGACGCCATCGCCAAGGAATTCGGCGCAAAATACCTGCCGGAAAAACCGCGCCAATATACCGCCAAGGCCAAGAACGCCCAGGAAGCGCACGAAGCGATCCGCCCGACAGATTTCATGCGCACCCCGGCATCAGTCAGGCAATATCTCGATTCCGACCAGATGCGGCTCTATGAGCTGATCTGGAAGCGTGCCATCGCCAGCCAGATGCAGTCCGCCGAGATCGAGCGTACCACCGCCGAGATCGAGGCGGTCAACGGATCGCGCACCGCCGAGCTGCGTGCCATCGGCTCGGTCGTTCGCTTCGACGGCTTCATCGCCGCCTACACCGACCAGAAGGACGACGATGCGGAAGACGAGGAAAACCGCCGTCTGCCCGAGATCCGTGCTGGCGAACAGCTTGCCCGCCAGGCGATCAACGCGACCCAGCACACCACCGAACCGCCGCCGCGCTATTCCGAAGCCTCGCTGATCAAGAAGCTGGAAGAGCTCGGCATCGGCCGGCCTTCTACATACACGGCGATCCTGAAGACGCTCGAAGACCGCGACTATGTCACCATCGACAAGCGCCGGCTGGTGCCGCAGGCCAAGGGCCGGCTGCTGTCCGCCTTCCTCGAAAGCTTCTTCAAGCGCTATGTCGAGTACGACTTCACGGCATCCCTGGAAGAGAAGCTCGACGAGATCTCGGACGGCAAGCTCGCCTGGAAGGACGTGCTGCGCGATTTCTGGAAGGATTTTTCCGGTGCCGTCGCCGACATCAAGGAACTGCGCGTCACCGACGTGCTCGACGCGCTGAACGAAGAACTGGCGCCGCTGGTGTTCCCGACGCGGGAAGACGGCTCCAATCCGCGCATCTGCCCGAAATGCGGCACCGGCAATCTGTCGCTGAAGCTCGGCAAGTTCGGCGCCTTTGTCGGCTGCTCCAACTACCCAGAATGCTCCTTCACCCGCCAGCTCGGCGACGCCGCCAACCCGAATGGCGAGAATGGCGGCGGCGAGGACGGCACCAAGGTGATCGGCAAGGATCCCTACACGTCAGAGGAAATCACGCTGCGCAGCGGCCGCTTCGGCCCCTATCTGCAGCGTGGCGACGGCAAGGAAGCCAAGCGCTCCAGCCTGCCCAAGGGCTGGACGGCAGAGTCGATTGACCACGAGAAGGCGCTGGCGCTGCTGTCATTACCGCGCGATGTCGGCCAGCACCCGGAAACGGCCAAGATGATCTCGGCCGGGCTCGGCCGCTATGGTCCGTTCGTTCTCCATGACGGCACCTATGCCAATCTCGACAGCATCGAGGATGTGTTCTCGATCGGCCTCAACCGTGCCGTGTCGGTGATCGCCGAGAAGCAGTTGAAGGGCAAGGGTGGCCGCAATGGCGGCACTGCCGCTGCGCTCAAGGAACTTGGCGACCATCCCGACGGCGGCGGCAAGATCGTCGTGCGCGACGGCAAATACGGGCCTTACGTGAATTTCGGCAAGGTCAATGCCACCCTGCCCAAGGGCAGGGATCCACAGTCGGTGACGATCGAGGATGCGCTGGCGCTGATTGCCGAGAAGGAGGCCAAGGGCGGCGGCGGCAAGAAGCCGTTCCGCAAGGCAGCAGCGGCCAAGGCCCCATCAACCAAGAAAACGGCAGCCAAGAAACCAGCGGCCAAGAAGCCGGCCGCGAAGAAAAAAGGGTAGGACAGCGTGGCGCGCAGGATCACCGGTAGGAGCCACGGCGATCCGCGCACCGCCGACACCAGGGCCAAGGTCAAGGACGACTACCGGCCCTCGCGTGACGAAATCCTGCGCTACATCGCTGAAAATCCCGATCGTGCGGGAAAACGCGACATTGCCAAGGCGTTCGCGCTGCGCGGCGACGACCGCATCTGGCTGAAGGACATTTTGCGCGACCTGCAGGACGAAGGCGTCCTGGCTAAGGAGCGCAAGCAGATGGCCCGCGTCGGTGCCCTGCCCCATGTCGCCGTGCTCGACATCTTTGGCCGTGACGGCGATGGCATTTTGCTGGCGCACCCGGCCGAGGCCGTGGGCACGGGCGAGCCGCCCGTCGTCTCGATCCGCGTGTCGCGTGGCGGCAGCGGCCCAGCGCCCGGCATCGGCGACCGCGTGCTGGCCAAGACCTTTCCGACCAACGAAGCGACTGGCCCCGCCTACACCGGGCGGGTGATGAAGATCTTCGAGAAGCGCACCGATGCCGTGCTCGGTATCTTTCGCATCCTGCAGGACGGCACCTTCCGCATCGAACCGGTGGAACGGCGTCAACCGGAACTGATCGTCGACAAGGATTTCCAGAACGGCGCCAAGAACGGCGACCTGGTCGAGGTCGAGCCCGCGCGGGCCTCCCGTTACGGCCTGCCGAGAGCCAAGGTGCTCAACGTGCTGGGCTCGCTGACCAGCGAAAAGGCGGTCTCGATGATCGCCATCCACGCGCATGACATTCCGCATATCTTTCCGGCCGACGTCATTGCCGAATCCGAAGCAGTCAAGCCGGCGACGCTTGATCACCGCGAGGACTGGCGCGACCTGCCGCTCGTCACCATCGATCCGGCCGACGCCAAGGACCATGACGACGCCGTCTTCGCGACGCCGGATCTCGACGAGAAGAACCCGGGCGGCGTGGTCGCCACCGTCGCCATCGCCGATGTCGCCGCCTACGTCCGCTATGGCACAGCACTCGATCGCGAAGCGCTAAAGCGCGGCAATTCGGTCTATTTCCCCGATCGCGTCGTGCCGATGCTGCCCGAGCGCATCTCCAACGATCTCTGCTCGCTGCGCGAGAGCCAGGACCGGCCAGCGCTCGCCGTGCGCATGGTTTTTTCGGCCGAGGGCCGCAAGCTCAGGCACTCCTTCCATCGTGTCATGATGAAGTCGGCGGCAAAGCTCGCCTATAGCCAGGCGCAGGCGGCGATCGACGGGGTGCCGGACGAAAAGACCGGCCCGATCCTCGACACGGTGCTGAAGCCGCTGTGGGACGCCTATGCGATCCTCAAGCGTGGCCGCGATGGCCGCCAGCCGCTCGAGCTCGATCTGCCGGAGCGCAAGATCCTGCTCAAGCCGGACGGCACCGTCGATCGCGTCATCGTGCCGGAACGGCTCGATGCCCACAAGCTGATCGAAGAATTCATGATCCAGGCCAATGTTGCCGCGGCCGAGACGCTGGAAGCGAAGAAACAGGAACTGGTCTACCGCGTCCACGACGCGCCTTCGCTCGCCAAGCAGGAATCGTTGCGCGAGTTTCTGCAGACGCTTGGCCTGTCGCTCGCCCGCGGCGCGCAGATGCAGCCGAGCCAGTTCAACGGCATCCTGGAGCGCGTGCGCGGTGCCGACAATGAGGGTCTGGTCAACGAAGTGGTGCTGCGCTCGCAGAGCCAGGCCGAATACTCGCCCAAGAACATTGGCCATTTCGGTCTCAACCTCAGGCGTTACGCCCATTTCACCTCACCGATCCGCCGGTATGCCGACTTGATCGTGCATCGCGGACTTATTGCCGCACTAAGCCTGGGTTCGGGCGGACTGACACAGGACGAAGCGGCACGGCTCGAAGATGTCGCGGTGCTGATCTCAGGCACGGAACGTCGCGCAATGGCGGCCGAGCGGGACACAGTCGACCGTCTGGTCGCCGCCTATCTCGCCGAGCGCATCGACGACCGTTTCGACGCCCGCATCTCCGGGGTCACCAAATCAGGACTATTTGTCCAGTTGCCGCAGTATGGCGCGGATGGTTTCATCCCGGTGTCAACATTGAACGGCGATTACTATATATACGACGAAACGGCGCGCTCCCTGTTCGGAGAACGCTCGGGCAAAGGCTACCAACTCGCGGACCGAGTCGAGGTTCGACTCGTCGAGGTGGCGCCAATGGCTGGCGCGATGCGCTTCGAGATGTTGACCGACCCGAAGCCATTGCCGGGCTCCAAGCGGTCGTTCCACAAGGCCAAGGGCCGCGCCCGCGCGTCGCAATCGCGACCGGGTTCGCGCGGCAGGAGACGATGATGACAACAGCCATTGAAGAACAGGTTTTCGGCGGAGAACATCACTCGGGCCGGGCTGCCCGCCCGCTGTGGACGGCGATGAAGCGCGGCCTGCTCGGCCGCTGCCCACGTTGCGGCGAAGGCAAGCTGTTTCGCGCCTTCACCAAGACCGTCGACACGTGCAGCGTCTGCGGTGAGGAACTGCATCACCACCGCGCCGACGACCTGCCTGCCTATCTCGTCATCGTCATCGTCGGTCACATCGTGCTCGGCGCTTTCATGGGCGTCGAGGCGACATCCACTCTGTCCACATGGCAACACATCGCCATCTGGGTGCCGCTGACCATCCTTCTGTCGGTCGCTCTGCTGCAACCGGTCAAGGGTGCCGTCATCGGACTGCAATGGGCCTTCTATATGCACGGCTTCGGCGACGAACACGACGTGATCGAGCCGCATCCCGGAGCCTGAGTCGCAGCCAAGAATGCGCCCTGGCGCAACATACCGACCGTGAAAGGCCACTTTCGCTTGCCAGAAGTTTCCGCTAGGTCCTGCGCATGGACGGTATGACCAAGGCGGAAGTCGACAAGATCGAGCGGAGCATGATCGCTCATAGCGACCGGCCAATTCGCCCGCGCGACGCGGCAACCCTCATCCTTCTCGACCGCAAGGGTAATGACGTGCTGGTTCTGATCGGCCGCCGCCATGCCCGCCACGCATTCATGCCGGGCAAGTTCGTCTTCCCGGGAGGCCGCACCGACCCGGCCGACAGCCGCATCCCGGTCGCCGCCGCATTGCACCCGGAGCAGGAAGCCAGGCTGATCGCCGGGCCGGGCCGCACAAGCGCCGCACGAGCCCGTGCCATCGCCTTGTCGGCCATTCGCGAGACCTATGAGGAAGCCGGATTGCTGATCGGCCGCAAAGGTGCTTTCGCCACCGTCAGGCCCGATTGGCAAGGTTTTGCCGAACACGGCGTGCAGCCCTCTCTGGACATGCTGCGCTTCGTCGCGCGCGCCATCACGCCGCCCAACCGGGTGCGCCGCTTCGACACGCGTTTCTTTAGCGCCTGGCGCGACGAGGTCGCGGTCGAACTGCCCGGTGGTGGCCCGACCAACGAGCTTGAAGAACTGGTCTGGCTGCCGCTTGCCAAGGCCAGGGAAGCCGACATACCCGACATCACCCGAATGATCCTGGACGAACTGCAGAAGCGCCTCGCCCATGATCCGCTGTTGCGGCCGGGCGGTCCTGTGCCCTTCTACCGGCTTGTCCGCAACCGCTTCACCCGCGAACTTCTCTAGAGCAATTCCAGGAAAAGTGTGACGCGGTTTTCCGTCCGGAATTGCGTAAGATCAAAAAGACAGAGTATTCAGCATCCATGACGGTCGATACCCAACCACAGGGCGACGAACGCGTACACTGGCTGCCAATGGTGGCGGCGATCTCGTCGATCAGTGTCGTCGGCATCGCCATCGGCCTTGGCATGCCATTGCTCAGCGTCATCCTCGAAACACGCGGCCATTCGGCCTCCATGATCGGCCTCAACACGGCCGTCGCCGGCCTCGCCTCGATCGCCGGTGCGCCGCTGGCGACCCCGCTCGCCATGCGCTTCGGCGTCGCCTGGACCATGATCGCCATGATCGCCGCCGGCGCGCTGGCCTTTGTCGGCTTCCATTTCGCACCCGATTTCTGGATGTGGTTCCCGCTGCGCATCGTGCTGCACATCGCGTTGACCGTGCTGTTCATCCTGTCTGAATTCTGGATCAGCACCTCGGCGCCGCCACATCGGCGCGGCCTTGTCCTCGGTATTTACGCCACGGTTCTGTCGCTCGGCTTTGCCGCGGGGCCGTGGCTGTTCGCTCATCTCGGCAGTTCCGGCTTCAGGCCATTCGGCGTCATCATCGGCCTGGTGACGCTGGCAGCCATACCCGTGCTGGCAGCGCGCAACGAAAGCCCGACGATCGCCTCCGACGGCGAAACCAGCAAATTTCTGCGCTACATCTGGCTGGTGCCGTCGGCAACCGCTGCCGTGCTGGTGTTCGGCGCGGTGGAAACCGGCGGCTTTGCGCTGTTCCCGATCTACGGCAGCCGTATCGGCTATTCCGAAGCCGACGCCGCTCTTCTCCTGACCATGATCGGTCTAGGCAACGTGCTGTTGCAGATCCCGATCGGCATGATCAGCGACCGCGTCAGGGACCGCCGTTATCTGCTGATTGCCTGCGCCATGGTCGGTCTTGCCGGCACGGTCTTCATGCCCTTCTTCGCCCAGAATTGGCATTTGATGGCCGCGCTTCTGTTCGTCTGGGGCGGCGTCGTCGCTGCCATGTACACGATCGGCCTTGCCCATCTCGGCTCGCAGCTTTCCGGCCACGAACTGGCGTCGGCCAACGCTGCCTTCGTGCTGTGCTACGGCGTCGGCATGGTGCTCGGCCCGCAAGCGATCGGCATCGGCATGGATGCGTTCGGTCCATCCGGCTTTGGCTGGTCACTCGGCCTGTTCTTCGCCGCCTACATTGCTTTGGTCGCCGTCAGGCTGGTCCGCAAGATCCTCCTCTAGCGCGACTGCCCGTCACTCGCATTGGCCGATGACAAGGCTGCTGACAGAACCGTGTCAGGAGCACAGGGCTAAAAGGGTGTCCCAAAACACTTGAGGACACTTCCATGATCGACAGCGGCTTTGAAACCACATCGCTACAAATGACACTGCTTTTGCTCGTGACCTTCCAGGCCCCGGCCGCCGATGTCGACCGCATCATGGACGCGGTCGTCGCGATCGCACCGCTGGCCATGGGCAAATACGACCGCAATGCCTATCAGTCCGCGCACGGCATCGAACGCTACAGGCCGCTTGACGGTGCGGCCGCCGGCGCCGAAACGGAACTGCGGCGGCGCCCCGGCACGGTCGAGGTCTCCTTCGAACTGCCGGACGACCAGCCACTGGCCGCCCGCGTCGTCGAGGCGATTTTCCAGGCACATTCCTACCAGGAACCGGTGATCCGCATTCAGCCGATTCTCGCCAGCCGTTCCAAAGGGCTGGACGACCGCGCCAATCCGAATCGCTGGTGGAACACAACCGGAGACTGGAAGAAGGTTGCGGCATCGGCGACAGAAACCGCATGATTTGAAGCCACCGGCCGGCCCCGGTGGGTCGTATGAGGTCAGCCGGGCTTGACTTTCCGGGCGCGTTCTTTATGTGTCGCGCCAAGTTTCCCGCGTCCGGGTGTTTCCCCGTGCTCCAGCGGCCAAAACCCCACGAACATAACGGACTGATATCATGGCCAAAGCCGCAAACATCAAGATCAAGCTTCTGTCGACCGCCGACACCGGTTTCTTCTACGTGACCAGCAAGAACAGCCGTACCAAGACGGATAAGCTCTCGTTCCGCAAGTACGACCCGGTCGCCAAGAAACACGTCGAATTCAAGGAAACCAAGATCAAGTAATCTGGGTTTCCCCTCTGCAATACCGAAACGCCGCCCAGTGGGCGGCGTTTTTCGTTTATAACGGATTGATTTCATTGCATCCGTGCAAAGCCTCCAGCCAAAAGGATTGACCGTCCGCGATGGTTGCGGCACCCTTGATCGTGGGCTGGCCGGGGTGTCATGAACAAGGCCCCGACGAATGTCGAAGAAGTTGAAAGCTGCAATCATTGCAGCCCTTGTTGCTCAGACTGCTGGCTTTGCCGTCAGTAACGGAGTGATAAGCCAGCAGACGGCCGACGAGATCAAGGCCAGGACTGACCAAGTTTTGACCTAGGAGGCAGCCCAGCCTGCACCTCAGCCCGCACCCGATAATCCCCCTGCACCTTCTACAGAACCTGCGCCGCAGGCTCCAAGGCTGCCGCGGCACCTCAGCAATAATCCCAACCGGGTCAATGAAAAAACGTCCCCCGCGCAAGGCGGGCTTCTCTCGTGCGTGCGATGCAATGAAGTGGTCAGGCCGGCAGGGAGCGCTTTCGCCTGAAATCATGAGGTCGCGCACCTCGAACATTTCCACGCGCCGCACGCCATTCACCTCGCGCCATCACCACACCTGCGGAGTGTATCGTTTTAATACAATCGCCAATTGGTAGACTCGCACGATGGATAGGCAGTTAGTTTCAGCGTCAGGCCAAGGGGGGAATGCCTCGACCAGGGAGAAAACGATGTCCATTCAAAAAGGCGACTACCGAACCAACAGAGCCGACTACGCGATTGCCGCGACGCATGGCGGAGTGACCGCCGAAGACAGCGTTCGAGACGAAATTCTGGCAAGAAGAAAGAAGTCCTTGTGGCTAAAGGAGCGGCGATCAGCCAAGTCGGCCGAGAACCCAATGGACAGCTCGCCGTTGCCTAAAAGAAACCCTCGCGGTTAGACGCCACAGTTCCCTTCCGCGATCGCACCATACCCGCACACCACCGATTCGCCCATATTTGCGGATGCAGCCGTCGGTATTGACCTCTGGCACGGCGGCCCTACTTCGTTACGAAATGGCTTCCGTTCTTTTCAGAAGGCGGCGGGACTAAAGTCTTGCGCACTACACGCAAAGGTCTGAGGGGTCCTGTTCGGTTCTGGAAATGTCTGTTGGACGTTCCGTTATTTTAGTCAATCGAGATATAACCTTCCCTTCTATTTCCCACCCGACCTCCGCGCCTGATGCGACCATTCGTAATCTGCAGGCCCTGCCTTTCGGCGGGTTCGGCGCCCTGTGTAGATGTGCAACTGGTCGATCGCGTCCCGAGCGCCTCAGCCCGGGCCGAGTTTCCTCAGCCGATGCGATCACCGTTGTTCGGATCGAACAGATGCAGCGACTCCGGGTCGGCGGCCAGCCGCACCACGTCGCCGGACTTCACGCCGGCGCGGCCCATGGCAAAGACGCAAAGCTGCTGGCTGGCCAGCTTGACGTAGAACTGCGTCGAAAGCCCGAGCGGCTCCACCACCCCCACCTCGCCCTTCAACGCGCCGTCATCTGCCAGCCGGATATGCTCGGGCCGCAATCCGACGGTGATGGCGTCACCGTCCTTCAGCGGCAGGCCTTCCGGCAGGCGCAGCGCCTGGCCATCGGCCAGGACGGCCTCCGGCGTACCACGCTGACGAACCGTCGCCGGCAGAAAATTCATGCCGGGTGAACCGATGAAACCGGCGACGAACATGTTGGCCGGTCGGTCATAGAGATCGAGCGGCGCGCCGACCTGCTGGATCAGCCCGTCATGCATGACGACGATCCGGTCGGCCATGGTCATCGCCTCGATCTGGTCGTGCGTGACATAAACCGATGTCGTCTTCAGCTGCTGGTGCAGCGCCTTGATCTCTGCGCGCATATGAACGCGCAGCTTGGCGTCGAGGTTCGACAGCGGCTCGTCGAACAGGAAAACCTTGGGGTCGCGCACGATCGCGCGGCCCATGGCGACGCGCTGGCGCTGGCCGCCGGACAATTGCCGCGGCAGGCGTTGCAGGAAGGTGTCGAGCCCGAGCCGCTTGGCGGCGCCGTCCACCCTCGCGTCGATCGTCGACTTCTCCGCCTTCTTCAAAAGCAAGCTGAAGCCCATGTTCTTCGACACGTCCATATGCGGATAGAGCGCGTAGGACTGGAACACCATGGCGATGTCGCGGTCCTTGGGTGCTACGTCATTGACCAGCCGCTCGCCGATGCGGATCTCGCCGCCGGAAGCTTCCTCCAGCCCGGCGATCATGCGCAAGAGCGTGGACTTGCCGCAGCCTGACGGCCCGACGAGGACGACGAACTCGCCATCGGCGATTTCAAGGTCGACCGCGTGCAGGACGCGGACGGCGCCATAATCCTTGCGGACCTTTTCGAGCGTAACAGATGCCATCGATCTATCCTTTGACGGCGCCGGCGGTCAGGCCGGTGACGAGATAGCGTTGCAGGAAGGCGAAGAAGACACAGACCGGGATCAGCGCCAAGATGGATGCCGCCATCATCTGTCCCCAGTCGACGGCGAACTTGCCGATGAAGGTGAGCAGGCCGACCGCGAAGGTCTTCTGGTCGTCACTGGAAATCAGCATCAGCGCGAACAAAAGCTCGCTCCAGGCGGCGGTGAAGACAAAGCCGAGCGTTGCGCCCATGCCGGGCAGCGTCAACGGCACGATCACCTTGCGCATCGCCTGCGCGCGGGTGCAGCCGTCGATCATAGCCGCTTCCTCCAGGTCCTTCGGGATGCCGTCGAAGAACGACTGCATCAGGAAAGTGGCAAAGGCCGTGTTGAAGGCGGTGTAGATGATGATCAGCCCGGTCAGGCTGTTGATCAGGCCGATCTGACCCATCACGCGGTAGATCGGCGGAATGACCATCACCAGCGGAAAGGTCTGGGTCAAAAGCAACATCAGCGCAAGTGCCGCCTTGCCGCGGAAGGTGAAGCGCGACATGGCATAACCGGCGAGGGTGGCGATGATTGTCACCAGTGCGGCCGTCGAGACCGAGACGATGACGCTGTTGAGGAAATAGCGCGGGAAATCGGTGGCCTCGAGCACGGTGACGAAATTCTGCAGCGTCATATGCGACGGCCAGAAGGTGATGCCTTCGGAATAGAGAAGCCGCTCCGGCGTGACCGAGATCTTCAGCGTCCAATAGATCGGAAACAGGGCAAACAGCACATAAGCAGCGATTGCCGCGTAGAGGCCGATGCCACCGAAGAAGCGCTGCGAGGGTGAACGTCCTGCGATCATCACACGTGCCTCACCAGGGTGCGGCGGATGCCGATCAGCGCAATCGCATAGGCAATGAGCAGGACAAGCAGCAGCACGGCCACCGCCGACGCATAGCCCTTGTCCAGCGACTTGAAGGCGCTGACATAGATGTAGACAGGCACCGTGTTGGTCGAGCCGGCTGGCCCGCCCTCGGTCATGACGAAGATCAGGTCGGCGAAGGTGGCGATCCAGATGGTGCGCAACATGACGGTGATGGCGATGGTCGGGGCCAGGAACGGCAACGTCACCTTGGTGAAGCGTTGCCAGGGCGAAGCGCCGTCGATGGCCGCTGCCTCATGCAGTTCCGATGGAATGGATTTCAGCGCCGCCAAAAGCGTGATGGCGAAGAACGGAATGCCGAACCAGATATTGGCGACGATCGGCCCCCACATAGCGGTTGACGGATCGGACAGCACATTGGTCGGCTCGGCCTTCAGCCCCAATGCAAACAGCCAGTGCGGCAACGGGCCGATGATCGGATTGAACAGCCAGGCCCAGGTCAGGCCCGACAGGAAGGACGGCACCGCCCAGGGCAGGAATACCAGGGCCTGTACCACCTTGCGGCCACGAAACGGCTTGTCGAGCAGCAGCGCCAGGCCAAGGCCGAGGAAAAACTGGAAGAAAAGGCTGGCGACGGTCCACCACAGCGTGTTGACCAGCGCCTGCCCCAGCACCTGATCCGACAGCATCGCCTGGTACTGCCCGAGCCCGACATATTCGGACTTGAAGGCGGAGAACTTGCGAAATGAGTAGCTGATGCCGACGATCAGCGGCACCAAGAGCACCACGACCAGAAGGACGATCGCCGGGCTGAGATAGAGCCATGGCTCGATTGCGGCGTGGGATAGCCGCTTGCGACGCGGCTTGCCGGCGGATCGTATTTCGGACACGGCGTAGGTCATGGGCTGCGGGTCGTTTCCCTGGAGCGGCGTCGGGGACAGCGTCCTTCTCCCCGTCACTATACGGGGAGAAGATGCCGGCAGGCAGATGAGGGGCAGCGCGAACCTATCGAGGCATAGCGTCGCCCTCATCCGGCCCTATTGGGCCACCTCCTCCCCGTGAACGGGGAGAAGGGAAGGAAAACTACTTCTTGTTCTTCGCCAGCCAGTCCTGCTGTTCCTTGGTCAGGAAGGCAGCCCATTGGTCGGCGACGTCCTTGGCCGTCTTCTGGCCAAGCAGCACTTCCTGGAAGTTCTTGATCGCCACCTGGTCGACGAAGTTGCCGAGGTTCTCCAGATGCGTCGGCGGGGTCACCATTTCATATTTGGAGGTGTCGCTGAGCTCCGTGAACCAGCCCTTGAACTGCTCGGTCTTGAAATGGGGATCCTGGTCGGCGCCGTTGTGGATCGGGACGACGCCGACTTCCTTGGCCCATTCCAGATTATCCTTCGGCGACAAAAGCGTCGCCATCAGCTTCCACGCGTCGTCCTTGTGCTGCGAATTGGCAAACATCGCCCAGCCGGCATAGCCCAGCGTCGGATAGGACTTACCGCTCGGCCCGACCGGCAATGGCGCCACCGCGAAGTCGTCGGCGCTCATCTTGTCGGCGATACCAAGCAGAGCGTCCGGATCCTGGTTGAGCATGGCGCAGGTGCCGGAATAGAAGCCGGTGACCGTTTCGTTGAAGCCCCAGCTCACCGCGTCCTTCGGCGCCAGGCCGTCCTTGTACATGTCGGCCAGCATCTGCAGGCCCTTGACCGAGCCTTCTTCGTTGATGGTCGAGGTGCCGTCCTCGTTGAAGTAGCCCCCCTTGCCGGCGGCGATGTTCATGAACATGTGCATGCCGTTGAAGGCGCCAGGCCCGCCGCGCAGGCAGTAGCCATACTTCCCCGGGAGCGCGGAAATCTTCTTGGAATCGGCGATGAAATCATCGAGTGTCGCCGGCGGACCATCAAGGCCGGCCTCCTTGAACAGTTTCTTGTTCCAGAACAGCGCGTTCACATAATAGCCGTAGGGGATCATGAACTGGGTGTTGTTGACGGTCGAGCCGAACTGCTTGGCGCGCTCGCCAAGCGTCTTGGCGTCGTCCCACTTGGCCATGTAGGGGCCGAGATCCTCGAGCTGGGCATTGTTGGCATAGAGGCCCATCCAGCGCTCTGGCATCTCGACGATGTCGGGCGTATCGCCGGCCTGCACCATGGTCAGGAACTTTTCGAAAGCCTGGCCCCAGGGCAACGAGATCAGCTCGACCTTGACGCCCGGATTGGCCGTTTCGAACTCGGCGATCTGCTTCTTCAGGAATTCGGTGCGTGGCGGGCTGGTGATGACTTCGACCATTTTCAGGGTCGAATCGGCCAGCGCACTTCCGGCGGAAATCGCTAGTCCCGCAACGGCGGCTAGCATGACGGTCAGTTTTTTCATGTTCAAGACTCCCATTTTGAACCCGCTTGTTATTTTCTGGCTTTTTCGAAGGCCTGGGCCACATCCGCCCACAGGTCTTCGACACTTTCCAATCCGACATTGAAGCGGATGGTTCGGGGGCTGACGCCGAAGCGCGCCATCGAATTCAGGCCCGGCGTCTGCTCCAGCGACGCCTTGGCCGGCACGACCAGGCTTTCATGCCCGCCCCAGCTGACGCCGATGCGGAAATATTTCAGCGCGTCGACGAAAACGGGGATGTCGATATCGTCCGTCACCTCGAAGGAGAACAGACCGGCATAGCCAGCCAGCGTCGCCTTGCCCGGATGGTTCGAATAGACGGGATGGTTGACCCGCTCGACATTGGCATGCGCCTTCAGCCGTTCGGCGATGGCCAGGCCGCTCTTCATGTGGTGCGGCAGGCGCAGCGGCAGCGTGCGCAGGCCACGCAGCAAAAGCCACGCCTCGAACGGCGACAGCTTGCCGCCGAGATACGAATAGGTCTGCTCGTTGATGTGCTTGATATGAGCGGCCGACCCCGCCACGACGCCGGCGACGGTGTCGCTGTGGCCACCAAGGTATTTCGAGGCCGAATGCAGCACCAGGTCGACGCCATGCGTGATCGGCTTCTGGAACACCGGCGTCGCCCAGGAATTGTCGATGGTGGTGACGATGCCCTGTTCCTTGGCCAACCGCGTCAGATGCGCGATGTCCTGCAACTCGAACATCATCGAGGTCGGGCTTTCCAGATAGAGCAGCTTGGCGCCGGGAAGCGCCGCGGCCACCGCATCCGGGTCGGAGCCGTCGACATAGTCGACCTTGATGTTGAGCCGCGGCAACAGCCGCTCGAACAGCCGGTAGGCATCACCATAGCAATTGCGCACCGCCACGATGCGCTCACCCGCACCGACAAAGGCAAGCACCGTGGCACTTATCGCCGCCATGCCGCTGGAAAAGCCGCGCGCCGCCTCGGCACCTTCGAGCGCGGCCACACGCGCCTCGAACTCCATCACTGTCGGATTGTCGCCACGCGAGTAGATCGGCTGCTTTCGTTTGCCGGCAAAGGTATCGGCCATCTCGGCATAGTTGGCGAAGGTGAACAGCGAGGTCTGGTAGATCGGCGGCACCACCGCACCACCGGGGAACGGCTCGTCATGCGCCAGCAGTGTCGCCGCCTCGGCAAGATAGTCGTGATCGAAACCGGATGGATGCTCGTTCATGTCTGGCTCGAAAGTTTGAGTTTGGCGGCACCGCGTTTCAAGTCGTCCTCGACGGTGGCGATCAGCTTGAGCGCCTCGGCGCGGGCGCCCTGCGGGTCGCGCGCGGCAATGCGTTCATAGATCGTGCGGTGATAGGAAAAGCTGGCATGGCCGAAGTCGCGCACGCCGAGCGGATGCTCCCAGAAGCGGTGGAACAATTCGTACATGGCGGCGATGATCTGCTCGAACAGCGGATTGCCCGAGGCCCGGTAGATCGCCTGGTGGAACTCCCAATCCTCTTCCGACGACATGCCGTCGCGCGTGCGGAACGCCTGCTCCATGACGTCGAGCTTGTGCGCGATTTCGGCGATATCTGTCTGGCTGGCGCGTTCGGCGCAAAGGGCTGCGGCCTCCGCTTCCAGCGCGCGACGGATCTCCATCGTCTGCATCAGGCTGGTGAAATCATTGCCGCCCGCCAGCGTCAGAGGCATGTGCAGCATATCGTGTGAGACGGCAACCTTGAGATAGGTGCCGCTGCCTTGCCGGCGCTCGACGAGGCCGAGACCTTCCCAGCGAGTCAGCGCCTCGCGCACGGTGTTGCGGCTGACCTTCAGCCGCTCGGCCAGAATACGCTCGGTCGGAAGCCGCTCGCCCGGCTGCAAAGCCTCGGCGCGGACAAAACCCACCAACGCCTTCAACACGGCGTCATCGCGCGCCGTCGTCTGAATGGGTGGCAGGCTGTTCTGGTCCAAATCAACTCCAAGTGGTCCAATGGTCCAACCAATTTCTGCACGGATGGAAACTCCTGTCAATCGATTGTCAGGAGACCCGTCCGCCTTCGGGCTGTTGAGGGCTGCGACGTAAGCGCTTCAAGCGGTCGGGCGAGCCCTCTTCGAGCGTGCCTGCTAACCCGCGGCAGCAGGCGGCCCGAACCAAGTGGTCAGCGCGTCAGCCAGCCCATCTCGGCTTCCCACCCCAACCCAGGCCACATAACCATCGGGCCGGATCAAAACGGCATCGGGCGCGGCGACCGTCCCGAGCACCGGGAGTTCCCAGACACCGGCATACAAGGCGTCGATCTGCCGAACCCGATCCGCCCAGGGCGCAATGTCCAGCCTGCCTGGTTCGCCGAGGTTGAGAAGCAGCGGCCGGGCATCGTGCAGCAAGCTGAAGAGCCGCACCGGACCGCCGACCGTGGTCAGGTCGAGGTCGGGCATTCGCCGCCCACGCAGCGGATGTCCGACGAGATGATAATGGACACCCAGGCCGGACATCTCCGCAGCGATCCGTTTGCGCGGCTCTTCCATGCCAAGCAACTCGGCAAAGATGTCGTTCAATGCCTTGGTGCTGGCATCCATGCGACGAAGCGCAACCTGTGCCCTCGCGTTGCGGAGAACGCGAGCGGCGATCGGATGACGCTCGGCGTGATAGCTGTCGAGAAGGGCTTCCGGTGATATCCGCTTGACCACCTGGGCCAGTTTCCAGCCAAGGTTCACCGCTTCCTGCACGCCAATATTGAGCCCCTGCCCGCCCATCGGCGGATGGATATGCGCGGCGTCGCCGGCCAGCAGTACGCGTCTGTCGCGATAAGCGGCAGCCTGTCGCGTCATGTCCGTGAACCGGGAGAGCCAGGTAGGGTTGCGAACCCCGTAATCAGTGCCGTAGACCGCGACGAGCGCCTCACTGAGATCGCGCAGCGTCGGTTCGCCTCCAATGGTCAGGTGCCTATCGGTCAGCACGACACCGACCCGTCCGCCTTCCTCGATCTTGCCTATCGCATGGATGCCGTAGGCGTCGCTGCGAAAGCCCCATGCCGGCTCCTGCACCATCTCGACCTCGGCGATCATCCAACTCATCGTCGGATCCTGTCCAGCGAACTCGATGCCCGCCGCCTTTCGGATCACGCTGCGTCCTCCGTCGCAGCCGACGAGATACTGCGTCCGCAATCGCTGGCCATCGGCCAGCTCCACATCGACGCCGCCATCGTCCTGTGCGAAACCCGTAACGTCCTGTCCGCGACAGATCGGCACCTGCAACCCGCCGATCCAGTCGGCCAATATCCGCTCGATATGGTTTTGCCGCAGCGCCAGCAGATAATTGTGCCGCGTGGGAAAATCGCTGATGTCCAGCCGGATCATGTGGAAGCCGACGGACGGCGACGGCTGTCCCTGCGACAGGAAACGATCGGCGATTCCGCGCTGATCGAGCACCTCGATGGTGCGTGCGTGCAGGCCGCCCGCGCGCGAGCCGATCAGTTCCTGGGTATCGCGCCGCTCGACGATAGCGACGTCGACGCCCGCCAACGCCAGTTCGCCTGCCAGCATCAACCCCGTCGGACCGCCCCCGACGATCACCACCGCGTGTCGCAATCCGTATGCCGGCAACATCACATCCATCCTCGCCACTCCCGTTTTCCGCTGGCCTGGGCCGCGGTTTACGGGAAGAGCCGGGTCTTGCCGCAAGCCCCTTGTGCGCCATATCTATGAAATGGAAGGGTGCTCTTCCCCCTCATCGTTGGCTGCCACGAACAAGCTTCTCGCGCAGTCACAGCGCGTACGGAACGCCCATCGCCGTCGTGGCCTTAAAACGATATCCGGATTTTCACACGCAAAAACGCAGAGTCTTCCGTGCTTTGGCACGGAACTCTGATGCTCATTGGAAGAAGGGGGCCGGTCGGCGTTTGGCAGCGGTACGAGGAGGCCACTATGTGCCAGCGCCGGCCGGCCGACCCCACGGACCCAGGAGATGCGGCGGACCTGAGCATCATGGGGTATTCTGGGGATCGAGCCGGCTGTCTATCCTCGTGCCGGCTTCGTCTTGGCTTGCACAGTCGCGCAAGAGCTTATGAAAATCAACAGTTTCTTAACCAAGGCTCGCGAATCGCTTGGATTAAGGTAAACGGGTAACCCTGTCGGGTTGACTGGATAATCGGGGCTGGACCGGTTACGCCGCCTTGGCGACGACGCGGTTGCGGCCGCCGCTTTTGGCTTCGTAGAGCGCGAGGTCGGCACGCTTCATCAGCGCCGCCACCGTATCCACGCCCTTCAGCACAGACGACACGCCGACGCTGACGGTGACTTCGATCGCCTTGCCGTCCTGGCCGATGGCAAAAGGCGCCTGGGCAATTTCGGCGCGAATGCGTTCTGCCACTTTCTCGGCCACCGCACCCTCGGTGTCCGGCATCACCACGACGAACTCCTCGCCGCCAAAACGGCAGGCAAGGTCGATACCTCTGACATTCTTGCGCAGCCGCCGCGCAAATTCCCGCAACACTTCGTCGCCGCCGTCATGGCCGTGCGCGTCGTTGATCGCCTTGAAACGGTCGAGGTCGGTGATCATCACCGACAGCGGCCGGCGCCGTGCCACGGCGCGATCGAACAGCGTCTGCAGATGGCTGTCGAGATAACGGCGGTTGTGCAGCCCGGTCAGGCTGTCGGTCACCGCCATTTCGATGGTCTGGGTGACGCTGGCGCGCAGCTGGTCGTTGTAGCGCTTGCGGCGCACCTGGGTGCGCAGCCGTGCCGTCAACTCCTGCTGGTCGATCGGCCGCATCAGATAGTCGTTGATGCCAAGTTCGAGGCCGCGAATGATGCGTTCCTCCTCACCCTCCTCCGCCAAAAGAATGATCGGCACGAAACGGGTGCGATCGAGCGAGCGCAATTGCGAGCAGAGCCTCAGCGGATCGAAATCGGCGAACGCAGTCGAGATCATCACGCATTCGTAGGACGTCTCGGCGGCCTGGAAGAAGCCGGCATGCGGATCGCTGGAGACATCGAGGTCGGCGCGGTCGCGCAGCATCTTCTGGATGCGCTCGACGGATGATTTGCGCTCGTCGATCAAAAGCACTTTCGGAATCGTATCCTCGGACGCGAAATTGCGGCTCAAAAGCTCTTCGATGCCGATGTTGCGCGTCGTCGAGGCGCGCAGCCGCAACTCGTCGGTCAGCGACTTCAGGCGGACCAGGCTCTTGACGCGCGTCATCAGCTGCAGATCGTTGACCGGCTTGGTCAGGAAGTCGTCGGCGCCGGCCTCGAGCCCGCGTACGCGGTCGGAAACCTGGTCGAGCGCGGTGATCATCACCACAGGAATGTGCGATGTCGCCGGATCGCTTTTCAGCCGCCGGCAGACCTCGAAGCCGTCCATGTCAGGCATCATCACATCGAGCAGCACGACATCGACCTTGCCATTCTCGCAGGTCTCGATCGCATCCGGCCCGTTGGTGGCGGTCAGCACTTCGAAATATTCGGCCAGCAGCCGCACTTCCAGCAGCCGCACATTGGCAGGGATGTCGTCGACGACGAGGATCCGTGCGGTCATGTCACAAGGCTCCGGCTCGGCTGAAAGGACACATTACGCATCGCCCAGATAGGATTTGATGGTTTCGATGAAACGCGGCACCGAGATCGGCTTCGAAATATAGGCCTCGCAGCCGCCCTGGCGGATGCGTTCCTCGTCGCCCTTCATCGCGAAGGCGGTCACCGCGATGACCGGGATGACGTGCAGCTCGTCGTCCTCCTTCAGCCATTTGGTTACTTCCAGGCCCGACACTTCAGGCAGCTGGATATCCATCAGGATGAGATCCGGCCGGTGCTGGCGCGCCAGATCGAGCGCTTCCAGACCGTTGCGGGTGCGCACGGTCTCGTAACCGCTTGCCTCGATGAGGTCCCGAAAGAGCTTCATGTTGAGCTCATTGTCCTCGACGATCATGACCTTCTTCGGCATCGATTTCCCGTCCCGGCCGTCCTTCCGCTCGAAGGCGACCGTCATGCGCCCATGTCTAGACGCACCAAACCCTGCTTCACTTTACGGCAATATGATTGACGAAACGGAAATCCGCGGCTGGAAAACAGCGCAAATTCCACCTCGTCCCCTGCGCGTCCAAAGGGCGCGCCACGCTCTAATGGCTTGCCGCAAGCAACTCTTGCCATTACTGCGGGAGAGACTCATTCCACACACCGAAGGTAGTGATGGCAAACGCAGCGTCAATGCGCGAAGAAGCGGAATCGATTGCCGTCAAGGCCCTGGGGTTCGTCGCTTCCGATCCGGAGCTGTTGCCGCGCTTTCTCGCAATCACCGGCATAGAGGCGCATTCGATCCGCAAAGCCGCCAGCGAGCCGGGTTTTCTGGCCGGTGTCCTGCAGTTCATTCTCGCCCACGAGCCGACGCTGATGCGCTTTGCCGAGGAAACCGGCACGCCGCCGGCCGCTGTCGGCAAGGCCTTGCGGGCGCTGCCGCTGGGCGACGACAACCATGAGCATTCGATATGAGCGATGACCCCGAAACCGTGCGCCAGATCGCGGAACTTGCGAGCGACGACCGGCCGCTGCTGGTGCTCGACGTCGACGACGTCGTGCTCGAATTCATTCGTCCGTTTCCGCATTTCCTGAAGGCGCGCGGCTATGGCCTGACGCTGGCTTCCTTCCGTCTGACCGGCAACATTGCCGAGACGGCCAGTGGGCGCCTGATCGAACAGCCCGAAGTCACGGCGCTCCTGGGCGATTTCTTTGATGCGCAAGCCGATTGGCAGAGCATTACCGACGGCGCGGCAGAGGCCCTGGCAGAGCTTGGTGACCGCGCGGAAATCATCTTGCTGACGGCCATGCCGCACAGACACCGTGCTGTGCGTCGCGCCCATCTCGATGCCCTCGGGCTGAGCTACCCGCTTCTGACCACAGAAATGGCCAAGGGACCGGCAGTGGCCAAGCTGCGCGGCAAAGCCGGCCGGCCGGTGGTCTTCGTCGACGATCAGCCGCACAATCTGGCGTCGGTGCGCAACTCGGTCAATGACGCGCATCTCATCCATTTGATGGCCGACAATTCGCTGCGCGCATTCCTGCCGCCGGTGACGGACGACATCGTCGTCGTCCAGGACTGGCCCGAAGCCACGCCGAAAATTGCAGCGGCGCTGGGGCTCTAAGCCCCGCCCTCAGGGGTTGAGTTTCGCGCCTGCCCCGCCGCTATCGTCACCGCTGTCGTCCCCGCCGTCACCGTCATCCACGCTGTCGTCCACGGCCGGATCGGCGGGCTTCAGCATGACGCCATTGACGGTGACCGAACCGTCGGCCATGGCATTGACGATCCATTCCAGCCGGCCATCGGGCAGCGTCTTGCCAAAACCTTTCGCCATGAGGGCGACTGGCACATATTGCGCCACCTCCGGTTCCGACTTTGCCGCCTCCTGCAGGCCCTCGACAAGCTTGTCGAAGCCGGTGACATCGACCGTCACCTTTCCTTCGGGCTTTTCGCCGGGGAACGTCATCTCGCCTTCCAGCGAGATCTCCGTGTCCTTGTTCTTCACGGTGCTGTGGCCGAGCACGACCTTTGGCGTCTTGGCCATGAAGTCGGCTTTCAGCTGCTCGCCGAATTCGGCCGTCAGCGGCGGATCCTGATTGAGATCAAAGGCTTCGATCGCCTTCTTCGCCATGCTGTCGAGGTCGATGTTGGCGCCGCCGAAGTTCAGGTCGATATCGGTGGGCAGCAGCGCGACGCTCCAGCTCGGCACAAGCTGCTGCGGCACGGTCAGCCCTGACGCCTTGATACCATAGGTGATCGTGCCGTTCTGGGCGACCCCGTCGGTGCCGAACGCGGTGCTGAGCTGGGTGGCGCCGAAATTGCCAACCGGGCTTTCCACCGCGAAATCCTTGAAGCCGTAGGTTCCCTCGACTCGCTGCCAAAGCGGCAAGGCGGCGAGCAGGAGTGATTTGAGCTGCGCCTGGTTGGCCTTCAGCGTCGCCTCGTCCTCATTGGCCACGGCAAATGCCAGGAGATCGAGCAACGGCTTTGTCCGCACGCCCTTGCCGCTGGCTTCGACCGACAGTTCCGGTGACCTTACGGTGACCGGGAATTTCAACCCGCTCTCCGGATCGTCGAAATTGATCGCTTCGACAAAACTCGATACCTTTTGCGAGGTTGTGAAATCGACGCCGCCGGTCGCGGACTTGGTCGCGGCGATGGTCGCGGTGCCGGACCCAGTGCTGGCCTCCATGTGCTGCTTGGCATCCTTCGATGCCATGGTCATGCTGGCCATCGAACTGGTGCCGCTGGTGAAGGCCGCCAGATTGGGATCGTAGACGCCCGAGCCCTTGCCGTCCTTGATCGAAAACTGCGTGCTTTGCAGCCCCTCCGGCCCGTTGAACTCGAAGGAGGCGCTTTGCGAAAAATCCATCGAGACATCCCAGGCCCCATCGCTGCGCGGCTTCACCATCAAGGCATAGGGCGCAAAATCGAGCCTCAGCACCTTCTGGTCCGGGAATGATGCGGCAAGTGCCTTGAAATCAAACAGGATCTTGTAGGCGCCGCCTTCGAGCGAAACTTTTAGGATGCCTTTGTCGATCGCCTGCTTGCCGACATAGCGGGACAGGTCATCGGACAATTGCTTCGCACCCTGGCTGTCGACGGTCTGACCGAAAGCGGGTGCACTCAACGCAAGAAGGAACACGAATGGCAGGGCACGGTTCACGCGAATTCTCCGTTTTGGCCTTCAAGGAACGCTTGGTTCGTCTGGTATGAAATTACCGCTGCAACCGCAAGGTGAGATCAACAGGCATCCAGGCGGACAATCTCGATCAAAGCACGAGCCGCATCAGTGGCCGGCCCGCCTTGCGTTCCACAAGCCTCTCGAAACCAGCCTTCTCGAAGACCCGCGACGAGCCGACGAACAGGCCGATCGAACGCGAATCGCGAGACAGGTCTATCGGGCACGCCTCGAGCAGCCGTGCGCCATTTTGGCGGGCGAAGTCGATGCCGCCTTCGACGAGGCGATGCGTGATGCCCCTGCCGCGCGCCTTGCTGCGGATGAAGAAGCAGGAGATTGCCCAGACGGCCGGATCCGCGGCGTCGGCAGGATCGACCGGTGCCGACCCCCTGCCCTGATTGTTCCATTCGGGCACATCGGCGCGCGGTCCGATCTGCATCCAGCCGACCGCCTGACCATCCTCGAATGCCAGCAGACCCGGCGGTGGGCCGGCTTCGATTCGCGCCTTGATGTGGTCCTTGTTGCGTTCCCGGCTGCTCTCGCGGCGCACCGCCGGAGCCAACCGGAAATGCGTGCACCAGCAGCCATAGCAGGCGCCCTGCTTGCCGAAGAGGTCCTCGAATTCCGCCCAAAGCTCAGGCGCAAGCGGCGCTATGGTCGTGCTCATGCGTTCTCCCCAGGCCAGCCTTGTCGATGGCCTTGCACTGTCGTACCATTGCTTCTGTTCTCTTTATGTTCGCAGCGATGGCGGCCCCTGTCAACAATCCAGATCACGGTTTTTGCCGCGACTGCCTGACGTTTCAGCGCAGCCAGACGCGCCGCTGCGAGCGCTGCGGCAGCCCCCGGCTTGCGCGTCATCCGGAGCTTTACCGGCTGCATCTGGCCCATATCGATTGTGACGCCTTTTATGCGGCGATCGAAAAGCGCGACAATCCGGCGCTCAAGGACAAGCCGCTGATCATCGGCGGCGGCAAGCGCGGCGTTGTCTCCACCGCATGCTACATTGCCCGCATCCAGGGCGTGCGCTCGGCGATGCCGATGTTCAAGGCGCTCGAAGCCTGCCCCGAGGCAGTCGTCATCAGCCCCAACATGGAGAAATACGTGCGCGTCGGCCGCGAGGTACGCGCCATGATGCAGGCGCTGACGCCGCTGGTCGAGCCGCTCTCGATCGACGAGGCGTTTCTGGACCTCGCCGGCACCGAGCGGCTGCACGGCCTGCCGCCGGCGGTGGTTCTGGCGCGCTTTGCGCTGGCGGTCGAGAAGGAGCTCGGCATCACCGTTTCGGCCGGCCTGTCCTATTGCAAGTTCCTCGCCAAGATAGCCTCGGACTTCCGCAAGCCGCGCGGCTTCTCGGTCATCGGCGAAGCCGAGGCGGTCGGCTTCCTCGCTGGGCAGCCGGTGACCATGATCTGGGGCGTCGGCAAGGCGTTCAACGCCACGCTGGAGCGCGACGGCATCCGCACCATCGGCCAGTTGCAGCAGATGGATCGTGGCGGCCTGATGCGCCGCTACGGCACGATGGGCGACCGGCTCTACCACCTTTCGCGCGGCGAGGACGTCCGCCGCGTCGATCCCGACCAGGACGCCAAGAGCGTATCGGCCGAAACCACCTTCGACACCGACATCGCGTCGCTGGACGAGATGGTCGCGGTGCTGAGGGGGCTTTCGGAAAAGGTCTCGGCACGGCTGAAGAAATCGGGCATTGCCGGGCGCACCGTGGTGCTGAAGCTGAAGACCCAGGATTTCAAGCTGCGCACGCGCAATCGCCAGCTTGGCGACCCCACCCGGCTCGCCGACCGCATCTTTCAGACCGGGGTGGAGCTTCTGCGCAAGGAAACCGATGGCACGAAGTTTCGGCTGCTCGGCATCGGCGTCAGCGACCTCTCGGACGACGACAAGGCCGACCCGCCCGATCTGGTTGACGTCCAGTCGCGCAAGCGCGCCATGGCCGAAGGCGCCATCGATGCCCTGCGCGACAAGTTCGGCCGCAAGGCGGTTGAAACCGGCTACACCTTCGGCAAGGGCCGAGACGCCCACCCGCCTGAGCCGCTGGAGGACTGATATGGCGTGTGTCGAGATTTAGGTGCGGCTGAGATCAATCCTGCTCGTCACAACGCTCTTGCCGGTTTTCGGGTCGGTGTCGGTGACGGTCAGCCTGATGCCGTTCTCGCCTCGCTTCTCGACCGTCATCTGCGCCTTGCGGTCACCATTGACCTCCTTGGCCCAGCGGATGCCGAGATTGATCGCGCTACCCGAACGGCTGCCGTTCAGCTGTGCCGGCCCTGTACGAGACCCGACATAGGTGCCGCTGTATTTCGCTCCCGTGACCTTCAGATTGGCACTGATGGCCCGCGACACCACCACGAGACCACGACAATTGCCATCCAGCGAAAGCGAGGTTGAGGTCGCATTCGACTTGAAGCTGCAAGATACACCAACGTTCGGCACATCCGTGGTTACCTGGACAGTGCCCTTGCCGGCGAAATTGCCCTTGAACGACTGGAGAAATTTGGTCTCGTCGGCATGCGCGGCGCCTGCCGCAACCAATAGAACGCCAGCAAGCGCGACTTGCGCGAATGATCTCATCGAAGCTCTCCTTGTCGATTTTGAAAAGGCAGTATGGTCCGCAAAGCAGGCACGGCTGACTATAGGCACTCAACGTCCCTTGCCGTTTCAGGTTCCGCTCGCAACATCACTGTTCTGCAACATCACTGTTCTGCAACTTCCATTCGGCGTGACTGGCCCAGAAGAATGCAGCGGCTAGCGATTGCGGCGGAAGCCCCGGCCTGCGACATAGCGCGAATGGCTCCTTCCCCCTCGATCTCCAAGGCCGCTTTCTGGATGGCGCTGTCGATCGCCTCGTTCCTGGCGATGTCGGTCGCCGGGCGCGCCACGACAGCCGAGCTCAACGTCTTCCAGGTGCTGGAACTGCGCTCGGTGATCGGCTTTTTCATCCTTCTGCCGCTGGTGATGATGAGCGGCGGCTTTCCAGCCATGCGCACGCAGCGCCCCGTCGCCCATATCGCCCGCAACGTCATCCACTATTCCGGCCAGGCGGCCTGGCTCTACGCCTTGACCCTGATCCCGCTGGCCGTACTGATCTCGATCGAATTCACCACACCGATCTGGACGGCTATCCTGGCGGTGATTTTTCTCGGCGAAAGACTCTCACGGCCAAGGATCGCAGCGATCGTGCTGGGACTGATCGGCGTGGTGATCATCGTGCGCCCCGGTGTCGGCTCGGTCGATCCGGGACATCTCGTCGTGCTCGGCGCCGCAGTCTGCTTCGGCATTTCGGTGGTCATGGTCAAGTCGCTGACGCGGACGGAGAGCGTCGTGCGCATCATCTTCTGGATGCTGATCATCCAGTCTGTGGTCGGCCTCATCCCGGCGCTCTACACTTGGCGCAACCCGCCGCCGGAGCTGTGGCCGTGGATAGTGCTGATCGCCTTCACCGGCATGTCGTCGCATTTCTGCATGGCCCGCGCGCTTGGCTATGCCGAAGCGACCGTGATTTCGCCGATGGATTTCCTGCGCGTGCCACTGTCGGCGCTGATCGGCTGGTTGCTCTATAGCGAGCAGCTCGACGCCTTCACCGCCGGCGGCGCGCTGCTGATCCTGGCCGGCAACCTGCTCAATCTTCAGCGCAAGGCGCCGCAGCCGGCGGAGATCGCCGCCTCCTAGCTGTCCTAGCTATAGGCTATTCGCCCAGTCAGTTGCCTGGTTCGGTCGCTTACGATCCGACAGCTTGGCTGGCGTCGACACGACTGCCGTCACTCACCTCGATCGAGCGGTACTCGGCTCAGTCATAGACGCCATTGAATAGAAACTCGTTGTCACTGCCGTCCTTGAAGTGTCCGGCGTACGAACCCGTCGGCAGCAGCAATGCTTCGCCTGCACCGTCGCGCAATGTTACGGTCTTTGGCCCGCTCGCAAGGTCGAATGGCGGATTAAGCACGGCACCGTCGATTTCAACCTGCCCCCCTAGGGGCGCTCCATCGGCACTGTAGAGCGCATAGCTTCCAGCAATCGGAACATCAAAAATCTTCCGCTGACCGGGATAAATTCTGCTGCCAGCGATCCTGAGGTTTGGTGCAATACGGACGTAACTGTTCAAGATCAGAGGCGCGACCACCGGATAGACATCGTCCATTCGGTAGGACCACAGGATCAACTTTGGCGGAGACTTGCTAAGGACATTGTAGGCCTCGGAGTTCTTGCCTTCCCGCAAAGTCGCGAGCACGTAGTGTTTGTCGAGCCATAGATCTGTCGGCTCCATCCTATTGGGCAGCATTCCTACGCCGTCGAAATACCGCTCACCTGTTGCAAGCAATGACTCTGCCCGCGCCACCAATTCAAGTTGGGCCGCATTGTCAAAGCGGAGGTAAAGTACATTGGCAACGAAGCTTATAGCCATGGCCGTGACGAGCGCTATCCACGCAAGGTGCAAGTAACGCACGCGGATTGCGACGCCATCGAGCAGCGTCAACGACCATAGCGACATGAACGGCAACGCCATGATGAACACGTAAGGCCACGGCTGGTCATGCGTAAAGACCAGCACAGTGACGACGACCGAGAAGATCAGCGCAATTCGCCTCCGTTCGTCGAGCTTCATGATCTGCAGCAGCGACAGAGCCATCCCGGCGAAACAGAAGACGTATAGAACATAGTTTCGCGCGAGCGTCTGAAACACGAATTGCCTCAGCCCCCCGTAGTCACCGCCCCCGCGCGCAGCAATCTCAAGAGGGCCGAATACGAGGTTCCCGGCAATGGGAACAGGGTCGGCGCCGCCGAAGACAAAGCAATAGGCCATTATGGGAACGGTCCATCCCAGCACGAGCCATGCGCCGCGCGCCATGCCTGATGCGTAGCGTCTCATCAAAGCCGCGTCGGCGACCAGACCAAGGCCAAGCGCAAAATTGAAATAGATCGATTTCTGCGTCGCGAGAAAGGACAAGCCGCTCAAGGCGCCGGCAGCGACAAGCGGCCACGCCCTTAATTTGCGTGCCCGCAGGACGACCAGCAGCGCCGCCACCGCGAAGAACACCGCCAACGGCTCGGCGATGGTGCGAAAGATGCGCTCCATGAAATTCGAGAAGCACAGGAGGAGGAGGACAATGACCAAGGCGCGGATCCGATCCTCCCCAAGTGCGCGAGCGCATGCGTAGACCAAAGCAATGGTCGCGCATGCCAGCAGGGCGGTCTGGATGCGGCCAACAAGCAGGATCGACGTGGCATCCCAGCCGACCAGGTGGGCAATCTCGTAGAAGATCGCATAGCCGACCGCCTTGGGATGCCAGATCGTATCGAAGAGGCCGTTGGAGAAATATTTTGCCCATCCTAGCTGGACGAATTCGTCCATGACGAAGCGGGCGTTCAAGGCGAAGGCGAATAGCAAAACGATCTTGAGGGCGATCAGGACACTCACAAAAATCGTTGCCAGGCGCTGCCCGAGACCGAATGGCTGGCTTGATCTGTATCCAAATTCTTGCGTGTCCAAGATACCCCCAACCCTGGCTCAGGCCAGAGCCCGCCAGCAAGTGCACCACCTCGCCACTTCGACTGCAACCGCTCCACAAACGCAAACAACCAGTTTGGCGAGGCGGCTTCGCCTTGGTCCCGGCGCGGTCGGTTGTCGAAAACCGTGCCGAAACCGCGTTGCGTAATTTTGTTTGGTCGCGCATGTGTAGTGGGTGCTTGCAGAGTCCGCCCATTTAGCTTGCACTCAGCGTATTTTAATAACTGTTAGCCTTCGCTCGTTAAGAAAGGCCTATAGTCATCCATGGTAACCTGCTCTCCCCAATAGTGTGGAGACTTGAAAGGACCGCGCGTGCTGCAATCCAAATTCACGTCGGGTCTTGTCTGCCCAACCTGCTATGCTGCGCTTGTGACAGGTCCCGATGCCCTAACATGCAAGTCCTGCTCAGCCATTTATCCCATACGAAAAGGCATTCCGTTCTTTGCCGAGCCACCGATAAGGCAAGGCTTCGACGCCAGCTTCCACGAAGAGGCGTATGCCGGCACCAGCACCCGCGCCCGCTTCTACAATTCGCTGAAGCGGCTCATAACAAGCGAATATTCACCGCATGACACACTGAATTCGTTTCTGGCGTCGGTGCCTCAACATTCCATAGTCATCGAGTTCGGTTCCGGCGCTCGGCGCATCCGCTCCGATGTGCTCAACATAGACTTGTTCCCCGGGCCGAATGTCGATCTCGTGGCGGATATTGAGCGCACCCCACTCCCGAGCGATTCAGTCGATTACATCATTCTGGACAGCGTGATCGAGCATGTTCCCAATCCGGCTGCGGTCGTTGATGAAGTGCTCCGCGTCCTAAAACCGGGCGGCAAGCTGCTGTGCATCAACCCGTTCTTGTTTCCCTACCATGGCTACCCCGCCCATTACTGCAACTTCACGAAAGACGGGATCGAGCAGCTTCTTCGGCGGTTCGGAAGGGTTGAGGTTCAAACGCATCAGGGACCGACGAGCGCAATCGTCAACATCCTTTCCGAGTACGTCGGCGTGATAGTGGGCCGGGAGAACCGGACCCGCTACATGTTGGCGAAAGGAGCGGTCCTGACGCTGACATTCCCGCTCAAGTTCATAGACAAATTGCTTGTCGATCGCCCCGAGAGTCACCGGATCGCCAGTATGCTCGGCACCATTGCGACCAAATAATTCAACGGGCTGTACGTCCGCGCCATCGCGCCGAACACCCGCTTCGTAACCCGGGGCGGTGCTCGCGCGACATCGCTGTCTTGCGGGTCAGTTGGTTTCGAGACTACCAACTCAACACTTCGCAATAGTTCGGCGAGTCAGGCACAGCCGATACCCTCTGCGCCTTTGGGAAATACCGTCGCGCCATGACTGCAAAGTCCGAGCGTGAAAACAGCACGACATGCTTGTCCCCGGTGATGTGCCGGTCCGCAAGAAGCGACAGCGTGGCGCGCACGCCGCCCGGCTCAATGTCCTTCAGGATGATCTTCCGGCAAGCCCAGCGTTCGCAGCTGCTGGCCAGCGATTTGAAAAATGAGTCGCGTTGATCGACCGGCACGTGATGGATGACGTCGGAAATCGTGACAGCATCGTAAAGCCCTGTCACCTCGGTGAGATCAGTCGCAGGCAGGAGTTCAACCCTCGCCCGATGTACGTCGCTCAAGAATGTACCGATTGAAGGAGCTAGATCGCACATCGTAACAGCCAGGTCAGGGCGTCGATTTAGGAGCCGCTCGATAAGCGCGCCGTCACCGCCGCCGATATCCACTATCTTCGCGCCGTTCGGCAATTCACCGTCAAGAAAATCAGCGATCAGGTTGAGGTTGACGAACACACGACGATATACATTGCCGACCCGCTCAAAATGGCGGCCGAGAACCCTGCGCGCGACCTGACCTGGTGCCAGCATTCTTATTCCTCGTTTCTTGCTGATTGGCGTTTCGCCGGGTGAGTGGGTGGTGCCGTCGGTACGGCTGCGGGGTACAGATGGAGACGCGGCAGGATGGCCCAGTGCGCGGCGGCAAAGTTCCAAGCGAATAGGGCGATGGTGGCGATTGGGGTCGCAATCGGGACACTAAGATCGAAGCCGGAACAGAGGACGACCATCATAGCTACCGAGATCGGATAAGCCGCAACCACGCCTCCTGCGAAACGCGTGAATGCCTTCAAGCGAAGTGGCTCGGCAAAGGTGAACCGGCTGTGCAGTCCGTATCCGATCGGTGTGACAGCCAAGAATGAGATCAGGATGCCCAGCAGGTAATGTCCCCCCAATTGATCGACCACAATCATGATGGCGTTGTGGGCAATGGCGCACATCAACCCCACCAGCGTATACCGCCACCCTCGTTCCAAAAGCGGTCTTTTGCGGCTGCCCGCGTAACGCTCCTGCCCCATCTGCTTATCCGTGGCTATAACTCGATTGTACATCGGCCTCAGAAAGCTCCTGTCAACTTCGCGCGAAGCCGGCAAATGACACGCTCCCGCAACCGCGAGTCGCGCAAATAGCGCCTCATTCCGATCGGTCCGAGCGAAAGTACAATACAAGCCGCGCGAACCAGGGCCTTCAAATTGCCGCCCGATGCGGCGGCCAGCAATACATTGACGCTGATCGACGCCAGAGCGGCAGGTTCAACCCAGCGTCGGCTGCTCGCCGGAAGCCGGGAAAGATGGCGCTCCACGACAATCTGCATTTGCGACCGGAATTCCCTGACGTCACGGGATCCGGTTACAGTTAACGAACTGCCGTGAACCCGAAAGGCCGTAGTGATCTCGTCGTGATAAACGACCGGACCGGTACAGGCGAGCTTCGCCCAGATGTCCCAATCTGCCGTATACCAGAGTTTCTCATCCATGCCTCCACATGCTAGCCATGCGGTTCTGCGGAATATCGGAGCGGGCACAGAAATAAAGTTTTGAACAAGCAGCCGCTCCAGCAGGAATTGACCTCCAAGTACCTCGTCAGCCGGCAAAGGGCAGTTCCAGCGCCCAATTCGGCGGCCGTAGCGGTCAATGATGGCGGTCGGGGCCAAATGAAGCCCGGCCTCGGGAGAGGTCGCGAGCCAGCGGTGCGCGGCCTCAACGCGCCCGGGCAGCCACAGGTCATCTTGGTGGAGGATGCAGACGTGATCAGCGGCCGCCAACTCGACGCCTAAATTTGTCTTCGTTTGCCAAGGCGCGAGATCCCTTCGCTGAATCAGCCGAAGGGGTAATCGGTGAGCAAATCGCTCCACGATGGCAGCAGTGGTGCCCGTCGGGCTGCTATCGACAACGATTATTTCCAGGTTGCCGGTCGGCTCAGCAGCTAGCGAGTCAAGTGTCGCATCAATCCACGCCGCCCCTTCGTGGACCGGCATGACGACGGACAGAAATGGCTTTTCGTCGACACAGCCACCTGCCCGAGTTTCGGCTCGGAAGCCAGTCGAGCGATCAGAACCCATGCCTGTCACTCCAGATTATCAAGCAGCAACTTAAGTACAAAGCCGGACAGCACCATGGACATGCCGGCCACGCAGGCGGTGGTGATCACAAAGGTCAGGTGCACCGACTGCTCCATTGGCCCGCCGACAAAAATCCAACGCAGCGCCAGCAGCACCTCCGCGACAAACCCCGCCGCCGCGAGCACGCCACCGGAAAAGACCAGCCATTCCAACGGGCGGCCGCGCATCAGCCAGGGCACGATTCGACCTCCGTGGACTGGGTGATAAATGGCGATCGCCACCTTAGCGAGCATGCCGAAAAGGATCGCCGAAAGGCCAATCAATGTCGCCATGGCGGAGAGCGCGACGAAGTGAATTCCGAAATACCACCCGCCGATCCGAACAGGCCCCGCGGCGAGGATCGCCAGGCCGGCAATGCCGGTCACCAGCAAGGTCGCCCCTGGTATGAGATACATGGTGTTGGGTGCATGGGCCACGATCAGCCGCAGGTGGCGCCAGCCGTCGCGGAATGAACGCAGATGCGGTGGGCGGCCACGCTTGTCCGGATAGAGCTTGATCGGCACCTCGCGGATCACCAAGCCTGCGCGATGCGCGTTGATGACCATCTCCGAGGCGAATTCCATGCCGGGTGAGCGCGCGCCTATCCTGAGAAACGCATCGCGGGTGAACCCGCGCATGCCGCAATGAAAATCGTGTATCGGCGAATGATGAAGCCAACGGGCAATTATTGAAAGCACAGGGTTGCCGAGATATCGATGCAGCGGAGGCATGGCGCCGGGCTCGATACCGCCCGCAAAGCGATCACCCATGACCAGTTCGGCACCATCCTCCAATGCGTCGATGAAATCTCCGAGGCTGCTCCAGTCGTAGGAATCGTCTGCATCCGCCATGACGAGATACTTGCCTCGTGCGGATTCAGCCGCCGCGCTGATCGCCGCGCCGTATCCCTTGACACGCTGGTGCACGACACGCGCACCGAGGGACTCTGCAATCTCAACCGAGCGATCGCTCGACCCATTGTCTCCGACGACGACCTCGCCCGCGATGCCCCGCTTTGCAAAAACATCGAGAGCCTTTTGGATGCAGATGCCGAGCGTGCGCTCCTCGTTCAGGCAAGGAATAATGGCCGACACGAGAGGCGCCCCCGCATCATCGGCGTGCAGGACATTCAGATCGGTCTGGACCGCCGCAAAATCTGCCTTCGCGATCATCGTGCCTCGCTCCGCCCAATCGTAAGCCTTACTGACGACCAGGCTACATCAAACATTTCCGCTGCCTGGCAGCAACGTTAGCAAGAACAAGTTAGTCAATGATATACGAGAGCCGTGCCCCATCGGCGAGCAATTTGGTTCATCAAGTAATTGGCGGAATTTTATGCTCTCGTCGTAAGAGCGGCACATCCGGATAGGCCAACGGCTGGTTGCTGTGTCAGGAGCAGATCAACAACGCCTTCACCGCCGGCGGCGCGCTGCTGATCCTGGCCAGCAACCTGCTCAACCTACAGCGCAGGCCGATGAAGCCGGCTGAAGTGGCGGCGTCGTAGCACTGCCGCCGGTCAGTTCCCGTCATCGGGAATGTTCAGGACATGGCCGCAGGCCTTGCAATGCACCGCATCCGGCTCATGCCGCTGCAAGCCGCACTGCGGACAGGGAAAGAACACCTTGGCCGGCCGGAAGATCGCCTGAGCAAGCCTGACGAACAGCGATATGCCGATGATCATGGTGACGATTGCCGTCAGCTTGCCGGCCATGCCTGGCAGCACGATGTCGCCGAAGCCGGTCGTCGTCACCGTGGCAACGGTGAAATAAAGCGCGTCGATATAGTTTTCGAGGCCGGCGCCGGTGCGGAAGAAGAAGGTGTAGACGAAGCCGGTGACGACGAACAGGAACGTCAAAAGATTGATGACTGCGTGGCTCGCCTCGCGCCAGGGTCGCAGGCCGCGCATCTCGAGATGCCGCCAGAGCGAACCGCTGCGCGACAGCGACCACAGCCGCAGGATGCGCAGAAAGGCGAGATTGGCGAACGCCGTTGGCATCAGCAGTGTCAAGAGGATGAAGGCGTCGACCCACGATGTTGGCTGCCTTATCAGCCGCAACATGTCGTTGGAGGCGAGCAGCCGGGCAATCATGTCGGCGGCGACCAATGCCGCCACCGAATAATCGAGCCAGAGAAACGAAGGTTTGTCCTGAAGGACCGGCGTGGCGATGAAGAACGCGATGATGGCGAGGTCGATGACGACAGCCACCAGTTGGAACCGGAAAGCAGCCGGCGTGCGCCCGTGATAGAGCTTGCGCAGCCGGTCGCGCAGCCACGCCATGGCCGAATTCTCCTGCAATCCGTACTTGTCCGCCGCTTTCATGACGATTGCGTAGCGTCCACAGCCAAGGCCGTCCAGTGGCTTAAGTTACGGAATCGCTCAGCTTTGCACCACTGTGCCGTCGGGTCCGACAAGGCCCCAGGCGGTGGCCGTGTCATAGAAGAATTGCTCCTTGGCAATGCGGTCACCGCGCCACTGCTGAAGCGCCACCTCTTCCAGGCGCCGGACGGTGCCGTCCTTGTCGATCCTGTCGAATGTCCAGCGGATGGCGACGGTGTCGCCATCGACCAGAAAAATCTGGACGGGATGCGTATGCATCTTCTGGATCCGGTCCAGAACCGATTGCTCGCGTGCCATCAGCGCTTCCCTGCCCCTACGCGGGACGCCGAGATTCTCCTGCATGGTCGCATCGTCATGGTAGAAGTCGGCGATCGCCCGGACATGGCTGCCTTCGACCACCTCATTGAGGAAGGCTTCAACGCGTTCGCGGCTGGGCATGGCGAGAAACTCCTTTGTCGACGACAGCGGCGCGGCCGCGGCGCTCGTTTTCGAAAGCCCAATTCATGATCTTTCGGACGTGCTCAACGAATGTGGTTCACACCAGCTCCACTTCGACCACGCCCGGCACCGCGCGCATCGCCGAGGCGATCTGTGGCGAAATCCGGTAGCGGTTGGGCAGCTCGATCTCGATTTCGCCTTCGCCTTCTTCCTTGATCAGCACGAAGCTGACCTGGCCTTCGCCCCTGACGGCCAGTTGGCCGGCCAATGTGTTGATCGGTGTCGCGTTGCGCACGAAAATGCGCAATGCCTTCTGGATGCGACTTGCCTCATCCTCCAGCGACTGTACCGAGTTGATGCGCAAATTGACGCCTTCCGGCCTGTCCTCGGCCGCAACGGTAATAACGACGGAGCGGCCGGCCTCGAGCAGGTCGCGGTACTGCGCCAGCCCTTCCGAAAACAGCACGGCTTCATACTGGCCGGATGTATCGGAAAAGGCGATGACGCCCATCTTGTTGCCAGTGCGCGTCTTGCGCTCCTGCTTGGATGTTACCGTGCCGGCCAGACGGCCGGCGGCGGCACCGCGTTTGACGGCCGCCGAAAACTCGGCCCATGTCTGCACCCGCATCTTCTGCAGGGCCGCCTTGTACTCGTCGAGCGGGTGGGCGGAGAGATAGAAGCCGACCACCTGGAATTCGCGATGCAGCCGGTCGGCGGCGAGCCACGGATCCGTCGCCGGCAGATTGAGTGCCTGCGACTGGGCGCCGAGCGAGGCGCCGAAGATGTCGTGCTGGCCGGAAACCGCGTTCTGCTGCGCCAGCGACGCCAGCCCCATCATGCGTTCCACGCCCGCCATCATCGACGCGCGGTCGTGGCCGAAGCAGTCGAGCGCGCCGGCCATGATCAGGCTTTCGAAGACGCGCTTGCCAACGATCTTGGGATCGACCCGTTCGCAGAAATCGGCGAGGTTCTTGAACGGCTTTTCGCCACGCTGGGCAACGATGTGCTCCACCGCCGCGTCGCCGACGCCCTTGAGCGCGGCCAGCGAATAGTAGATGCGGTTCTCACCGACCTCGAAGGGACGAAAGCTCGATATCACCGACGGTGCCAGAACCTCTATGCCGAGGCGCAGCGCGTCCTGGCGGAAATCGGCGAGCTTGTCGGTGTTGCCCATGTCGAGCGTCATCGACGCCGCCAGGAACTCGACCGGATAATGCGCCTTGAGATAGGCGGTCTGGTACGAAACCACCGCGTAGGCGGCGGCGTGCGATTTGTTGAAACCATAGTCGGCGAACTTGGCCAGCAGGTCGAAAATGAAGTCGGCTTGCGGCTTGCTGACGCCACGCTCGACCGCGCCGGAGACGAAGCGCTCGCGCTGCTTGTCCATCTCGGCGCGGATCTTCTTGCCCATGGCGCGGCGCAGCAGATCGGCTTCGCCGAGTGAATAGCCGGACAGCTCCTGCGCGATCTGCATCACCTGTTCCTGGTAGACGATGACGCCTTGCGTCTCCTTCACCAGATGGTCGATCTTGGGATGGATCGACGCCATCTCCTCCTCGCCATGCTTGCGGGCGTTGTAGGTCGGGATGTTCTCCATCGGCCCCGGCCGGTAGAGCGCGACCAGCGCGATGATGTCCTCGATGCAGTCGGGCCGCATGCCGATCAGCGCCTTGCGCATGCCGGCACTTTCCACCTGGAACACGCCGACCACCTCGCCGCGCGACAGCATGGCATAGGTGTCGGGATCGTCGAGCGGGATCGTCGCCAGGTCGATCTCGATGCCGCGCCGGCGGATCAGCTTCACCGCCGTCTCCAGCACGGTCAGCGTCTTCAGGCCGAGGAAGTCGAATTTCACCAGCCCAGCCTGCTCGACATATTTCATGTTGAACTGGGTGACCGGCATGTCCGAGCGCGGATCACGATACATCGGCACCAGTTCCGACAGCGGTCGGTCGCCGATGACGATGCCGGCAGCGTGGGTCGAGGCATGGCGGTAGAGGCCTTCCAGCTTCTGCGCCATGTCTAGCAGCGTCTGGACGATAGGCTCCCTCTCCGCCTCTTCGGCAAAGCGCGGTTCGTTGGCAATGGCCTCGGCGAGCTTGACCGGATTGGCCGGATTCTGCGGCACCATCTTGGAGAGCTTGTCGACCTGGCCATAGGGCATCTGCAGCACGCGGCCGACGTCGCGCAGCACGGCGCGCGCCTGCAGCGTACCGAAGGTGATGATCTGGCCGACCTGGTCGCGGCCGTATTTTTGCTGGACGTAGCGGATCACCTCCTCACGCCGATCCTGGCAGAAGTCGATATCGAAGTCGGGCATCGACACGCGGTCGGGATTGAGGAAGCGCTCGAACAGAAGCGAGAAGCGCAGCGGATCGATGTCGGTGATGGTCGTCGAATAGGCGACCAGCGACCCGGCGCCCGAACCGCGTCCCGGCCCGACCGGGATGCCCTGTGCCTTCGCCCATTTGATGAAGTCGGCAACGATCAGGAAATAGCCGGGAAACTTCATCTTGGTGATGATGCCGAGCTCGAAATTCAACCGCTCGCGATATTGCTCGACCGTGTAGCCGGCTGTCGGGCCATGCGCGGCCAGCCGCGCGTCGAGCCCCTCATGCGCCTGGCGGGCCAGTTCATCGGCTTCCGCCTGCAAGGCCGCGTCATTGTCGGCGACATCGCCGCCGGTGAAGCGCGGCAGGATCGGGTTGCGGTTCTTCGGATAGTAGGAGCAGCGCAGCGCGATCTCAACGGTGTTGTCGATCGCCTCCGGCAGGTCAGCGAACAGCCTGGCCATATCGGCCTGGCTGCGCAGGAAATTGTCTGGCGACAGCCGACGGCGATTGTCGGCGGCGACAACCGAGCCCTCGGCAATGGCGATCAGCGCGTCATGCGCGTCATAGTCGTCGCGGGCCGAGAAGAACGCCTCGTTGGTGGCGACCAGAGGCAGTTCATGGGCATAAGCCAGATCGACCGAGGATTTCTCGATCACGCGATCATAGCCGGATACCCGGTCCAGTTCGACATAGAGCCGGTCGCCGAACATCGCCTTGAGGGTCAAAAGCCGTGCCTCGGCCAGATCGCGGCGGTCTTCCTTGAGCGCTATGCCGATCGGCCCGCGCGGCCCGCCACTAAGGCAGATCAGCCCGTCACAATAGCCTTGCATCATTTCGGTGGTCAGGTGCACCGGCTCGCCGGGCGGCGTTTCGAGGTAGACGCGGCTGACCAGCCTGACCAGATTGGCATAGCCGGCCTCGGTCGCGGCGATCAGGACGACCGGCCGCATATCAGGACCTTGCCGCCTTCGATCGCGCTGGCCATCGCTGTTCTCGCCGGAGAAGGCGAGCGCAGTCTGGCAGCCGATGATCGGCTGGATGCCGTCCTTCACCGCCTTCTGCGCGAACTCGAGCGCGCCGAACAGATTGTTGGTGTCCGTGACGGCAATGGCCGGGGCTTCGTCCTTGACCGCGTGAGCCACCACCTTGCCGATCTGCAAGGCGCCTTCCAGCAGCGAATAGGCCGAATGCACGCGCAGATGGACGAAGGGCCGCGCCGGCGCCTCCGGCCGCGCCGCAGCAATCGCTGCTTCGCGCTTCAGGGGATCGCGGGGAAGTTTTTCGTCGGCCATGGTGCTGCGTGAAGGTCCTGAGTCGATAGAGATGTATTGTCCGGGACGGCGCGATGCCAGTCCAGCACAAACCACTGCTGATCACAGGCTGCCTGCTCGGCTAGCCTTACGCAAACTCCATGATCACCGCGTCCACGGCTAGGCTGTCGCCCGGCTTGGCGTTGAGTTTCGAGACGACCAGATCGCGTTCGGCGCGCAGCACGTTTTCCATCTTCATCGCTTCGACCACCGCCAGCGTCTCGCCGGCCTTGACCTCCTGGCCTTCGGCGACGGCAATCGACACGACAAGGCCAGGCATCGGGCAAAGCAGCAGTTTCGACGTGTCCGGCGCTATCTTTTCCGGCATCAGCCTTTCCAGCTCGGCGGTGCGCGGCAGCATGGCGCGCGCTGTCACCGACATGCCCTTCCAGGCGATGCGAAAGCCGTTGGCAACCGGCCTGATCTGCGCCGTAACCTTGCGTTGGCCGACCGTGCCGCGCCAGATCAGGTCGCCCGGCCGCCAGTCGGATGCAACGGTCAGCGCCTTGCCCGCCTCGATCGACAGATCGACTTCCATCGGGATGGAAATCATGCCCTCGAGGATCGACGCCGACAGGTAGTCATCGCCGATCTTCACCACCCAGTCGCGCTTCAGCGCTCCCGAATGCGGCGCCAGGCGCCCGCCCAGCCGGTCGAGCCGGTCGCGGCGCAGCAGTTCCACTGCGGTGGCGATCGACGCCAGCACGGCTTTCTCATCGCCGTTCGGTACGACCGGCGCGAAGCCGTCGGGGTATTCCTCTGATATGAAAGCGGTCGATATCTGCCCTTCCCGCCAGCGCGGATGCTGCATCAGCGCCGCCAGGAACGGAATGTTGTGCTCGATGCCGTCGACGACAAAGCTGTCGAGCGCTTCCGACATCGCGTCGATAGCTGCGAGCCGCGTCGGCGCCCAGGTGCACAGCTTGGCGAGCATCGGATCGTAGAACATCGAGATTTCGGAGCCTTCGGTGACGCCGGTGTCGTTGCGGATGACGACGTCGCCGAATTGTCCTTCCTCAGGCGGCCGGTAGCGCGTCAGTCGACCGATCGATGGCAGGAAATTGCGGTACGGGTCTTCGGCATAGAGCCGGCTTTCCACCGCCCAGCCGTTCAGCTTGATATCACTTTGCATCAAGGCGAGCTTCTCGCCAGCGGCGACGCGGATCATCTGCTCGACCAGATCGATGCCGGTGACGAGCTCCGTCACCGGGTGCTCGACCTGCAATCGTGTATTCATTTCAAGGAAATAGAAGTTCTTGTCCTTGTCGACGATGAACTCGACCGTGCCGGCGCTCTGGTAGTCGACGGCCCTGGCCAGCGCCACCGACTGCTCACCCATGGCCTTGCGTGTCGCGGCATCAAGGAACGGCGACGGCGCCTCTTCGGTGACCTTCTGGTTGCGGCGCTGGATCGAGCATTCGCGCTCGCCAAGATAGAGCGCGTTGCCATGCGCGTCGGCCAGCACCTGGATCTCGATATGGCGCGGATCGACGACGAATTTCTCGATGAAGACGCGATCGTCGCCGAACGAGCTCTTGGCTTCCGAACGCGCCCGGTCGAAGCCGTCGCGCACTTCCGACCGATCCCAGGCGATGCGCATGCCCTTGCCGCCGCCGCCGGCGGAAGCCTTGATCATCACGGGATAGCCGATCTCGCCGGCGATCTTTTCGGCATGGTCGGCATTCTCGATGACGCCGAGCCAGCCGGGCACGGTGGAGACCTTGGCGGCGTTAGCGAACTTCTTCGATTCGATCTTGTCGCCCATCGCCCTGATCGCCTTGGGCTTTGGGCCGATGAAAATGATGCCTTCCGCTTCCAGCGCCTCACAGAACGCCGCCCGCTCGGACAGGAACCCGTAGCCGGGATGCACGGCCTGCGCACCCGTCTCCTTGCAGGCAGCGATGATCTTTTCAGGCAAGAGATAGCTCTCCGCGGCGGGCGAAGGCCCGATATGCACCGCCTCGTCGGCCATCTCGACATGCACGGCGTCGCGATCGGCATCGGAATAGACGGCAACCGTGGCGATGCCCATCTTGCGCGCCGTCTTTATGACGCGACAGGCAATCTCGCCACGATTGGCGATCAGGATTTTGGTGAACATGCTGATGTCATCCCTCGGTCGACCGTTCCTTTTATGGCCTGCGCTTGCAGGGTCAAGCCGACCATGCAAATCACTGTCTTTCAATCGATTTGCGATTCCAATTCAGCGCCGCGACCCAGTCTCGGCACCAGCTTCCAGTTGATCGTGTCGATAAAACCTGAAACCTTGGAAAAAATTCGCATTGGAGGAATTGCCCGATGAAAACCCGCGCCGCTGTCGCTGTCGCCGCCGGAAAGCCGCTGGAGATCATGGAGGTCGACCTCGATGGCCCGCGCGAGGGCGAGGTGCTGGTCGAGATCAAGGCGACCGGCATCTGCCACACCGACGAATTCACGCTGTCTGGCGCCGATCCCGAAGGCCTGTTCCCGGCCATCCTCGGCCATGAGGGCGCCGGCGTGGTCGTCGATGTCGGCAAGGGCGTCACCTCGGTCAAGAAGGGCGACCACGTCATCCCGCTCTACACGCCCGAATGCCGCCAGTGCCCGTCCTGCCTGTCTCGCAAGACCAATCTGTGCACCGCGATCCGCGCCACGCAGGGGCAAGGGTTGATGCCGGACGGCTCGTCGCGCTTCTCGATCGGCAAGGACAAGATCTTTCACTACATGGGCTGCTCGACCTTCTCCAACTTCACGGTGCTGCCCGAGATCGCGCTGGCCAAGGTCAATCCGGACGCGCCCTTCGACAAGATCTGCTACATCGGCTGCGGCGTCACCACCGGCATTGGTGCGGTCATCAACACCGCCAAGGTCGAGATCGGCGCGACCGCCGTCGTCTTCGGCCTCGGCGGTATTGGCTTGAATGTCATCCAGGGCCTGAAACTTGCCGGCGCCGACATGATCATCGGCGTCGATCTCAACAACGACAAGAAGGCCTGGGGCGAGAAATTCGGCATGACGCATTTCGTCAATCCGAAGGAGATCGACGGCGATGTCGTGCCTCACCTCGTCAACATGACCAAGCGCGGCGCCGACCAGATCGGCGGCGCCGACTACACCTTCGACTGCACCGGCAACACCAAGGTCATGCGCCAGGCGCTGGAAGCCTCGCATCGCGGCTGGGGCAAGTCGGTCGTCATCGGCGTGGCCGGCGCCGGTCAGGAAATCTCGACCAGGCCGTTCCAGCTTGTCACCGGGCGCACCTGGATGGGCACCGCCTTCGGCGGCGCGCGTGGCCGCACCGATGTGCCGAAGATCGTCGACTGGTACATGGACGGCAAGATCCAGATCGACCCGATGATCACCCACACGCTGAAGCTCGAGGACATCAACAAGGGTTTTGATCTCATGCATGAGGGCAAATCGATCAGGAGTGTGGTGGTTTACTGAGGAAGACCACAAGCCGCCGACCAGCCGGCCTGCGACCTCTGTGGTTCACAACTGGGAGGAGAAAAGAATGGCGGAGAAACTGCATCCGAAGATCGACAATGGCTTGCCCAAGGAAAGCGCGAGCTTTGCCGGCGGCACGCTGGTGTGCGCCTGCACCAGCAAGCCAGTGAAGGTGAAGGTCAAGGGCCAGATCGCCCACAATCACGCCTGCGGCTGCACCAAGTGCTGGAAGCCCGAAGGCGCGATCTTCTCGGTCGTTGCCGTGGCCGGCACGGGAGACGTCACCGTCACAGAGAATGGCGACAAGCTCAAAGTGGTCGATCCGAGTGCGCTGATTCAGCGCCATGCCTGCACCGGCTGCGGCGTCCATATGCACGGTCCGGTCGAGCGCGACCATGCTTTCAAGGGCCTGAGCTTCATCCACCCCGAGCGCTTTGTCGAGGATGGTTGGTCGCCGCCGGGCTTCGCCGCCTTCGTCTCGTCGATCATCGAATCGGGTGTCGACCCAAAGCGGATGGACGGTATTCGCGCACAGCTAAGGACAATCGGGCTCGAGCCCTATGACTGCCTCAGCCCTGGCCTGATGGACTATATCGCTACCTGGACAGCAAAGAAGTCCGGCGCCTTGCCGGCCTGATAGTCGTGAAATTTCAGGTTTGGGGCCGGACACGTTTCCGGCCCCTGCTTATTCTGGAGAGACAATGCCCTCACCCGCCATTCTCGTCGACGCCGACGCCTGCCCGGTCAAGGCCGAGGTCGAAAAGGTCGCCGAGCGCCATGGCATCGTCGTCACCTACGTCTCCAACGGTGGCCTGCGGCCTTCGCGCGATCCGATGATCCGCAATGTCGTGGTGTCCAAGGGCGCCGATGCGGCCGACGACTGGATCGTCGACAATGCGCGGAGCAACGACATCGTGATCACCGCGGACATTCCGCTGGCCGCCCGCGCGGTGGCGCTTGGCGCGCATGTGCTTGGGCCCACGGGGCGTCCGTTCACGCCGGAAACGATCGGCATGGCGGTGGCGATGCGCGATCTCAAGCAGCATTTGCGCGAGACCGGCGAAAGCAAGGGCTACAATGCCAGCTTCGCACCGCAGGACCGCTCGCGGTTTCTCGGCGAACTCGACCGCATCTTGCGGCGCGCCCTGAAATCCGCCACACCACAATAGAAACCGAGCGCCATCCAAGGGTTGGAACCGCCATGGCTGCCGAAACTCCGATGAAGCCTCCCATGCAGCGCCACATGCTTTTCGCGGTGTCGTTCGGCTTCGGCGTTGTGGCACTGGTCGTGGCGTTGCTGCTGCACGCCTCGCTCGTCTATTCGATAGGTGCCAACGCATTCTTTGCCACCTACGTTATTCTTGTCGTTGGGCATATGCCGAAGTTCACCGGCAGGTATCTGAGCAAGAATGCACGCGCCACCGACCAGCCGGTGCTGGTCATCTTCGCCGTGACGCTGGTTGTCGTCGGCGTTGCCACCTTCTCGCTGTTTCAACTGATCAACCAGAAAGACAGCGCCCACCCCATCGAGCTCGGCTTCGCGCTGCTGTCGATCCCACTCGGCTGGTTCACCATCCATGCCATGGCAGCGCTCCATTATGCCCATCTCTACTGGATGGACGGCGATGCGGTCGACGCCGAGACCAAGAAGAAGATGCCGGTCGGCGGATTGCTGTTTCCTGGTGACAAACGGCCAGAAGGCTGGGACTTCCTCTACTTCTCGACGGTGATCGGCATGACGGCGCAGACCGCAGACACCAACATCTCGACGACGCATATGCGCTGTGTCGTGCTTGTCCATTCGATCTTGTCGTTCTTCTTCAACACGGTCATCGTCGCTGCGGCCGTCAATCTCGCCGTCAGCCTGGGCGCTCCGTAATAAATCCGTGATCGGATGAAACATTGGTTTGGATTGCGACGTATCAGGAGGACAATGAACGCGCAGGCCAGGTCGCCAAGGCCAGGAGACGAGACAAGATGGAATCCGTTGCCAGAAGCCAATCCGCCGCCGGTCCAGGCGCTTCGGCGTCGAACGAAAAAACGCTGATCTACCGGCAGTCGCGCTGGACGCGGCTGACGCATTGGCTCTGGGCTATCTCGCTGTTCTTCATGCTGCTGTCCGGCCTGCAGATCTTCAATGCCCGCCCGCAGCTCTATATCGGCAAGCAGTCGGGCTTCGACTACAACAACACCATCTTCGCCATTGGCGCCGAGAACACGAACGCCGGGCCACGCGGCTACACTGAGATCTTCGGCAAACGCTTCGATACCACAGGTGTGCTCGGCTGGTCGGGGCCGGCAGGCCAGGAGACGTCCCGCGCCTTCCCGTCCTGGGCGACGATACCGTCCTACTATGATCTTGGCACCGCCCGCGTCATCCATTTCTTCTTTGCCTGGATACTCACCACGACCTTGATCGTCTGGCTGGTCGCCAGCACTGTGAGCGGCCATCTGCGGCGCGATCTCGCGCCGCGCCTCGATGATCTCAAGCGGCTGCCGCAAGACATAATCGACCACGCAAAGCTCAAATTCCACCACACGCGGGAATACAACACGCTGCAGAAGATGGCCTACGGCGGGGTGCTGTTCGTGCTCCTGCCACTGATGATCATCACCGGCCTGGCGATGTCGCCAAGCATGGATGCGGTGCTGCCGTTCCTCAACGATCTGCTCGGTGGCCGGCAGACGGCACGCACCATCCATTTCACCGTCATGGTGCTGCTGGTCGCCTTCTTCATCGTCCACATCCTGATGATCCTGGCCGCCGGCCCGATCAACGAGCTGCGCTCGATCATCACCGGCTGGTATCGCACCGATCCTCCCGCGCATGACGACAAGACAGCCGAGAGGAGTGCGTGACATGGCGAAGTTTGAGATCAGCCGCCGCAAATTCCTGACCGGTGCCAGCCTCGGCGCCTCCGGCATCATGCTGTCGGGCTGCGACGCTTTCGACAGCCAGCTGAGCATCGGCAGCGGCCTACGCGGTTTCCTAGAAAACGCCAATGGCCTGACATACAGGGCCCAACGCCTGCTTGCTGGGCGCGATGCGTTGGCGCAGGAATTCACCGAGGCCGACATCCGCCAGCCGCAGCGCCCGAACGGTGTCACGGCACCGGACGACGATGTTTACAAAGGTCTGCTCGCGAACAACTTCGCCGACTGGCGGCTGGAGGTCTCGGGCCTCGTCGAAAAGCCGCTGTCGCTCAGCCGCGAGCAGCTTCAGAACATGCCCAGCCGCACCCAGATCACCCGCCATGACTGCGTCGAAGGCTGGAGCTGCATCGCCAAATGGACCGGCACGCCGCTGTCGCTGGTGCTGGACCAGGCGGTAGTCAAGCCGCAGGCGCGCTACGTCATGTTCCATTGCCTCGACACGATCGACCGCAGCCTGTCGGGCGACATCAAATATTACGGTACCATCGATCTTGTCGATGCCCGTCACCCGCAGACGATCCTCGCCTATGGGCTGAACGGGAAGCCGCTGCCGGTCGAGAACGGCGCTCCGCTGCGTGTCCGCGTCGAGCGACAGCTCGGCTACAAGATGCCGAAATATCTCTACAAGATCGAACTCGTCGACGGCTTTGCCGATGTCGGCGGCGGCCGGGGGGGCTATTGGGAAGACAATGGCTACGACTGGTACGGCGGGATCTGAACCGCATGCCGCAAACGCTGCGGCTCTAAAGATGGCTAGGCCTACAGCGAGCGGCGAAACAGCTCGCCTTTTCCGGCAATCCGCTCGCCAATGCCGCCGAGCCGCAGCGTATGCCAGGCTATGGCATGGTTGCTCGAGGTGACAGGTTTCCCCAGCTCCTTCTCGACCTCCTCGATGATCCGGGCAACGCGCATGCTGGTGCAGGAAACGAACACGGCCTTACAGACTCATGCATGACCACATCGCCATCAGTGTTCGGGAAGGCCTGGCCCGGATATACATCGACGTAGACCAGATCTGATCGGGCAACCCTTTTGCCGGTCAGGCGACCTTGTCGAGCAGCGGCCTCAGCGCCGGGTGGATTTCCGGCGATGCTTGCTTGATCAGCGTCAGCAGCGCGCGTTCGTTCTCGTAGAGAGGCCGGTCCGCGCCGATATGCCCGGTCAGCCAGGAGGCTTCGTCGGCATCGATTATCTCGGCGCGGCGGGCCAGGGCCTCGGCCGCCCTGTTCTTGGCTTCCCACTCGGCCCCGATGTCGCCTGGAGACCGATAGGCTTCCATGATGCCGGCGATGCCGCCGGAGATCATGCGGCTGAAGAACCCGCCGATTTCCGGATTGGCCTGTTCAAGGAAAACATCCCGGCGTAGCGCCACATCGCGCGTCGGCGCTTCGTAGCCGGCCGAGCACATGACGAAATTGGCGATCGCCTTGACGAACAGGTCGCTCCAGGACGGATCGTTGTGTCCTTGAGCGGTACGCTCATTGATCCTGAACAGCACCTCTGCCTCGGCGCGGGTGATGGCGATGTTGCCGTCGCCGCCATGGGCATGGAGGATCCGGCGCAGCAGCTCGACCTCAGCCTTGGCGATCAGTCCGGGAACCATTGCGCCGCCGAGCATCAGCGGCCCGTTGCCGTCGATAACGGCATGCGCCACCTGCTCCAGCGCATAGACGCAAAGCCGGCCCTGGCGACGATCTCGCCTCTTCCAGCACGTGGATCAGCAATTCGAGTTCGGTCCGGCTGTCGACCATGCCGTTGCGTGAGATCATGCGGATCAGCCAGTCGGCATTGTCCCGCGAGATATAGCCCGATGGCTTTTCCTGGTGAACGATATAGTCGGTAACCGCCTCGATGAAGAAGGGCGGCCATTCCTGGCATTTGTCCTTGGCAGTGGCGTCGAGCGCAAACAGCGCCTCGGCCTCGCCGCGCGTCACAACGCCATCGCCGAACACCTCATGGCGCAGCATCGCCAAATCCTCCACGGCGATACTGCCTTTCGAGGTCAGCCCGGCCACCGGCGCGCTCATGATCAACTCGCCCATTTGTCGTCCCCGTCCGCTGCCAGCAAGCGCCAGCGCTAAGCCTCATGGCTGCCAACATATCAGCAGTGTCTTGAAAAACCGGCAAACGGCGTGGTTAGCGAAGACTTGTCGGTCTATGTCGCCCAAAAGTGTGCCGCGGTTTTGGGGGAACGACATGCATCAAAACAGAGAGCCAAAGCGCATCGCCCGAATCCGTTTCAGCGCGACTCGCTTTAGATGTCGCTGGCAGGTGACAAGCCGTCGCGCACAAGCTATGGATGGCGCGTCGAGGACTCAGGGTCTGAGTCCTACCTGTTTGCGGGAGAGAGCAGCGAAAGCTGCCGCCGAAGGGGAAATCGCCCGAAATCTCTCAGGCAAAAGAACCGTAGACGGGAAAGACACTCTGGAAAGTCGGGGCTTGCCCCCGCGCCGAAGGTGTAAGCGCCGCTGACAGAGTTCCAGCTGCGCGAGTCTCTCAGGCTTCAGACAGAGGGGCACGGACTGGTCGCCATTCGCGACCGATTGCGTGCGACTCTGGAGATGACATGACGGGCAACGACACCAAACACCTTCCCCTCGAAGAGATCCATGTGGCCGCCGGTGCGCGCTTTGGTGCCTTTGCCGGCTGGTCGATGCCGCTGACCTATCCGGCCGGCGTCATGAAGGAGCATCTTCACACCCGCGAACAGGCTGGCCTCTTCGACATCTCGCATATGAAACTGTTCGAGGTCAGCGGGCCGGAGGCGGTTGCGCTGCTCAACCGTGCTTGCCCCTTGGATGCAGGCGCGCTCGAAATCTCGCAATCCAAATTGTCCTTCTTCCTCAATGACGCAGGCGGGATTCTGGACGACCTGATCATCACCAGGCTTGGCGATATCAGGTTCATGGTGGTCGCCAACGCCGGCAATGCCGTGGCCGACGAGAAGCATTTGCGTGCGCTTGCCGCGGATTTCGACGTCAGGGTCGAGCCGCTCGACCGCGTCTTTCTCGCCATCCAGGGTCCTGAAGCCTGGGCAGCCCTTTCCCGCGTCGGCATCGAGACCGGCTCGCTGCTGTTCATGCATGGTGTCGAACCGCGGAAGAACTGGTTCATGAGCCGCTCCGGTTATACCGGCGAGGACGGTTTCGAGATCGGGCTTCCAGAGGCCGATGCGCGTGATCTCGTTGCAAAGCTGCTCGGCGACGAGCGCGTCCTGTGGATCGGTCTGGCCGCTCGAGACAGCCTGCGGCTTGAGGCAGGGCTCTGCCTGCATGGTCAGGACATCACGCCGGAGACCGACCCGGCCAGCGCCGCCTTGATGTGGGCGATCCCGAAGGACATCCGCGCTTCCGGCACTTTCATCGGCGCCGATGCGCTGCGTGCCGCCGTGGAACGAGGACCCGCGCAAAAGCGCGTAGGCCTGAGGCCGGAAGGCCGCCAGCCGGTGCGTGGCGGTGCTGCGCTCTTTGACGCCGACGGCAAGCCCGCCGGCCATGTCACGTCGGGCGGCTTCGGCCCCTCGGCCGGCCATCCGGTCGCCATGGGCTATGTCGCGGCACCGCTGGCCAAGCCCGGAACACGGGTCTTCGCCGATGTTCGCGGCACGAAAATCCCGGTCGATATCAGCTCCCTGCCCTTCACACCGCATCGCTACCGCAAAGGATGATCTCAATGGCAACGACCTATTTCACATCAGATCACGAATGGCTCCGCGTCGAGGGCGGCATCGCCACTGTCGGCATCACCGACTATGCGCAGGAGCAGCTCGGCGATCTCGTCTTCGTCGAACTGCCGGAGATCGGCAAGAAATTGACCAAGGGCGATACCGCCGTCGTGGTCGAATCCGTCAAGGCGGCTTCCGATGTCTACGCGCCGGTCGATGGCGAGATCACCGAAGCCAACGGCACGCTGTCGTCGGATCCGTCACTGGTCAACTCGGCGGCAACCGGAGCCGGCTGGCTGTGGAAGATGAAGCTTGCCGACGAAAGCCAGCTCGCCGGCCTCATGGATGAGGCCGCCTACAACGCCCATATCGGCTGATATCAGGACTCGAAAGACATGACCGCAGCACCCTACCCTTTCTCGGCCCGCCATATCGGCCCCGGCCTCAATGACACCAGAGCGATGCTGGCCGCCATCGGCGTACCCTCGATCGAGACGCTGATCAGCCAGTCCGTGCCGAAGTCGATCCGGCTCGATCGGCCGCTTGCCTTGCCAGCACCGGCGAGCGAGGCGGAAGCGCTGGCCGAGCTTTCAGCGACGATGGCCGGGAATACCGTGCTGAAGAGCTTCATCGGTGCCGGCTATCATGGCGTCCATGTGCCGCCGGTGATCCAGCGCAACCTGTTTGAGAACCCGGCCTGGTACACGGCCTACACGCCCTATCAGGCCGAGATCAGCCAGGGCCGGCTCGAAATGCTGTTCAACTTCCAGACGCTGGTCACCGAACTGACCGGCCTGCCGGTGGCGTCGGCCTCGCTGCTTGATGAAGCAACCGCCGTCGCCGAAGCGGTCGGCATTGCGCTGCGCCATCACCGCGACAAGCGCACCAAGATCGCGCTTGCCGGCACGCCGCATCCGCAGACACTGGACGTGGTGCGCACGCGCGCCGAGCCGCTCGGCATCGAGATCGATGGTGAGACGATCGACGACAACACCGCCGCCCTGCTCGTCTCCTGGCCGGATACGTTTGGCGTCTATGGCGACCATAAGGCGGCGATCGACAAGGCGCGCGCGACCGGCGCCATCGTCGTCTTCATCGCCGACCCGCTCGGACTGACGCTGGCCGATGCGCCGGCCAAGCTTGGCGCCGACATTGCGGTCGGCCCGATGCAGCGCTTCGGCGTGCCGATGGGCTTTGGCGGCCCGCACGCGGCCTATTGCGCCGTCTCCGACAAGTTGACGCGGTTGATGCCCGGCCGCCTGGTCGGCCAATCCACTGACAGCAAGGGCCGGCCCGGCTACCGGCTTGCCTTGCAGACACGCGAGCAGCATATCCGCCGCGACAAGGCGACCTCCAACATCTGCACGGCGCAGGCGCTCCTCGCCAACATGGCGACCGCCTATGCCATCTGGCACGGCCCCGCTGGGCTGCAGGCGATTGCCGGGCGCATCCATGCACTGGCCAACCGGCTGGCAAGCGGCCTTGAAGCGGCAGGTGCGTCGGTGATCGGCGCCAGCCGTTTCGACACGGTGACCGTGGAGACCAAGGGCAAGGCGGCGCAGATCGCCGCCGCGGCCGAAAAGACCGGCCGGCTGCTGCGCATCATCGATGCCGACCATGTCGGCATCAGCTTCGATGAGACCTCGACCGATGCCGATCTCGATGCGATCGCGGCCCTGTTCGGCGCCAAGGCTGGTTCCTCAGCCGCCAGCACGATGCCCGGCAAGCCGCGCGGCAAGGAGTTCCTGACACAGCCTGTTTTCCACGAAAACAAGTCGGAAACCGAGATGATGCGCTTCCTGCGCCGGCTGGCCGACAAGGACCTGGCACTCGATCGCGCCATGATCCCGCTCGGATCCTGCACCATGAAGCTCAACGCCGCCGCCGAGATGATGCCGGTGAGCTGGCCAAGCATCGCCAACCTGCATCCTTTCGCCCCGGCTGCGCACTCGGCCGGCTACCGCGCCATGATCGGCGAGCTGGAAGGCTGGCTGTCGGAGATCACCGGCTTCGACGCGGTCACCTTGCAGCCCAATGCCGGCAGCCAGGGTGAATATGCCGGACTGCTCGCCATTCGCGGCTATCACCGCTCACGCGGTGACAACCACCGCACCGTCTGCCTGATCCCTTCCTCGGCGCATGGCACCAATCCGGCAAGCGCGGCGATGGCCGGCATGAGCGTCGTCGTCGTGCGCTGCACCGAAGACGGCAACATCGACATGGACGACATGAAGGCCAAGGCGGCTGAGCATGCGCAAAACCTCGCGGCGCTGATGTTCACCTATCCCTCGACGCATGGCGTGTTCGAGGAAGGCGCGCGCGATCTCTGCGCGCTCATCCATGAACATGGCGGCCAGGTCTATTTCGACGGCGCCAACCTCAACGCGCTGGTCGGGCTTGCCCGTCCCGGCGACATCGGCGCCGATGTCTGCCACATGAACCTGCACAAGACCTTCTGCATCCCGCATGGCGGCGGCGGTCCCGGCGTCGGTCCGATCGGCGTCAAGGCGCATTTGAAGGCCTACCTGCCCGGCCATGTCACCGAAGGTTCGCGCCATGCGGTGTCCGCCGCCCCCTTCGGCAGCGCTTCGATCCTGCCGATCACCTGGATGTACATCCGCATGATGGGCGCGTCGGGCCTCAAGCAAGCGACTGAAACGGCGATCCTGTCCGCCAACTACATCGCGACGCGGCTCGGTGCGCATTTCCCGGTGCTCTACAAGGGCAGGCAGGGACGCGTCGCGCATGAATGCATCCTCGACACCCGCGTGCTCAAGGACAGCGCAGGCATCAGTGTCGACGATGTCGCCAAGCGCCTGATCGACTATGGTTTTCACGCGCCGACCATGTCCTTCCCGGTCGCCGGCACGCTGATGGTGGAGCCGACCGAATCCGAGCCCAAACGGGAACTGGACCGCTTCTGCGAGGCGATGATCGCCATCGCAGGCGAAGCGTCGAAAGTCGCCAGGGGCGAATGGCCTTTGGCCGATAATCCGCTGGTCAACGCGCCGCACACGGCCGCCGAGGCACTGGCCGCCCAGTGGACCCATCCCTACTCGCGCCTGGAGGCGGCCTATCCCGCCGGCGACGCCGACGCGGCAGCCAAATACTGGCCGCCGGTGTCACGAATCGACAATGTCGCCGGCGACCGCAACCTGGTCTGCTCGTGCCCGCCCCTGTCGGACTATCTGGGTGCGGCGGAATAATTAGGCAGAGCGCAAGGCCGGCTTGATCGGCTCGGCCTTGGCCATCCTCTTGCGGCTGATGACGCAATTTCGCCCGGCACGCTTGGCCGCGTAGAGTGCCGCGTCTGCCTCGGCGAGCACCGCGTCGAGGCTGCTGCCGACTGCCTCGCCAAAACCGATGCCGCCGCTGACTGTGCTGCGCAACTTGCCGAGTTGGGTGGGAACGATTTCGGTGCCGAAGGCAACGCCGATCTTGCTGGCGAGATCATAGGCCCGCTCTTCCGTCATCCGCGACATGACGATTGCGAACTCCTCGCCGCCCAGGCGAAAAGCGTCGACACCGGTCCTGGCATATCTCTTGATGACGGCGGCGAAGCGGCAGAGAACCTGATCCCCGACCGGGTGACCGTAGACGTCGTTGGTGCGCTTGAAATGGTCGAGGTCGAACATGACGATCGCCATGAACGGGCCGAAACTCCGCTCGCCGTAGAGTGACATCAGCCCTCGACGGTTCATCAGCCCCGTCAGCGGATCGGTCATGGTCTCTGCCTTCAACTCGATCTGCGCCTGCAGATGATGGAGGGAGAGCGTCAATGCGCCGAGCCCGGTCATGCAGGCCACTGCCACGGCGGAATTCAGTCGTTCGGCCCAGTTGTCGGGCGCGACCGCCAGCGTCCATTGCCCCTTGGTCAGCAGAACCACGCCGCAGAGCGCAAACGACACCGCGCAGGTGCCGCTCAGAAATGAAACCACCAGCAGGATGCGGCGATCGTGACTGCCGTTGATCCAGAACATGATGCCTATCGCCGACAGCAGCGCCGTTACAGTGGCGTAGGTGACGATGAAGCCGACGCCGTCAAGCCCCAGGAAGGTGACAGTGGCACAGATGGCCATGGCGGCAAGCACAGGTGCAATGGCGCGTCTGTAGCCGGGCACGCCCAGATATTGCATGGCCGACACGCAGAGGATCAGAAATCCCAGGCTGAGCAGCGCAAGCACGATCTGGCAAAGCAGCGGGTCAGGATCCTTGGTGTATCGCCAGAACAGGATCACATGCGCGACGAGCACCAGAATGCCGCACGCCACCGTCAGCACGAAGCCTGCCTTGGGCGCGGTGAACCAGATCGCAAACATGGTGACGCTGAGGCAGATGCCCGACAGCGCGGCTGCGAGCAGGAGCGAACTGAAGTCCAGCATATCGGGCAAGGGCCTCTCGAGCGTCGGCGGTTACGCCGCATTCTAGGTCAGCGGCAGCCCTCAGACATGGTTTTGGAGCCGATCTTTCGACGCAACCTGCCGATAGGGTTTACAAAGCGTCGATGCCTTATGTCCCGAAACCGGACCTAGAACGCGACGACCGGATCAACCCTTGTTCAAGAGAGCGAGGTTGGCGTTGACGACGGTGGGATCGGCCATGCCGGCCTTCGCTTCGAGCAACAGCGCCTTGGCCTTCTTGCGATTGCCGCGCAGCAGTTGCGAATAGCCCATGTTGTTGACGATCTGCGGCTTGCGGCCGGCGACTTTCAAAAGCTGGCTGTAGGCACGATCGGCGAAGTCGAAGCGGCCGAGCTCGTCGTAGGAAGCAGCGAGCCCCATCCAGGCCTCCGCATTGTCGGCCTTCAACTCGACGGCCTTGCGAAAGTGCTTTTCGGCAAGGCCGTAATTGGCATCGCGAAACTGCGCCTTGCCTTGCGCCAGATCGGAGGTATCGACGTCTTTTGCCGCCGGTTGGATGGCGGTGGTCTTGGTGGTGTCGACCCCGCTTGTCGTACAACCAGACATCATCAAGACGGCCGCTATCGCGGCCATTGCAGTGAAATTACTGTGACGCATGCCCCTGCCTCATCGCCCGATTTGCCGGGTCGTTCTTCAGGAAACACATTACATGAGCGGCGATTAAACTTCGGTGCCGAAACGCCACTAAAATTTCGTTTCGGGCACACCAGCCATTAACCACCAGGCGCGAGATGAAGACTTATTCCCGAGAGAACCCCTGCACCAGGGACGCGAGCGGCCTTTTCACGGCCCCATGACTTTGAGTGCCTCGGGAACCGGATAGAGGTTGCCATCATAGCGCAGCCGGTAGGTCCGGTTCACCGGCTTGCCGGGACGAGACTGGCACTCACCATCCTTGTCGGGAGACGGGTTATCGGTATCCGTCCGCTCGGCCACTGAGATGTCGTGACAGCCGTGATGGCTCACCGGGCTCATTGCTAGGCTGACCTGGCTCGAATGAAAGGATCCCGCACAATTGGCATCGCCTTCGCCGCCATTGCCGGCCACGACGAGGCCGTCGAGCACCAACCGCAATGCATCGCCGTCGAGGGCATAGAGCCGCAGGTCGGTTTCGCTGAAGGGGTTGGCCTGCGAATGGTTTGCGATTTCGACGCGCAGGCCGAAGGCGGAGACCTTGGGCGCCAGCCGGTAGCGGCCGGTATCGAGTTCGATCTTGCGGATGGCTATGGCATCATCGGTGATCAGCCCTGGCTCGAGCAGGCGCTGGCGCACCTGCAGGCTGTTCTTGTCGACGACCAGAAGCTCGATATCGCCGACATGCCCGTCGTCACTGGATTGGGCGCTGTCGGTCAGCGGCACCGCGACCAACAGCAGATCGTCATGGGCGGGCCAGATCTTACAGACCAGGACAAATGGCGTATCGGCATCCGCCAGGGCGATGCAGATATGGGGTTCAAGCGTGAACGAGGCGCCGTCAGCGCTCTTTCGAGCCTTGGGATAGGCCTGCTGCACCAAGGCGGCAGCATCGCCGCAATCGTCGGCCGCGGCCCAGGCGGGCGACAGGCCGGCGGCGGCGAGGCCGAGGAACAGAGTACGCAACAGCATTCGCATGGGCTTCTCACGTCGCAGGGCCGAGTTCGGGCAGGACAATGGGTTGTCAGCCCCTCGCCAGTACTTTCGTGGGGCGCTTGCTAATGCGCAGCCGTCATTTTGACGATAATCGGGATGATCGCAATCATCAGCACCACCGGCAGGATGCAGACCGTTACCGGCACAGACATCTTGGCCGGCAGGGCGTGCGCCTTTTCCTCGGCCAGCGACATGCGCTTGTGGCGCATTTCGTCGGAAAAGACGCGCAGCGCCCCCGACAGGCTGGTGCCGAGTTCCTTGGACTGTTGCAGCAGCGTGGCGAAGGAACGCACTTCGTCCAGGCTGAGGCGGTCGGCGAGCGCCTTCAGCGCGTCGTCGAGGCTGCGCCCTGCCCTCAACTCGAGCGACACAAGCTGCAAGTTCTGGCTGAGCGCCGGATAAGTCTTGGCGAGCTCCTTCGAGACGCGCTCGATGCCGGCCTCCATGCTCATGCCGGCGTCCGAGCAGACAATCATCAGATCCATGAAATCGGGAAAGCCGTTGCGGTATTCGCGCCTCTTTTCCCGCACCTTCTGGGTCAGCACCAGACCAGGCAGAAAGTAGCCCGCTGCTCCCGACAGGATGACGAACGTCCAGCGGCTGGCCATCGTCGCGTCCGGGCTGGCCATCCACTGGTTGAGTACAAAGACACCGATTGCCGTGCCGATCATGGCTGTGAACCGGACAAGGAAAAACATGCCGACGGCGCGGGGCTCCATGTAGCCCGCCTGGATGAGCTTCATGCGCAGCCTGGCGACATTTTCCGGATCGCTCTTGGCGTAGAATTCCTGCGCCCGCTTCACCGCCTTCTCACGCACGATACCGGCGTTCCTCTTCTGCACCGGCTCTGGTTTTGCCGCCGCGGGACCGTCGCCGATCTTGAGCCGACGCATGACCTCGTTGCGGTCGCCCTTCGCCGTCACCATCGGCCAGGCAACCGCGACTGCGCCCATGGCCAGCAGCAGGATGGCCACCGGCATCAACGAGGTCGGCGCAAGCGAGGCGAGGAATTCGATCAAGCCCTGCATGTCAGAACCGGAAATTCGACATCTTGAACATCATCAGATTGCCCAGCATCAGCCAGGTGATCGAGCCGCCAATCAGGTACCAGGTCTTCGGCTCGCCCCAGACATCACGGTAGAAGCCCGGCATCAGCGCCATGATGGCGGCAAACAGCAGCGCCGGTATCGCCGTCAGGATGTAGGCCGACATGCGGCCTTCGGTCGAAATGGCGCGCACCTTGCGGCGCAGCTTGCCGCGCTCGCGGATCGTCAGCGCCAGGCCATCAAGGATCTCGCGCAGGTTGCCGCCCGAGCTGCTCTGGATCGAAACGGCGGTGATGAACAGCGGCAGGTCCTCATGGCCGACCCGTTCGAACAGCGAGTTCAACGCCGAAACCAGATCCGATCCGTAGGTCACTTCATCGGCGATGACGCCGAACTCGGTGCCGATCGGGTCGGGCATCTCGCGCGCGACCATGGCGATCGCCACCGGCACTGGATGGCCGGCCTTCAGGCCACGCGTGATCAGTTCCAGTGCCTCCGGCAGCTGCATGCCGAACCGCTTCAGCCGGCGGTTGCGCTTGAAACGCAGCGTCATCACCGGCAGAATCGGCACAAGCACCACAAACAGCACAAGCCCCATCAGCGGCGGCAAGCCATACCAGATGGCGACCAGACCAGCGGCGAATGCCACGCCGCTGGTGATCATCAGGAACTTCGACAGCGGCATGATCATGCCCGACTGGGTTCGCAGAGCGCGAAACCGGTCCGGCGAAAACAGCGGCGTACCCGCATCAAGGCCCCGCTCCTTGCGCAGCTGGACGAGCACCTGCTCCTGGCTGATCTTGTTTTCCTGCAGCTTCATGCGCCGGTTGATGGCGGTGCGCTTGTCGCTGCGGCCGGCATAAAGCAGATAGCAGGCCTCGGCGATCAGTATGCCGGTCAGTGCTGCCGCGGCATAGACGACATAGATCGCGCTGAGTCCGTCGAACACGTTGGCTACTCCTGCGGCCGGCCGGGTTCGAAATATCGTCCGGGAAACTCGATACCCATGGCGCGCAGATCCTCGAGGAACCGCGGCCGGATGCCGGTTGCCTCGTAGTAGCCGAGGATCTTGCCGTCGGCCTCCATGCCGGTACGCACGAAGCGGAAGATCTCCTGCATCTGGATGACATCGCCTTCCATGCCGGTCACCTCGGCGACGCTGGTCACCTTGCGCTTGCCGTCGGACAGGCGCGTCAGCTGGACGATCAGGTCGAGCGCGCTGGCGATCTGGCTGCGGATGGACTGCACCGTCATCGGCATGCCGGTCATGCCAAGCATCTGCTCAAGCCGCGAGATGGCGTCGCGCGGCGTGTTGGCATGGATGGTCGCCATCGACCCTTCGTGACCGGTGTTCATCGCCTGCAGCATGTCGAAGGCTTCCTCGCCGCGGCACTCGCCGAGGATGACGCGGTCGGGACGCATGCGCAGCGCGTTCTTGACGAGGTCGCGTTGCTTCAGCTCGCCATGGCCTTCGATGTTGGCCGGACGCGTTTCCATGCGCGCGACATGCGGCTGCTGCAATTGCAGCTCGGCCGCGTCCTCGATGGTGATCAGCCGTTCATCTTCCGGAATGAAGGCCGACAGCGCATTCAGCATGGTCGTCTTGCCGGTACCGGTGCCGCCCGAAATGATCGTCGTCTTGCGGGCATGCACGGCCGCCGCCAGCACTTCGGCCATGTTCTGGGTGATGGCGCCGAATTCGACCAGTTTATGCAGGCCGAGCTTGTTCTTGGAGAATTTGCGGATCGACACCAGCGGACCGTCAACCGCAACCGGACGGATGGCTGCGTTGAAACGCGAGCCGTCCAGCATGCGTGCATCGACCATCGGCTGCGATTCGTCGACACGACGGCCGACCGCGGCAACGATCTTGTTGACGATGCGCAAGAGATGCGCCTCGTCCTTGAACGGAATGTGGACCGGCTGCAGCTTGCCCTTCTTTTCGACAAAGCAGTTCAGGTGGCCGTTGATCAGGATGTCGTTGATGTCGGGGTCCTTCAGCAGCGGCTCGAGCGGACCGAGACCGACCATCTCGTCGACGATGTCGTCGACCAGCGCATCAAGCTCGACGGTGTTGATCGCCATCCGCTCCTGCTTGGTCTTTTCCGACACGAAATCATGCACTTGCCGGCGCATCTCATCCTTGGGAAGACGCTCCAGAGCGACAAGATTGATCTCCTCGAGCAGCAGCCGGTGGATGCGCACGCGCGCATCGAGCACCTTGTTGGCATTCTTCGCCGGTGCGGCTTCAGGCTTGACCGGCAACGCCTTTCGGTTCGTCGGAATGACGACGGCATGATGGGCGACCGGCATTGGCTCGGCAGTGCGCTGCGGGCGCGCATCGCGGTTCTGCAGGGTGGAGAAACGGCTGGTCATCCGGCTTTCCTCTTCAGCAATCCACGGCCCATGCCAAACAACGAGCGCGATTTCGCCCGGGTTGGGACCGCCTCCTCCGGCAGGATGATCTTCTTCAGATCGTTGATGACATTGGCGTTCGGATCGATCTCGTGCAACGGCACGCCGCGATCGACCGCCTCGCGCACCAGCCGGTAGTTGTTGGCGATACCACCGACGAAATGCTCGCCGAGGATTTCCTGGACGTCCGCTTGCTTGATGCCGTTGTCGAACATCTTCTGTTCGAAGCGATTGACGATGACGTTCGGCTTCACTTCTTTGCCGGCGGTCTCGTAGACCGCCTGGATCAGCCGCTGTGTATGGCGCAGGCACGGCACCGTCATTTCGGCGACGATGTAGAGCTTGTTGGAACCGAGCAGCACGGTCTCCGTCCACGGAAACCAGGTGCGTGGCATGTCGATGACGACATTGTCGAAATAGGCCGAAACGAGGTCCAGCATGCGCACCACGACATCGGTCTTGAACGAGCGCATTTCCGACGGATGCGTCGGTGCCGCCAGCACACAGAGCCCGCTCGCGTGCTTAGACAGCATCACATCGAGCAGTTGGCGGTCGAGGCGTTCGGGCTGGTTCTCGATCTCGGTGATGTCGAAGCGCGGTTCGAGGTCGAGATATTCGGCGCAGGCGCCCTGCTGGAAATTGAGGTCGACGACGCAGGTCGAGGCACCGCGCGTTACCGAATGATGCAGCTGGAATGCGGTTTGCAACGCCAGCGTCGTGGTGCCGACGCCGCCCGCGGCCGGCATGAAGGTGTAGATCTGCGACTCGGTATTTTCCTCGCGCCCGGGTCCCTGCAGCGCCCGCACCACGGAGCGCACGAGATCGGCGGTGGTGATCGGCTTGACCAGGAAATCCGCGACCTTGAGCTGCACCAGAATGCGCACCGCGGCCGCGTTGAACTCCTGCGTGACGACGACGACCGGCACCTTGTCCTCGAGCCGGCGCATGATGCGCTGCAGCGACTCGACCTCCTCCAGTCTTGCAGCATCCATGTCGACGATGATGGCGCCGAAGTCGGCCTCCTGGATCTCGCCGCGCAGCTCGGTGACATTCTTCTCCACTGTCGAGAGCTGGATGATCTCGGAGGCGGCGAATGCGGTTCGCGTGTCCTGCACAAAGGTCCTGTCGGTCGATACGAGCAAGATCTTCCTGGTCTTGATGCCGTTTGCCATTCTGTCAGCCTGTCAGGTCGCCCGTTGGACCAGTTGCCCGTTGAATCAGTTGCTCGTGGTGGACTGCGACGCCTTCGCATCGGCTGCCTGATCGGGTGTGACGGCCGCCGCGCTGCCTCGCTGGGCCGGCACCAGAAGTCTGGTGTTCTGGACCCCGTATTTCCAGGGATCGACCATCTGCATGACGGTGTTGGCGGCCTGCGCCTCGCCCGCGCCGGTCGTCAGCCCTTCGCTGCGCACATAGTCGTCGCTGGTGCAGCCGGCGGCAAAACCTGCCAGCAGCAAGGCGATGCTCGATCTCAAAACCAGGCGCATGACTTCAGTCCTTCGGCAGGTCGAGGAAATGCCCGACCGTGGTGACGGCAGCCGGCTGCGCGATGCTGCCGTCGGCCATTGCCAACGCGCGGTTGGTGTCGGACGTCTTCACTTCCTCGGTGTTGTTGAGAAAATAGTCGGCATTGCTGGCCGGCTGCGTGCCGTCGATCGGCTCGACGAGCTTCTTCGACGGATCGACCGGCTTGACCAGATAGGGGGTGACGATAATGACCAGGTCGGTCTCGCGCCGCTGATAGGACTTCGAGGAGAACAGCGCCCCAAGCACCGGCATCTTGCCGAGACCGGGAATGCGCGACGTGGTGATGTCGTTTTGCGACTGCAGCAATCCGGCGATCATGAAGCTCTGGCCGTTCTTCAGGTCGACCGACGTCCTGGCACGGCGCACAATGAAGCCGGGAACCGAGATGGTGCCGATATTGTAGGAAGCCGAAGCGTCGATCGAGGAGACTTCCGGCGCGATGTCCAGGCTGACCAGCCCGTCCTTCAGGACGGTCGGCGTGAAATCCAGGCTGACGCCGTATTTCTTGTAACTGACCGAGATCTTGCCGTTGTCCTCGGAGACCGGGATCGGGAATTCTCCGCCGGCGAGGAAGCTCGCCGTCTGGCCGGATCGGGCGATCAGGTTCGGCTCGGCCAACCGGCGGGCGAGACCACGCTCCTCCAGCGCCTTGATGGCGATATCGATCGAGACGCCGTTCGACAAAAGCCGACCGATGATCTCGCCGGTGCCGGCGGTCGGCACCGTACCCGGATCGATCGTCACATCGCGTCCGCCGATGCCATAGGCGAAATTGGCGGCGTACTTGGCGCCCAGGTCCTGGCCCGCCTGCCGGTTGATCTCGACGAAGCGAACATTGAGCTGAACCTGCTGCGACGACGAGATGTTGACCGAGTTGATCACTTCCTCGTTGCCGGAAAAGCGCGTCGCGATCTTGTTTGCCTTTTCAGCGGCGACGGCGTCATCCGCCTCGCCAGACAGCACGACACGGCCATTGGCCGAGCCAACCTTGATCCTGGCATCCGGTACGCTGGCGCGAATGGTGCTGGCCAGTTGGTCGGTGTCGAGCGTCACCTCGATGTCGACGGTGCCGACAAGCTGCTTCTTCTCATCGAACAGTGCAATACCGGTGGTGCCGAGATTGTTGCCGAGCACGTAGAAGGACTTGTCAGTCAGCGGATTGACGTTGGCGATCTCCGGATCGCCGATAACGATCTGGTAGAAGGCGGCACTCGTCATGATCGTCTTCGGCTTGCCCTTGGCAACCTTGATCGACGCATTCTTGGTCGACGATACATAGACGATGTCGTTGTCGGCCCTGGCTGAGGTGCCAAAGGCCAGCATCGCGGCGGCAGCCAGCGAAGTCGCGACGGCCACGGTGCGCAAAACGCGCAACCGTCCCATGACCTGATATGTGATCAGCCCGAACATTGTCCCGTCCCTCACCCAGTCCCCACTGGCTTCTATTTCTGGTCCCGCGAAGGAACCTGGTATTCCTCGGCCTTTGTGCCGCGCGTCACGATGACCGTCTTGAACTTCGGTTTCTCCGGCTCCTTGGTGGCGGCATCGAACAATGAGCCGGCCGCGGCCTGCACATTCGAGGCGACCGATCCACCGAAGGAAGAGATGGTGGTGACGCCGTTCTTGTCGTCTCCGCCTTCGCTGGAGGACCGAAGCGACAAGGACAAGGTGCCGACGGTGCGGGCAAGTGCCACTTTCTGCGCGCCGTCGGTCGTCACCTCGATAGTCACGGAATTGGAAATCTGCGGCGTCGTCTGACGCTCGTCGGCGCCCTGCCCGACGCTCAGCACCTTGGCATCGGCGACAACGATCTCGGAGGTGATGGTGGAACCGGCAGCGCCCTGTGCGTTCTTGGCCACCTCCTGGATTTCGCCGGCATCGCGTGTCAGCACGACATCAACCCGGTCGCCCGGCGTGACGAAGCCGCCGACCCCGGCGATTTCGTCGGTGCGGATGGTCACCGCCCGCATTCCGGGCGTCATCATGTTGGAAAGCGTCGCGCGGCCATTTGGCCCGGACAGCTTGGTCAGCAGCACCGGTTCGTTGACTTCGATCGGCGACAGCACCACGCGGCTGCCGTCGGCGAGCAACGCATTGATGGTGGCGAAGGCGCCCTTCGGCACGGACCCTTCCGACCACGGAATTTCGCTAAGCTGCGCCCGGTCGAGTTCCATGCCGTAACGCAGCGGCGCATTCGCCACCACGATGGTCTTGAACTCTACCCTGGGCACAACAGGTGCCGGGATCGACGCCGTCTTCTCTTCGGAATCGGCCTTGGCCTGGCTTTTGACCCAGAAATCCGCGGCAAAGATCGAGATCGCGCCAAAAACGGCGGCGATGCCGATCATCGATATGGCCTTGCCCCTCACGCCGAAACCCCTGATGCCCGCAGTTTCTTGTTTTGTTGGGCTCACGCTAGGCGGCATTGTTAAAGAATCAGGAATCTTGCGCGGCGGTATCCGACCTATTTCCGCCGTCTTGGTTATCGAATGGTTTTGAGTTAAGAGGGATCATATCCCTGAACGGAACAGGAACCTCGGTCGCTTGGCGCTGAAAAGCGTGGCAGTATCGTGAGGTGATTCGCAGCATCGAACTCTATGGCAGACATGGACGACAACAACGATCTCTTCGGCAATATGGACAAGCAGCCTCAGCCGGTTCGCACGCCGGCGCGCCCGGCGGATCCGCTGGTTCAGGCCACCAAGCGTCCTGTCGCGACAAAGGATGGCAGCGAAGGCTATAGCGCTGCCGACATCGAGGTGCTGGAAGGGTTGGAGCCGGTGCGCCGCCGGCCAGGCATGTATATCGGCGGCACCGACGACAAGGCGATGCACCATCTGTTCGCCGAGGTCATCGACAATTCGATGGACGAAGCGGTGGCCGGGCATGCCACCTTCATCGATGTCGAACTCTCGGCCGACGGCTATCTCGCCGTCACCGACAATGGCCGCGGCATCCCGGTCGATCCGCATCCGAAATTCAAGAAGCCTGCACTCGAAGTGATCATGACGACGCTGCATTCGGGCGGCAAGTTCGACTCCAAGGTCTACGAGACATCGGGCGGCCTGCATGGCGTCGGCGTGTCCGTGGTCAACGCACTGTCGGATCATCTCGAGGTCGAGGTCGCACGAGGCCGCCAGCTCTATCGCCAGCGCTTTTCTCGCGGCGTTCCCGTGACCGGCCTGGAACAATTGGGCGAGGTCCACAACCGGCGCGGAACGAAAATCCGCTTCCACCCCGACGAGCAGATTTTCGGCAAGGGCGCGGCGTTCGAACCGGCGCGGCTCTACCGCATGACGCGCTCGAAAGCCTATCTGTTCGGCGGAGTCGAGATCCGTTGGACCTGCGATCCGTCACTGATCAAGGAAAAGGATCAGACGCCGGCCAAGGCTGAATTCCATTTTCCCGGCGGCCTGAAGGATTATCTCAAGGCATCGCTCGGCGACGACTTCCAGGTCACCCGCGAGATGTTTGCCGGCAAAAGCGACAAGCAAGGTGGCCATGGCTCGCTTGAATGGGCGGTGACCTGGTTCGGCGGCGACGGCTTCATCAATTCCTACTGCAACACCATCCCGACCGGCGAAGGCGGCACCCACGAGGCCGGCTTCCGCAACGTGCTGACGCGGGGCCTGCGCGCCTATGCCGATCTCGTCGGCAACAAGCGCGCCTCGATCGTCACCTCGGAAGACGTCATGATCTCGGCGGCAGGCATGCTGTCGGTGTTCATCCGCGAGCCGGAATTCGTCGGCCAGACCAAGGACAGGCTGGCGACGATCGAGGCAATTCGAATTGTCGAGACCGCTATCCGTGATCCGTTCGACCATTGGCTGGCCGACAACCCGCAGGAAGCCTCGAAGCTGCTCGAATGGGTGATCGCACGCGCCGACGAACGGGTGCGCCGACGCCAGGAAAAAGAGGTGTCGCGCAAGAGCGCGGTGCGCAAATTGCGCCTTCCGGGCAAGCTCGCCGACTGCACGCAGAATGCCGCGGCCGGCGCCGAACTCTTCATCGTCGAAGGTGACTCGGCCGGCGGCTCTGCCAAGCAGGCGCGCGACCGCGCCAGCCAGGCCGTGCTTCCCCTGCGCGGAAAAATCCTCAACGTCGCCAGCGCCGGCAACGACAAGCTTGCCGGCAACCAGCAGATCTCGGACCTGATCCAGGCGCTCGGCTGCGGCACGCGATCGAAATACCGCGACGAAGATTTGCGCTACGACCGCGTCATCATCATGACCGACGCCGACGTCGACGGCGCCCACATCGCCTCTCTGCTGATCACCTTCTTCTACCAGGAGATGCCGGCGCTGGTTCGTGGCGGCCATCTCTACCTCGCGGTGCCACCGCTTTACTCTATCAGGCAGGGCGGCAAGGTCGCCTACGCCCGCGACGACGCGCACAAGGACGAGCTTTTGCGCACCGAGTTCACCGGGCGCGGCAAGGTGGAACTCGGCCGCTTCAAGGGTCTGGGCGAGATGATGGCCGCCCAGCTCAAGGAAACCACCATGGATCCGAGGAAGCGCACCTTGCTCAGGATCGATGTGATTGACGCCGAGGCCGCTACCAAGGACGCGGTCGACGCGCTGATGGGCACCAAGCCGGAGGCCCGCTTCCGCTTCATCCAGGAACGCGCCGAATTCGCCGAGACGGAAGTGCTGGATATCTAGCCGCCAGCGGTTTAGCTCTTTGTTCTGCGGCAGGAAAACCGTTTCACACTTTTCCGGGAATTGCTCTAGCCTGCGCTTCTGATACGGAGACCGGCATGTGATCTGGGCGCGGCTGAAAGCCTATTTCGACACCAGTCTGGCCGGGTTGAGGCAACCGACGCGTTCGGACTGGATTTTCTCCCTGCGCACCGTTTCGGCCGGCCTGATCGCGCTTCTGGTCGCCTACGTGCTGAAGCTCGACCACCCGCAATGGGCCATGATGACGGTGTTCATCGTCGCCCAGCCGGTTGCCGGCATGGTGCTGGCGAAGGGCTTCTACCGGTTGCTCGGCACGCTGGTCGGCGGCGTTGCGGCGATCGGCATCACCACGGTGTTCGGCACCGGTCCCTGGGTGCTGGTGACGGTGCTGGCCGTCTGGATCGGCATTTGCACCTTCGTCTCGTCGCTGCTGCGCAATCCCGAAGCCTATGGTGCCGCACTTGCCGGCTACACCGCGATGATCATCGGCCTGCCCGCCTTCGGACAGCCGCACCTCGTCGTCGACCTCGCCGTCGCGCGCTGTGCCGAGATCGTGCTCGGGATTGTCTGCGCCGGCCTGACCAGCCGGCTGATCCTGCCGAAACTGGCCAGCGACGCCATCGTGTCGCGCCTGAAACGATGCATCCTCGATCTCGCGACATACGCCGGCGGAGCGTTCTCCGGCGGCGATCCCGCAACGCTCTCCGGCTTGCACCGAAAGCTGGTCGCCGACACACAGACGCTTGGCGAGATGCGCGCCTATGCCAGACTCGAGGCGCCGAGCTTCGCGCCCCGCGCCCATCCGGTCCGGCGCACCATAGGACAGCTGCTCTCGGCGCTCTCGGCGGCACGCGCGCTGCATTCGCACGCCGCCCCGAAGAATGCGGCGCTTATTCCGGTACGCTCGGAATTACAGTCGCTGGTCAGCGAGCTGGCAACAAAGCCCGGCGCGTTGGACGATACGGCGCCGTGGGTGGCTCGGCTCGATGCGATTGCCGGAAACGCTCGGCAAATGCCCGATGCCTCGACTGACCAGGGCGACGACAGGGTCGGCACCATCACCCGCCTTACCATCGCCGCCGATTTCGCCGAGGCGCTCAAGCAGGTGCTGCGCGGCCTCGACGCCTTGCGCGCGCCTGCCACGCGCCCGCTCCAGGGCAGCAGGCAGCCTGCACTGGTGGTGCATCGCGATTACCCCGGCGCATCGCGCAACGCCGTGCGCGCTGCCCTTGCCACGCTGCTGGTCGCGGCCTTCTGGCTAACGACGAAATGGTCGGAAGCGGCCGGCACGGTCATTCTCGTTGCCGTCGTATCGAGCCTGTTTGCCGCTCGCCCCGACCCGGTGCAGGTGGCCTGGGGCTTCTTCAGAGGAACGCTGTTCGCTTTGCCCTTTGCCTTTCTCGTCGGCCAGATCGCGCTGCCCGCCTTGCCCGGCTTCGGCTGGTTCATGCTGTTTGTCGTGCCCATCCTGGTGCCGACGGCGCTCGCCATGGCCAATCCGCGCTATGTCGGCGTGGCGACGGCTTTCGCCATCAACTTCCTCGCCTTCCTTAGTCCGCATCAGGCGATGACCTACGATCCCGGCCCGTTCTTTGCCGGTTCGGCTTCGATCCTGGTCGGTATCCTGCTGGCGATCGGCGTCTTCATCGTCGTGCTGCCCGCCGATCCATGGCTCGCGGCCAACCGCATCGTGCGCGCCATGCGCGAGGATCTGGCGCGGCTATGCCTGCATGAACGCGTGCCGAGGCGTTCGGCCTTCGAGAGCCTCGCCTATGATCGCATCAACCAGTTGATGCCGCTGGTGCAGAACGCCGGCAGGAAGGGCGACGCGGTGCTGGGCGGCGGCGTTGCCGCCGTCACCGTCGGCCTGGAGATCCTGCGGCTGCGTAGAGCAAGCCAGGGCCATGCCATCCCATCCGAGACCGCGCTTTCGATTGCCAACTTTCTAAGAGGGCTGGCGCGCGAACTGCTCTTCCGCGCCCCCGGTGATCAGCAGACCTCGACCGTCGCCGTCGCGCGCCAATATTCGGCGAGCATCGCCCAACGAAACGGCACTGGCGAGATGCTGCAGATCGCGGCATCGCTGCGCATCATCGCCGCCGCGATGGAGGATTTTCCGGATTTCTTCGCGAGGGATAAAGGCTAGGCCGCCGCGATCGCCAGCGCGTGGCCCCGCGCGTTCTCGCGCAGCGCATCGAGATGGATCGACTTGACCAGCGCGGCAAGATCACCCTCGGCGGATTGCCCGCCCACTTCCTTGAGCATCAGCCAGCTGACCTCCTGCACACCGGCGACGCGCTTGCCGTTGGCGACTTCGCGCCAGATCTTCAGCGCGCGCAGGATGATGGCGTGCGTGGCCGCGGCGAGGCCCGCGCTGCGAAACAACGCCTGCAAGGCGACATCGTGCCCGCCGGCCAGCAGCGCCCTCACCCTTTGTTCGGACTGCTGGCTGAGCGCGACCATCGCCGAGCCGAAGAAATCGACCTTGCCATGCGCGATGGTGCGGATGAGAAAGCTCGCGGTGAGATCGCCGCGCAGCCTGAGATGCTCGATCAGCGCCGCATGTTCTTCCTGGCGCGTACCCTCGATCAGCGTCACCGAGGCCTTGACGCAGGCGTCGCGCATGACGCGATCGGCTCGCGCCGCGCCCATCAATGCCATCACCAGTGGCGACGTTTTCAGCATCTCGCCGAGTTTGACGAGCAGCATGTGCCGGCAGTCGGCAGGCAGGCGGGCATCCGATATCAGCGCCTCGCGCACCAAGGGCAGATGCCCGTGCCGTTCGGCCATGCGGCGGAAACTGAGCGAAGCGATGTCGGCGCCGCTGTTGGCGAGCAGCACGGCGCAGGCCTCCGCCTCGCCGATCTCGGCGATGGCCGCCGACAGCGCCATCGAGACGAGCGGCCGGTCGGCGATCAATTTTTGCGTCGCCTTCGGACTTGAGGCCACGCGGTTGATCAGATCGGCGTCGGTAAGCAGCGGCGAGCGCGCCAGCACCACGCCGGCCACTTCCGGTTGGTCGGAGGCAAGCACGCTGATGATCTGCAATGGCGCGTGGTGGCTCATCGACAGCGCCTCGGCCATCGCCAGGCGCACCTTCGACGAGGCATCGTCGAGCAACAGCGTCAGCGCCGCCTCGGCGGCGCAGCGGTCCTCGAATGGCAGGTCGGAATTGACATAGGCTCGGGCCAACGCGCTGGCCGCGGCGGCGCGCTCCGACACCCTGGCGGTGTAGATCCATTTCAGGAAATGCGAAACAACAACCATGCCCGTCTGCTTACGCCCCTTGCCAGAATGTTTCTGGCCCCGGTCAGGACCGTAGGCAGAAATAGTTTACGAACGGTTCACCATGTTCATTAACTGGCTTGCGAGCCCTGAATGCAGCGCCTATCAACCATCAAACAATAGAGGGACCGAAAATGGCCGGGCTTTATCTCGAAGAGTTCGTCGTCGGCCATGTCTTCCAGCACACGCTGCGCAAGACCGTTACCGAAAGCGACAACATGCTGTTTTCGGTGATGACGCTGAACCCGCAGCCGCTGCACATCGACTTCGATTTTGCCGCCAAGAGCGAATGGGGCAAGCCGCTGGTCAACTCGCTTTTCACGCTCGGGCTGATGATCGGCATTTCGGTCAATGACATCACCGTTGGCACAACGGTCGCCAATCTCGGCATGAAGGAAACCGTGTTTCCGCATCCGGTCTTCCATGGCGACACCATCCGGGTCGAGACGACAGTCATCTCGGTGCGGGAGTCGAAGTCGAAACCCGACCGCGGCATCGTCGAATTCGAGCATCGCGCCTACAACCAGCATGGCGATCTCGTCGCCAAATGCGCCAGGCAAGCGATGATGCTGAAGAAGGCGAACTGACGCATGCGTTCGCTGCTGTTCGTCCCCGGCGATTCCGAGAGGAAACTGGATAAGGGTTTTGGTGCCGGTGCCGACGTGGTCATCGTCGACCTTGAAGATTCCGTGGCGCCGCAGAACAAGGCGCTGGCACGCGAGGTGGCGGCGCGCTTTATCGCCGAGCGCAGGGCGCAAACCGGCTCAGCGATCTATGTCAGGGTCAACGATCTCTCGACCGGCCTGACGGATGACGATCTGGCGGCGCTCGTTTCAGCCAAGCCCGACGGCATAATGCTGCCCAAGTCGAACAGCGGCCAGGATGTGCAGCATTTGTCGGTAAAGCTCAGGGTGCGCGAGGCTGAAAACGGCCTGGCCGACGGCGCGATCAAGATCCTGCCGATCATCACCGAAACGCCGGCAGGCGTGCTGGCGGCGGCGACCTATGCCGGGACGAGCGCGCGGCTTGCCGGTCTCACCTGGGGCGCCGAGGATCTGTCGGCTGCGATCGGCGCACGCACGGCCCGCGACGAGCGCGGCCGCTACACGGACGTGTTCCGTCACGCTCGCACGATGACCATACTCGCCGCTGGTGCGGCGGAGGTCGCGGCTATCGACACCGTCTTTACGAATTTTCGCGACATGGCGGCCTTCCAAGCTGAATGCAGTGAAGCCGAGCGCGATGGCTTCACCGGCAAGATGGCTATCCACCCCGATCAGGTGCCGGTCATCAACGCCGCCTTCACGCCGTCGCTCGAGGCGGTGAGACAATCGGCGGCAATCGTCGCCGCGTTCGCGGCAGTGGGAAATCCCGGCGTCGTCGGCATCGACGGCAAGATGTACGACCGCCCGCATTTGCGGCTGGCCGAGCGGCTTCTGGCGCGGGCAAAGGCGGCAGGAGTCTCGGCTTAGTCCTTGTCCCAGCGTGGCCGTCGCATCGAAAACACCTCGTTGACGCTGGCATAGTCCATATAGCCGAGTCGGGCGACATTGCCGGCCCTGGTGATGTCGAACAGACCGTCTGTCAGGAAGGCGTCGTCGATGTATACGCCGACCACTTCACCGGCGACGACGACGGCACTTGTCGGCGATCCGTCCAGTGCCTTTGGCCGAAAGACTTCCGTCACCCGGCATTCGAGCGCTGCAGGCGCTGCCGCCACGCGCGGCGGCGCGACCAGGCGCGACGGCGCCATGGCGAGGTCGGCATAGACGAACTCATTGACGCCGCGCGGTGCATTGACCGATGTGCGGTTCATCTTCTCCGCGAGGTCGCGACTGACGAGATTGGCAACGAACTCGCCGGTTTCCTGCGCGAAGGAGGCGCTGTCTTTCTCGCCTTCGGAGGAAAACCAGACGATGAAGGGTCGCGTCGAGAAGGCATTAAAGAAGGAGTATGGCGCGAGGTTGATCTCACCAGCCCTGTTCAGCGTCGAAATCCAGCCGATCGGACGCGGCGCCACGATCGCCTTCGAAGGGTCGTGCGGCAGGCCGTGGCCCTTTGAAGGTTCGTAGAACATTCAGCCCACCCACGGCCCCGAATAGTCGCCATAGAGCTTTGCCGGATCGGGCCGGGGCCGCTCCGGCGCCGGGCCAGCATAGGAGCCGATATGGATGAAGCCGATGACCCGCTCCTGCGGTGCCAGCCCCAGCAACGCCCTGCCCTCCGGCACATCCGAATACCAGTTGCTGATCATGTTGGTGCCATAGCCCAGCGCATTGGCTGATATCATCAGGTTCATTGCCGCCAAGCCGCCTGACAGGAACATTTCCCATTGCGGGATTTTTGGATTCTCCCTGGGAATCGACACGACGCCGATCACCAGCGGCGCGCGCGAGAATCGCGCCAGTTCCTGGTTGCGGCGGCCTTCCGGCAAGGGTCCCTCCCGCTGCTCCGCAAGGGTCGCCAGTTGTCTGCCGATCTCGACGCGGGCTTCACCACGGTAGAGGATGAAGCGCCAGGGCTCCAACCGGCCATGGTCGGGCACCCGCGAGGCAGCAGTGATCATCGTCGCGATCTCCGCATCGCTCGGCGCCGGCTCCTTCAGATCAGGGATCGGTGCGGAGTTTCGGGTCAGCAGGAAATCGATGATTGGCGACGCCATGGGCGCAAGTCTCCTAGACATTCTGTTTTGAGCTGAAGCGCACCATCGGGAATTCGGGCGGCTCGGGCATTGGCGCGGGATACGTCGGACGGAAGAGTCGTATCGATCGGACTCTTAAGCCTTGAAATTGCCACCGCCATGGGCTTCAACGCAAGGTATGTTTGAGGGGACTGTCCGTCTTTTCCTGGTCTGGCTCGGCGCCCTGCTGTTCATGGCGCCGGTTTCGTTCGCCATGGCGCAGAACGTCGACGGTGTCAGCGACCTGAAGCTTCCGGGAATTTCGAGCTACGCGACGCCGAAAGGTGAGACGTCCCTGGCTCTGAGCGGCGGCGGTGCCATCACACTGTCCGCGCAGTTGACCGACAAGGGCGCCGACATCACGCGCGGCATTGTCTGGCGGGTCTTCAAGCCCGAAGCCGTCAACGGTAAATTGCCCATGGTCGCCTCCGCCCATGGCGGCACCGCCGTCTTCCAGCTCGAGCCCGGCAGCTATCTGGTTCACGCCTCCTACGGCCGGGCCGGCGCCACCAAGCGCATCACTGTCGGCAAGGACACCAAGCGCGAAAGCCTCGTGCTCGACGCAGGCGGCCTCAAACTCGACGCCGTGCTGTCCGGCGGCGTGCGCATTCCGCCGAAGAAACTGCGCTTTTCGATCTACGAGGGCACCGCCGAGGCCAATGGCGATCGCGCGCTGATCATTCCCGATGTCGAGCCCAACAGTGTCGTGCGGCTCAACGCCGGCATCTATCATGTCGTCTCGACTTATGGCGCGGTCAATGCGGTCATCCGCTCCGACATCCGCGTCGAGGCCGGCAAGCTGACCGAAGCCACCGTCGAGCACCACGCCGCCGAGATCACGATGAAGCTGGTGCGCGAAACCGGTGGCGAGGCGATCGCCGATACGTCCTGGTCGCTGCTCAACGAATCCGGCGATCCGATCAAGGAAACCGTCGGCGCCTTCGCCTCGATGGTGCTGGCCGAGGGCGACTACACCATCATCGCCAAGAACCGCGACCGCATCTACCAGAAGGATTTTACCGTCGTGGCCGGGCAGAACCAGGAGATCGAGGTTCTGGCCACCGAGGCCGCGGCGATGGACCCTGAAGAAGGCGCGGACTAACCTTCCGCGGCACGGTTCCCACTTTCAGGCTGCCAGCTTGGTCCGCGCCGGCAGGAATGGAATGCGGCGGCGCGCCACGACTGGCGCCAGATCGAACACGCCGCGATAAAGCCGGTCGAGCAACGCCTTGCGGTCGCGCAGTGGCTCCAGCTCATTCCAGCTCAGCACATCGCCGACGCGCACCTCGATCGCCTTGCCGGACAGCCGCGCGAATTCGTGGATGAGCAGCGATGTGCGCAGCGTCAGCGAGGCCTTGCCGACGAATTTCGCCACCCGGCCGTCGCGCTCTGCCATGTTCATCGGCCCGCTGACCAGATGGAACAGCCTGCCGTTCTGCCCGGAAAAATGCATCGGGATGACCGACGCCTTGGCGTCCTGGACGAGGCGGGCCGGAAACATCTTCCACGGCAAGTCGCGCGCCCGGCCAAAGCCCTTCGGCGCGGTGGCGACACCGCCGGCCGGAAACACCACGATGGTGACGCCTTCCTTCAGCAGCCGCACCGCTTCATGGCGCACAGCCATGTTGTTCTTGAGCGCGTCCTTGCTCTCGGAAAAGTCGATCGGCAGCGAGTAAGGCTCCATCTCGCGGATCTTGAGCAGATCCTTGTGGATCATCACCCGGAACGGGCGTCCGAGCTGCTCAACCAACGACAGCACGGCAATACCGTCACCGATGCCGAACGGATGATTGGCGACGATCACCAGCGGCGTATCCGGCAATTGCGCCGGCGGCCATTGATCTGATGTCCGCACGCGGACGTCGATCAGGTCGAGCATGCGGCTGAACACGCGTTCGCCGGTCGGCACGACCTGGCGGCGCCAGAAATCATAAAGTGCGGTGTAACGGTCGCGGCCCGACAGGCCTTCGACCGAATGAATGAACCAGCGCGCCAGCGCCGGCTGGCGCGGATTGGCATAGGAAAGCTCGGGAAAGGGTCGTTCGCGCAATTTCAACTTGAGCATAGGGGCTCGTTACAAGGTCGGCGTGACAGGGATATGAAAATGGCGGTGGATCGCTCCACCGCCATTTCGTCGGAACTGTGCCAATTACGCCGCGCGTTTGCGCCTGCGGTCGGGCGTGATCGCTTCTTCGGTCAACTGCGCGATCGCCTGGTCAAGGCCAAGCGATTCCTGATCGCGCGAGCCCAGCCGGCGCATGTTGACGGTCTGCTCCTCCGCCTCACGCTTGCCGCAGACGAGGATGACCGGCACCTTGGCCAAGCTGTGTTCGCGGACCTTGTAATTGATCTTCTCGTTGCGCAGATCCGCTTCCGCCAACAGGCCCGCGGCCTTCAGCCTTGCCACCACCTCGGTCGCATAGCCGTCGGCATCGGACGTGATCGTCGCCACCACCACTTGCAGCGGCGCGAACCACAGCGGGAAATGGCCGGAATAGTTCTCGATCAGGATGCCGAGGAAACGCTCCATCGAGCCGCAGATAGCACGGTGCACCATGACAGGCTGCTTCTTCTCGGAATCCGAGCCGATGTAGAAGGCGCCAAACCGTTCCGGCAGGTTGAAGTCGACCTGCGTCGTGCCACACTGCCATTCGCGGCCGATGGCATCCTTCAGCACATATTCGAATTTCGGCCCGTAGAACGCGCCCTCGCCCGGATTGATCGAGGTCTTGATCCGATTGCCGGACCGCGTCCTGATCGTCTCCAGCACGCTGCCCATGATCGCCTCTGCGTGATCCCACGCTTCGTCGGTGCCGACGCGCTTGTCCGGCCGCGTCGACAGCTTCACGCTGATTTCGTCGAAACCGAAATCGGCATAGGTAGACAGGATCAGGTCGTTGATGCGCAGGCATTCCGCTGCCAGCTGTTCTTCAGTGCAGAAGATGTGCGCATCGTCCTGCGTGAAGCCGCGCACGCGCATCAGCCCATGCAGCGCGCCGGATGGCTCGTAGCGATGCACATTGCCAAATTCTGCAAGTTTTACGGGCAGATCGCGATAAGACTTCAACCCGTGCTTGAAAATCTGCACATGGCCCGGGCAATTCATCGGCTTCAGCGCGAAGACGCGGTCGTCATCGGTGTCGTCGCCGGCGACCGTCACCTTGAACATGGCGTCGCGATACCAGCCCCAGTGGCCTGACGTCTCCCACAGGCTCTTGTCTAGAACCTGCGGCGCGTTGACCTCCTGATAGCCCTGCTCGTCGAGGCGGCGGCGCATGTAGTTGACCAGATTCTGGAACATCTTCCAGCCCTTGGCGTGCCAGAAGACGACGCCAGGGCCCTCTTCCTGGAAATGGAAAAGGTCCATCTCGCGGCCGATCTTCCTGTGGTCGCGCTTCTCGGCCTCCTCCAGCATCATCTGGTAGGCTTCGAGCTGCGCCTGGTCGGCCCAGGCGGTGCCGTAGATGCGCGTCAGCATCGGGTTGTTCGAGTCGCCGCGCCAATAGGCGCCGGCCACCTTCATCAGTTTGAAGGCGTTGCCGATCTGCCCGGTCGAGGCCATGTGCGGGCCACGGCAAAGGTCGAACCAGCCGCCCTGCGCGTAGATCTTGAGATCCTGATCCTCGGGAATGGCGTCGATCAGCTCCAGCTTGTAGCGTTCGCCCTTGTCGGCAAATACCTCTTTCGCCTTGTCGCGCGACCAGACCTCTTTGGTGAACGGCTTGTTGCGCGCAATGATCTCGCGCATCTTCTTCTCGATCACCGGAAAATCGTCAGGCGTGAACGGCTCGTTGCGGGCAAAGTCGTAATAGAAGCCGTTCTCAATCACCGGCCCGATGGTCACCTGCGTTCCCGGCCACAACTCCTGCACGGCTTCCGCCAGCACATGTGCAGCGTCGTGGCGGATCAGCTCCAGCGCGCGCGGGTCGTCGCGGGTGACGATCTCGACCTTGCCGGATTTGCCGAGCGGATCGCTGAGGTCGCGCACGGTGCCGTCGATCGAGTAGGCGACGGCCTTCTTGGCCAGCGACTTGGAGATCGATTCGGCCAGGCCAGCACCGGTCATCGCCGCGTCGTATTCGCGAACGGAACCATCGGGAAATGTCAGGGAAATGGAATTCAGCATGTGTATCTCCTATCCAGTCCCGCAAACGAGCGCGGGTGGTTGAAAATGCATGTCGTGCGAAAATGGGTTTGGAGCCACGACATGCAAAGAGTAAGCCGGATGCGTCCGGCGGCGGCTGTCTTTTATGGACAGATTCCTCCGCCGTAAAGCCCGGCTCAGGTGTCAGGCCTTCATTTGATGAGCAGCGGCAGATCCTTCAGGAACGCGGCCCGGGTCTTGAGGCCCTTCGGCATATCGGTGCGGTTGGTGTCGACGACAAGCCGCGCAAAAACGATCTGGCGACCATCCTTTTGCGCCCAGCCGACGAACCAGCCGAGTGAGCGCTTGTCCTGGACCTTGTCGGCATCGTTGCGCAGCCTGGTACTGCCGGTCTTGCCTTGCACCGTCCAGCCTCCGGCCTGGAAGGTCGGGATGATCGCTGATGTCATGTCGTAAGCCCTGGCCGAGACAGGCAGCTTGCGGGCCAGCAGCTTGCGCAGGAAATCGACCTGCTCGACCGGCGTGATCGTGAGCGAGGAATTCACCCAGGACTGGGTCAGACCATCATTCTTGCCGGGATTGCCGGAAACATCGGCGTTGCCGTAGTCGAATTTCGAGACATAGCCGGCAAAACTCTGCGGCCCAAGCCGGCGGGTGATTTCTCGGGAAAACCACAGAATCGAATCCCGCTCCCAGACCACCGGATCGACGGTCTTCTGATCCCGCTTCACCGCGTTGAATTCAGGCTTGTAATCCCAGCTCGGCGTGTGCTCGTCGCTCAGGATCCCGCTATCATAACCGATCAGCGACAGCGGCACCTTGAACGTCGAAGCCGGGCTGAACCGTTGGTCGCACACACCATCCTGGTAAAGCGTCTTGCCGCTCGCCGCGTCAGCGATCACCGTACATTGAACGTCCCTCAGCGGCGCCGATTGCGCGCGCAGCGGAAATCCCAGCAGCCAGGCGAGCAGGAACAGGATTCCGGCAAAGATGAAGGGAAGACGGTCGAAATTGCGCATTTTCTGCTCGCTCCAGAAGGGGGTTCGCGAGCGGCTTAGCGAGGTGTCTTGTCTCGATTTTGTCTCAAATGCGCAGTCTTTGTGCAGGCTTGCGTTAACCCTACCAGTTCGTAAACGCGCAGTGTCGTCGGGACATGACCGGCGCCATCAGCCCTGCGCTTCGCCACGCTTGCTGCCGATCCGCCAGTACCGCCAGGGCATGAACCAGACATAGCGCTCCGCCAAGGTCTCCGGCACGCGGTCGATGCCATGCGTGCCAAATGGCCCGCAGCGCAGCACGCGGAAAAATCCCATCCAGCCGCCAGCCCACAGGCCATGGCGGGCAATCGCCTCATGCGCATATTCCGAACAGGTCGGCAGATGCCGGCAGGAATTGCCGACAAAGCCGGACAGCGTCAGCTGGTAGAGGCGCACGAGCGACGTGCCGAGCAGACGGCCCGGCGTCTTGCGCCACGGGCCGGGCCAGTTGCGGCCGCGCCTTGGCGGTCCGGCACTATGCGCATGCTGGTCGCCCACCGCAGTCTCCGTCCCAGAGCATGATCCCGAAAAGCGGAAGAACATGCTCAAACAAGTGCATTCCAACGCGATAGATGTGGGCTTCCACTGGAGAACGCAATCCCCGCTCCTTGCGCGCCTCCCGCCGTCACGGACGGAAACGTCGAAACGGCTGCCGGTCAGCCGAAGGCGCCCAGCGGCCACGACTGGTCGGCTCATCGCGGCGTTCTTCACGCTGTCTCTCGTCGCGCCATTGAAACGTTGCGATCCGCATGACATCGCCAAAGATGCTTAGCAACTGGATCATGATCGGTCTCCTTTGACGCGATTAGACCGCCGCTGGCCTTCGCCTTCAAACGAGTATAATTTCAACTTCGGATAATCCTGGGTTATGCGAATGAAGCGCGGGCGCTTGCCGCTGACGGCATTGAGAAGCTTCGAGGCAGCGGGCCGGCATCTGAGCTTCAGCCGAGCCGCCGAGGAGCTTTTCGTCTCGCAGGCCGCGATCAGCCGGCAGATCCGCGAACTCGAAACCTTCCTGCGTCAGCCCCTGTTCGAACGTCGCCATCGCCGTGTCGAACTGACCGACACCGGCCGGCGTCTGCTGGATCAACTCGTCAGAAGTTTCGACGCCATCGACACCTTGCTTGGGGAACTGGTGGCGACGCCGCTGCAGTCCGTGGTTCGCGTCAGTGTGGAGCCGTCGCTCGCATCCGTGTGGCTGGTCCCCCGGCTCAATCAATTTCGCGAATTGCGGCCCGATATCGACGTCTCTCTCGAAGTCGATCCAAGGCTGATCGAGTTCCGCAGCGATCAGCCGGAGCTTGCCCTGCGCTTCAGCGCACATGCCACCTCGTGGCCGCGCAGCCAGGCTGAGCGGCTTGCCTCGACGGTCGATTCACCGGTTCTATCGCCGGCGCTGCTTGCCTCGGGCCCTGCCCTCGAGAAACCCATTGATCTTGGTCGCTACACGCTTTTGCACGAGGAGAACCGTCAGGGTTGGGCGCGCTGGTTCGAAGCGGCCGGCGTGCCTGCCGACGCCGTGCCCGCGCGCGGTCCGATGCTGGCGGACGCGTCGCTTTCAAAGCAGGCCGCCCTGCTCGGACATGGCGTGGCACTGGGCGATCTCCTGCAGATCGGCGGGGAAATCGCATCCGGCGCGCTGATCAAGCCGTTCGATATCGACGTCGCGTCCGGTGCCTACTGGCTGGTCGCCAGGAGCCTGCGCGACCTGTCGGAGCCGGCCGCCGCGTTCGCTGACTGGGTGCGCGGCGAATTTGCCGAAACCAGACGTGCTCTGTAACGGTCGGTTATCGGCCCTCAGGCTGCTCCTTCGGCGCGCTTCTTCTCGATCTGGCCGATCGCGTCGACCACGGCATCGAAAGTCAGCATGGTCGAGGCATGACGGGCCTTGTAGTCGCGCACCGGCTCCAGATATTTCAGGTCCGCGAAGCGACCGTCCGGCGGAGCGCCATTTTCCTTCAGCATTTTCAGCATCGTGTCGCGCACCGCGCGCAATTCCTCGGTGCTCGCGCCAACGACATGCTGCGCCATGATCGAGGATGACGCCTGGCCGAGCGCGCAGGCCTTCACGTCATGGGCAAAGTCCGTGACCACGCCATCCTGCATCTTGAGGTCGACGGTGACGGTCGAGCCGCACAGCTTGGAATGCGCCTTGGCGGTCGCGTCGGGATGATCGAGGCGGCCGATGCGGGCGATGTTTCCGGCAAAACCGAGAATTTTCGCATTGTAGATGTCGTTTATCATTATTTTCCAATCCGTCGCCGCCAAGCGAACAGCGATTGCCGCTGTCGTGTCTTCCTTTCGCTCATCATGACCATATATAATGCTGGCAGTCCGGTATCGACAAGACAACGAAAGCCAGTGTCTTTGCCGGGAAGTTCACGCCACTTGCGGGGCTGGAAACCGGGCGAGTTTCCGACACCGAAAGGTCGTGGTCCGTTCAACTCGTTCCTCCGCCGAGAGGGACTACGGGAGACGCCTTTTATGGATGCCGTCATCAAGAAACTCATGCCCCAGTCAGCCTATATGGAGAAGCCGGTAACCGACCGGCCGAGCGAAGCCGAAGTCGAGGCCGCCGTGCGCACGCTTTTGCGCTGGACCGGCGACAATCCGGACCGCGAAGGGTTGATCGACACGCCCAAGCGCGTGGCCAAGGCCTATCGCGAAATGTTCGGCGGCTACGACATGTGCCCGGCCGAAGAACTCGGCCGCACCTTCGAGGAGGTTGCCGGCTACGATGACTTGGTCATCGTCAAGGACATAACATTCCATTCGCATTGCGAGCATCACATGGTGCCGATCATCGGCAAGGCGCATGTCGGGTATCTGCCGGATGGCAAGGTTGTCGGCCTGTCCAAGATCGCGCGCGTCGTCGACATCTTCGCCCACCGCCTGCAGACCCAGGAAGCCCTGACTGCGCAGATCGCCGGCGTCATCCAGGACGTGCTCAATCCGCGCGGCGTCGCCGTCATGATCGAGGCCGAGCACATGTGCATGGCCATGCGCGGCATTCGCAAACAGGGTTCAACCACGCTGACCTCGACCTTCACCGGTGTCTTCAAGGACACGCCCGAAGAGCAGGTCCGTTTCGTCACCATGGTGCGCGGCAGCGGGGTCTGAATCGCGCTCGCCGGCCACTAGGAACAAGGACCGGCGATGTCGGCACTGGAATTTCCAAAAGCTCCCTCAGACAAGAAAGCGCTCGAGGAAGGCGCAGTGTTTTCACCGCGCTTCGACGCTGCCGGCCTCGTTACGGTCGTCGTCACCGACGCCCAGGACGGCATGCTGTTGATGGTTGCGCACATGAATGCGCAGGCGCTGGCGCTGACGCTGGAGACAGGCATCGCTCACTACTGGTCACGCTCGCGCAACGCGCTTTGGAAAAAGGGGGAAACCTCGGGCAATTTTCAGCATGTCGTCGAGATGCGCGCCGATTGCGACCAGGATGCATTGTGGCTGCGCGTCAAAGTGTTGGGCCACGACGCAACCTGTCACACCGGTCGGCGTTCATGCTTTTATCGGACGGTGGGGCTGGTCGATGGCAAGGGGACGCTTGCCGACGACGGCAGCAAACCGCTGTTCGATGCGGAAAACACGTATCGGAAGCTTTTGTGAACCATTCAATATTCACAAGCCACTCATGTTCACTATTCTCAAACGTACTTCCTGTAGAAGGGGAGTGGGACAAGGGAGATTATGATGCTCGAGTGGGCGTCATTGCGTAGCAGGACAGACGTTCGGGAAGCCAACGGCCTCTCCTCGTCCGGCGCGTCCGAAACGAAACATCCGAAGAAAACAGGCATTTCGCTCGCGTTGGGCGGCGGTTGCGCCCGCGGCTGGGCGCATATCGGCGTGTTGCGCGCGCTCGACGAAGCCGGCATCGAAGTGTCGATGATCGCCGGCACCTCGATCGGCGCGCTGGTCGGCGGCTGCTATCTCGCTGGCAAGCTGGACGAACTCGAAGAATTCGCCCGCAGCCTGACCAAGCGCCGCATCTTCGGCCTGCTCGATCTCAACCTGCGCGGCAGCGGCCTGTTCGGCGGCATGAAGCTCGACGCCCGACTGCGCGAGCACATGGCTGGCATTCGTTTCGAGGATCTGGCCAAGCCGTTCGTCGCAGTCACGTCGGAAATCCGCACCGGCCACGAAATCTGGCTGTCGAGCGGCTCGCTGATCACCGCCATGCGCGCTTCCTACGCGCTGCCCGGCGTGTTCGAGCCGGTGAATTGCAACGGCCGCGTGCTGGTTGACGGTGCTCTGGTCAACCCGGTGCCGGTTTCGGTCTGCCGCGCCTATGAGCAGCCACTCGTGGTGGCGGTCAATCTTCACTATGATTTGTTCGGCCGTGCCGCCGTCATCAAGCACAGCGCCGGCGAACTGGTCATCGAAAAGGACGCACCAAGACCGGGCCAGGTCGATGCCGAGCACCAGTCGCATCAGACGCGACTCGGCATCACCGGCGTCATGGTCGAGGCCTTCAACATCATCCAGGACCGCATTTCGCGCGCCAGGCTTGCCGGCGACCCGCCCGACATGTCGCTGCAGCCGAAGCTCAGCCATATCGGCCTGACCGAGTTCCACCGCGCCGACGAGGCGATCAACCTCGGTTATCAGGCGACGATGGCCCAGATCGGCGAACTGACCCGGCTGCAGTCCGTTCTCGCCTAGGTATACCTGCCGTGCAACAAATGATCGGTGCGCTGCTGCGTTGCGCATCGGCTGCCCAATCTGCGCGATCTCACGCGCGCGCCGCATCGACAATGCGAAATTGCACCGTGCGGTTGCCACTCCAGTAATTGCCCGACAGCGAACCGGCGACGTGGATTGTCTTGCCCCGGTTCTTGAACAGGAATTCGCCAAGGGCGGTGTCGACGGCGCGAAAGGCGATCGCCTGGATGCGACCGCCGCTTTCCGATTGCAGCTCGACGCGGATGTGGTTGGTGCCGACCGGCCGCGCATCTGCCAACCGGTGACGCGGCAGCGCGAAAACGGGTGCTGCATGCCCGGCGCCGAACGGTCCGGCCTTTTCCAGCGCGTCGAGCAGACTGAGCGTCGCGCCTTCGGCGGCAAGCGCGCCGTCGATCGCCAGACTTTCCTCGGCTTGCAGCCGGAACACATCGGCCGCCGCCCGTTCTTCGAAAAACGCCCTGAGCTCGCCAAGCTTCGCCCGCTCCACGGTGATGCCCGCCGCCATTCCGTGGCCGCCGCCCTTGACGATCAGCCCGGCACCGGCCGCCTCGCGCACCAGCCGACCGAGGTCGAAACCCGACACCGAGCGGCCCGAGCCGGTGCCGGTGCCGTTGGCGTTGAAGGCGATGGCGAAGGCCGGCCGCCGCGCATGATCCTTCAGCCGTGAGGCGAGCAGACCGACAATGCCCGGATGCCAGTTGTTGCTGGCGGTGACGACGATCGCCGGGCCATTGCCGCCGGCAAGCTCTGCATCGGCCTCCGCGCGTGCTGCGGCGAGCATCTCCTGCTCCATCAGCTGCCGCTCCTGGTTGAGCCGATCGAGCGTCTCGGCAATGGTGCGCGCCTCGACCGGGTCGTCGGTCGCAAGCAGCCGGCTGCCAAGTGCGGCATCGCCGATGCGCCCGCCGGCATTGATGCGCGGGCCAATCAGATAGGCCAGATGGAAAGTGCTGATCGGCTCGCCGATCCGCGACACCCGTGCCAGTGCCGCCAGCCCTTCATTCTTCTGCTGGCGCGCCATCTGTAGCCCCTTGACCACGAAGGCACGGTTGACGCCGGTCAGCGGCACCACGTCGCAGACGGTGGCCAGTGCCACGATATCAAGCAGCGAAAGCAGGTCCGGCGGCGTAGCATCGGCCATGCGGCCGCGCAGGATCTTGGCCGTCTGCACTAGGGCGAGGAAGACCACGCCGGCGGCACAGAGATGGCCCTGTCCGGAAAGATCGTCGTCGCGGTTGGGATTGACGACGGCGATTGCCGCCGGCAAGGCACCGCCGACCTGATGGTGGTCGAGCACCACGACATCGGCCCCGGCCTCGTTGGCGGCATCGATGGAAACGGCACTGTTGGTGCCGCAATCGACAGTGACGATCAGTGTCGCGCCACGCGAAACCAGTTCGCGCATGGCGTCGGGGTTGGGACCATAGCCCTCGAAAATGCGATCTGGGATGTAGATTTCCGACGGCACCGAGAAATGCGCAAGGAACCGTTTCAGCAAGGCCGACGAGGCGGCGCCGTCGACATCATAGTCGCCGAAGATCGCCACCTTTTCTCTGGCCATCACCGCGGCGGCGATGCGAGCCGCCGCCCGGTCCATGTCGGTCAGCGATGCCGGATCCGGCAGAAGATCGCGGATCGTCGGGTCGAGAAACCGCTCGGTCTGCTCGGCGGTGACGCCGCGACCGGCAAGCACCCGCGCGACGATGTCGGGCACGCCATGGCCCTGCGCGATGGCGAGCGCGATCATGTCTTGCCGCTCGGTCAGCCGATGCTCCCAGGAGACCCCGGTAGCCGACTGCCTGACATCGAGGAAGAGGCGTTTCTCGCCGGTCATTCGCTTTGCCAACTCATGATTGGCCGCAGGATAGTGCATGTCGCCCGAAAGTGTGCAGCGGTTTTGGGACAACGACATGCATAAAAGCGCGTCGCGTGAACGCGACGCGCTTTAGGCCAAAGGCAGGCAAAGCCAAGCGGTTCACGGATGTGCGCCGTCGCGGATGATGTCAAGAAAACTACGCTTTCCGCTTTTCAGCCTGGCGCCGAAGCCACTCGTCGGCCGCATCGCCCATCGTCTTGTCTGCACCGTCCTTGAGCCAGGCCATGAACGGCCGGTCGAACCTGAACGCATCGCCGCATTCGCGGATGAGAAAGCGGCGCACGTTCTGGGTGTTGCGATAGGACTTCGTTATGGCGGTGGCGCGCGAGATCGGATCCGCGTGCCAGTCGAACGGTTTCATCGTCAAATCCCCGCAGCCAGCATCGAATGCGCCCAAATGGCTAACAACTGCAAGGTGGCTTCGCAAGCGAGCGTCAGAACTTATCCAGATCCTGGTGCCTGGCCTTGATCTCGCGCACCGTCCGCGACGATGAGCGCAGCACGATCGTGTGGGTGGTGATGTAATTCTGGCCGAACTTGACGCCAGCCAGCATATTGCCGTCGGTGACACCGGTGGCCGCGAACAGCACATCGCCGCGCGCCATGTCCTCCGTCCGATAGACGCGTTTCGGATTGGAAATACCCATCTTTGCCGCGCGAGTGACCTTTTCCGGCGTGTCGAGGATCAGCCGGCCCTGCATCTGGCCGCCGGTGCAACGCAGCGCGGCCGCCGCCAGCACGCCCTCGGGTGCGCCGCCAGTGCCGAGATAGATGTCGATGCCGGTTTCTTCCGGATCCGTGGTGTGGATGACGCCGGCGACATCGCCGTCGCCGATCAGCCGGATCGCGGCGCCCGTGGCGCGCACGGCATCGATCAGCTTGGCATGACGTGGCCGGTCGAGAATGCAGGTGGTGATGTCCGATATAGCGACGCCCTTGGCCCGGGCGAGGCTCGCGATGTTTTCGGCCGGCGAGGCATCGATGTCGATGACGCCGTCCGCATAGCCCGGGCCGATGGCGATCTTGTCCATGTAGACATCGGGTGCGAACAGCAGGCTGCCCTTCTCGGCGATCGCGATGACGGCGAGCGCATTGGGCAGGTTCTTGGCGCAGATCGTCGTGCCTTCGAGCGGATCGAGTGCGATATCGACGGCCGGACCTTTGCCCGAGCCGACTTCCTCGCCGATATAGAGCATTGGCGCCTCGTCCCTCTCGCCCTCGCCGATCACCACCGTGCCCCTGATGGCAAGCCGGTTGAGCTCCTGGCGCATGGCATCCACGGCGACCTGGTCGGCCGCCTTTTCGTCGCCGCGCCCACGCAGCCTGGCAGCGGCGACGGCGGCCCGTTCGGTGACGCGCACCAGTTCCATGGTGAGTATCCGGTCAAGACTGGCGACGATGTTCTGGGCAACATTCATCTGGTGATATCCTCGTTCGCAATGCGGCCTCCCGCCGGAGGCGGCCTGTTTTGTCAAACGAGCATGACAACGGCAAGACCTGCCATGAGTTTTATCGAATAGCCAGTAATATCAATCGATTAAACCGACTTCCAAAACGGTGCCGGCCCGGTCGCAATGAACCGGGCCGGGTTGAAAAAGTCAAAATCGGCACCTTTCGCGGCCTAGAAAACCGCAAGGTATTTGAGCAGCGAAATGATGCCGATGATGATCACGATGACCTGAGCGATCTGCCTCATGCGGGCATCGAGCGGCAGGCGCTGAACCAGATAGAGAACGAGGATGATGACGAGGAATGTGATCAGGATGCTGATCAACGCGGATGAAGCCATGGTGCCCTCCTTAACGATGACGTACTGAAAACAGGGAAATGAGCCGGAGAAACCGGCCCTGTCGCGACGCGACTAATACCAGCGGCGCGACGTGTCGTTCATCGACTGGCCAATGGCGAAGCCGGCCAGAAAGCCGAGCAGGCCGATCACGCCGACCACGGCTGTCGTCGTACCGGGATTTTCGCGTGCGACTTCCGAAACAGCATGGGCCTGGCTGCGCAGCTGTTGGGCGGTTCGCGATGCGCGGGCCGCCGCCGTGTCATAGAAATCGGAAGCCTGTTCGCTGGCGTCATCGAGCATCTCCGCACTCCGCGCCGAAATGCTCTTGTTGATCTTGGTGATCTCCTTGCGCAGTTCGTCAATCTGCTTTTCCAGCGTCTTTTGGATGTCGTCGATGTGTGGGGTGTCGGATTTGTTGGTATCGGCCATGAAGCGGCTCCCTCTGGTTACTGTCCAAGAGAACGGCGGCGGCGCGAATTCGTTCCGGCCGGGCGCGGCTGTTTGCCGTCCGAATGGCCTCAATGCGTGCGGGATTCTTGTCCCACGCGGCTACCGGGCGAGAAACTATCCTGCCCGCTCGATGCGGATGACCTGCGGCTTGTCGGTCAGATGGCCGTCCTTGGTGATGCCATCGACGGCCTTGCGCACGGCCGCCTCGGTCGTCTCGTGGGTGACGAGGATCACCGTCTTCTGTGCTGCCGCCTCGCCATTGACCGCGTGCTGGACGATCGATTCCAGCGAAATGTCGTTGTCGGCCATGCGCTTGGCTATTGCCGCAAACACGCCAATGCGATCATGCACGGTCAGCCGGATGAAGTAGCCGCCGGCATGGCTGCGCATCTGCGCCTTCTTGTACGGTTTCAGTTCCTTCGCCGGCCGGCCGAAGACCGGACCGTGCTGGAAGCCGGGCCGGCTCTTGGCGATGTCGGCGATGTCGCCGATGACGGCCGAGGCGGTGGCGTTGCCGCCCGCACCGGGGCCGGACAGCAGCAACTCGCCAAGAATGTCGGTCTCGATCGCCACCGCATTGGTGACGCCATGCACCTGCGCGATGACCGAGGAGGTCGGCACCATGGTCGGATGCACGCGCTGCTCGATGCCGCTCTCGGTGCGCTGGGCGACACCAAGCAGCTTGATCCGGTAGCCAAGATCGCCGGCCGCACGGATGTCGGCCTGGGTGATGTTGGAAATGCCTTCCATATAGATGTCGTTGGCGGCGATCCTGGTGCCGAAGGCAAGGCTGGTCAGGATCGACAGCTTGTGCGCGGTGTCGTGGCCCTCGATGTCGAACGTCGGATCGGCTTCGGCATAGCCCAGCCGCTGCGCGTCCTTCAGGCAGGCGTCGAACGAAATGCCCTCGGCCTCCATGCGGGTCAGGATATAGTTGCAGGTGCCGTTGAGGATGCCGAACACGCGGGTGACCGAATTGCCGGCCATCGCCTCGCGCATCGTCTTGATGACGGGGATGCCGCCAGCCACCGCCGCCTCGTAGTTGAGCAGCACGCCCTTCTTCTCGGCGATCTCGGCCAGCGCCACGCCATGCTTGGCGAGCAGCGCCTTGTTGGCGGTGACGACGTGACGGCCGGCTTCGAGTGCCGCCTTCACCGATGAGCGCGCCGGCCCCTCGTCGCCGCCGATCAGTTCGACGAACACGTCGATTTCGGCGGCCTGCGCCATCTTGACCGGATCGTCGAACCACTTTGCCGAGCTCAGATCGACGCCGCGGTCACGCTTCTGGTCGCGCGCCGAGACGGCGGTGACGATCACGTCACGACCGCACTGGCGGGTCAGTTCCACTGCCTTGTCGCGCAGCACACGCGCCACCGACGCGCCAACCGTACCGAGGCCGGCAATTCCAACACGCAATGCTTCAGCCATAGAAGGCAACGTCCCTCAAGTCAGATCGAAATCGAAATGGTGTGCGGCAAGCTTACCGGTGAGCGGAAAGCGGAACCACATTGTTGGGCTGCTTGGCGCTGGTCAACAGGAAGCGCTTGATGTTGCGCGCCGCCTGGCGGATCCGGTGCTCGTTCTCGACCAGCGCGATGCGGACGTGATCATCGCCATGTTCGCCGAAGCCGACACCGGGCGCCACCGCCACGTCGGCATGTTCGATGAGCAGCTTGGAGAATTCGAGCGAGCCGAGATGGCGGAACGGCTCAGGGATCGGCGCCCAGGCAAACATCGACGCCGCCGGTGCCGGAATGGTCCAGCCGGCGCGGCCGAAGGCATCGACCATCACGTCGCGGCGCTTGTGATAGATGTCGCGGACCTCGGCAATGTCGGCGCCGTCGCCGTTGAGCGCGTGTGCCGCCGCCACCTGGATCGGCGTGAAGGCGCCGTAATCGAGATAGGATTTCACCCTGGTCAGCGCCGAGATCAGCCGCTCGTTGCCAACGGCAAAGCCCATGCGCCAGCCCGGCATCGAGAAGGTCTTCGACATCGAGGTGAATTCGACGCAGACATCGATCGCGCCCTGAACCTGCAGCACCGAAGGCGGCGGATTGCCGTCGAAATAGATTTCTGAATAGGCAAGGTCGGACAGGATGATGATGTCGTTCTTCTTGGCGAAGGCCACCACATCCTTGTAGAAATCAAGCGAAGCGACCAGCGCCGTCGGGTTCGACGGATAGTTGAGGATCAGCGCCAGCGGCTTCGGGATCGAATGCTTGACACCGCGCTCGAGCGCCGGGATGAAGCCGTCATCGGGCTCCACCTGCAGCGAGCGGATGACGCCGCCCGACATGATGAAGCCGAAGGCGTGGATCGGATAGGTCGGATTCGGGCACAGGATCACGTCGCCCGGCGCCGTGATTGCCTGCGCCATGTTGGCGAAGCCTTCCTTCGAACCAAGCGTGGCCACCACTTGCGTGTCGGGGTTGAGCTTCACGCCGAAGCGCCTGCTATAGTAGGCGGCCTGGGCGCGGCGCAGGCCCGGAATGCCGCGCGACGAGGAATAGCGGTGCGTACGCGGATCGCGCACGACCTCGCACAGCTTGTCGACGATGGCCTTGGGCGTCGGCAGATCCGGATTGCCCATGCCGAGGTCGATGATGTCGGCGCCGCGCGAACGGGCGCTGGCCTTGAGCCGGTTGACCTGCTCGAAGACGTAAGGCGGAAGCCGGCGAACCTTGTGAAATTCTTCCATGGCAGTTCCAGACAGCAAAGGGGGTATTGGGCGCGCGCTATATACTTATTTGCAGGTAGGGTCGAGGGCGGGGTCGCATTTGGCTTCGATCTGCTTCAGCGTTTCGTCGCCATGCTTCTTGGCGAGATCCGTCAGCGTCGCCTGGTTGGCGACCTTCGGACCGCCGCCTTTGGCCGCCTGCGCATTCTTGTCCGCCTTCAATTGCGCAAGCCTGGCGTTCTTCTCGGCTTCGGTGAACTGCGGCGCCGCCACTTGCGGCTTGATGTTCAGGTTCGGAAAGGTGCCGGTATCCTTCGGACCCGTACCGGCCGCGACGGACGTCGGGCCGTCGGTGCTGGAGCACCCGGCAATCCCCATGAGGACGATCGCCATGAGGACGATCGCCGCGCCGATGCGGCAAAAACGTCCGGCATCGAAAAAAACAGTCTCGCCAATATTAATCGTCATATTGTTTCCTTGGCAGCCGAGGTAGAGCGAGATTGGACCCGGTCGGATGTCCCATGTTAATATGTCAAGAAAAGGCCTCGGGAGGAACCCCGCCTACCATGTCCAAAACACCCGATTCGGGCAAAGCGGAAGATGACGAGCCTTCGACCGTCGAGCAATATCTGGTGAAGGACCCGGAACGCTTCGCTCTGAATATGGCGCGCATGATCGAGCAGGCCGGCAAGGCGGCTTCCGCCTGGGCCGAGCCGCGCGAAAAAGGCGAGGTGCGCGATCACGTCGCCGAGCCGGTTGTCGACATGGTGAAGACCTTTTCCAAGCTCAGCGAATACTGGCTTTCCGATCCGCAGCGCGCGCTGGAAGCGCAGACACGGCTGTTCGCCGGCTACATGACGGTCTGGGCCAACGCCATTCAGCGTACCAGCAACGCCGCGCAAGAAACCGAAGACGCCGTCAAGCCGGAGCGCGGCGACAAGCGCTTCCTCGACCCCGAATGGGGCCGCAACGCCTTCTTCGATTTTCTCAAGCAGGCCTATCTCGTCACCTCGCGCTGGGCGGCCGATCTGGTCGAACACGCCGAAGGTCTGGACGAGCACACCCGCCACAAGGCGAGCTTCTACGTCAAGCAGGTGTCCAACGCCATCTCGCCGTCGAATTTCATCCTGACCAACCCGGAGCTGTTTCGCGAGACCGTCGCTTCCAACGGCGAGAACCTGGTGCGCGGCATGAAGATGCTGGCCGAGGACATTGCCGCCGGCAAGGGCGACCTGAAACTGCGCCAGGCCGACTATTCGCCCTTCGAGATCGGCCGGAACATCGCCACCACCCCTGGCAAGGTGGTTGGCCGTAGCGATGTCGCCGAGATCATCCAATACGATCCGGCGACCGAGACGGTGCTCAAGCGGCCGCTGCTGATCTGCCCGCCATGGATCAACAAGTTCTACATCCTTGATCTGAACCCGCAGAAATCCTTCATTCGCTGGGCGGTCGAACAGGGCCACACCGTGTTCGTCATCTCCTGGATCAACCCGGACGAGCGCCACGGCGCCAAGGGATGGGAGGCCTATATCCGCGAGGGCCTGCAATATGGCCTCGACACGGTCGAGAAGGCCACCGGCGAGCGCGACGTCAACGCCATCGGCTATTGCGTCGGCGGCACCCTTTTGGCGGCGGCACTGGCGCTGATGGCACGCGAGGGCGACGACCGCATCAAGTCGGCCACCTTCTTCACCACCCAGGTCGACTTCACCAATGCCGGCGACCTGAAAGTGTTCGTCGACGAAGAGCAGGTCGCCGCGGTGGAAAAGTCGATGAGCGAAAAGGGCTATCTCGACGGCACCAAGATGGCGACCGCCTTCAACATGCTGCGCTCGGGCGACCTGATCTGGCCCTATGTCGTCAACAACTACATGCGCGGCAAGGATCCCCTGCCCTTCGACCTGCTCTACTGGAACGCCGATTCGACCCGAATGGCGGCGGCCAATCATTCCTTCTACCTGCGCAACTGCTACCTCGATAACACGCTTTCACAGGGCAAGATGGAACTCGCCGGCCACACCATCTCACTGGGCGACATCACCATCCCGGTCTACAACCTCGCCTCCAAGGAAGATCACATCGCGCCGGCGCTTTCGGTGTTCCTCGGCTCGAAATATTTCGGTGGCAAGGTCGAATACGTCATGGCGGGATCGGGTCACATAGCAGGCGTCGTCAACCCGCCGGCCTCCAACAAATACCAGTACTGGACCGGGGGTATGCCGACAGGCGACTTCGGACAGTGGGTAGCCAAGGCCACCGAGCACCCAGGGTCCTGGTGGCCGCACTGGCAGAACTGGATAGAGGCCAGGGACAACACCCGCGTGCCAGCCCGCAAACCCGGCAACCATATGAAAACCTTGGGGGATGCTCCCGGTACCTATGTGAAGGTGCGTGTGTAACGGACTGTAATGTCTGGTGAGTTGACGGGCCGGTAAAAGCGGGCGAAATGGTGTCGTCAACCATCAAGCGGCCGTAATTCGGCAATCACTGCAAAAATACTTCCAGGCTTGCGGATTTGACACAGGTCTCGTTTCCGGATCGGAGACAAAGGTCACCTTGACGCGGCGTATCGGTGCCGCACCAAGGACATACCGACCGGGCATCGAGGGGGAATTTGACTTTGAAATCAGCAGGATGGAGCCTCGCAAAGGGAGAACGCCGCGCCATCGTGGCAGCGCTCTGCTCCTTGCTTCTGGCCTCCTGCACCTCGGCTGGCGACCCGACAATGTCGGTCGGAATGCCCGGCTACAATGCCACCGCATCGGACATAAGTGCTGCCTCGAGCGGCAAGGCGACCGTCGCCTCCGATTCGTCCGAGGTCACGACCGAGCAGACGACCGTGATGACGGCGAGCGATACGGCGCTGCCCGAGAAGGTCGCCTATGTCCCGGTGGCCAATCCCGAAACCGCCTTTCCGTTGACCACGCCGGCCGGTGCTGAAACAATCGTCGGCAACACGCCGCAGTCGCTGACACAGCAGGCGCAGACCGCGCAGCAGAACGACACGGTTGCTCAGCAGATCGCCGCCGCCGACGCCGGCGTAAACGCGCAGAAGCCGACAGCCGCTCCGGCCATGAACAACCCGGTTTACGTGACGGCTGGCGAGATGCCGCAGGCCGAAGCACCAAAGAAAAAAGGCTTCCTGGCCTCGATGTTTGGTGCCACGCCAGCCTCGGCGACGCCCCTTATCAACACCCGGTCGGGCGAGCAGCCCGTGGTGCAGGCAAAAGCGGCGCCAGCAACGGCAAAGCCGATCATCACGCTGGCCTCGGCCGATTCTACGGCAAAGCCGGTGCAACTGGCTTCGCTCGGCGGCGATACCGGCCACATCACCGGTAGCGATGCCCTGCCCGGCGTGCGCCAGACGGCCCTGTTCGAAATCAAGCGCAAGTCCGGCCTTGATGACGAAAGCGACGTCGACCTCAACGAGGATGAGGGGCCAGTCGGCGGCTCCTATCAGGTCGCGTCCGCCGCCGGCATGGCCCGACTGGCGCCCAACGGGCTGCTCAAGCAGAACGAGAGCGTCGATGTGGCCTGCCTAAAGCCGTCGCTGGTGCGCGTGCTGAAGACGATCGAAGGCCACTACGGCCGCAAGATGACGGTGACGTCAGGCTATCGCGACCCGGCCCGCAACCGGCGCGCCAACGGCGCCAAGAATTCGCTGCATATGTATTGCGCTGCCGCCGACATTCAGGTGCCCGGCGTTTCGAAATGGGAGCTGGCAAGCTACATCAGGAGCATGCCCGGCCGTGGCGGCGTCGGCACCTACTGCCACACAGACTCGGTTCACGTCGACGTCGGCCCCGAGCGCGACTGGAACTGGCGCTGCCGCCGGCGCAGCGGCGGTGGCGACGGCTAACGGCATTATTCTGCGATTTGGCGCGATGCGTCCCGTCTTCGTCATCCTAGGGCGAAGCAGGAGCGAAGCTCCGTCGCAAAGACCCTGGGATTCATGCCGGGATTTTAGCCGACGAGAACAGCGGAGCAGAATTCCGCACCTTGCCGGACGTAGCGAAATCCTTGATTTCAAAGGCCCGGAAAAAAGTTGTCCAAGGTGGCACCTGACGGGTTGCCGGTTGCGCACAACGCCAGTATAAGCCGCTTCGTCTGAGCGCGCCCATCGTCTAGCGGTTAGGACACCGCCCTTTCACGGCGGTAACAGGGGTTCGATTCCCCTTGGGCGTACCAGAGACTTCAACCGCACTTGCAATTGGACATACCGAGGCCTGCGGGGACGGCATTGCGTGTGAGAGCCAATGCTGAAACGAGAGCCCGTCCGTTAAGGCGGCCCTCTTTCAGCGCTTCAACTTGGCGTCCGCCAAAGCAAAATCAAAAGCCGGTTATGATCCACGGATTCGAGTCGTATCCGAGGCGCGGCTCTGCCTTCGCGCCGCTATCTTCCGGTTTGGCAGTTCCGGTAAAACTGCAGTCCAGATTTGGAACGGGCTTCTTGGCTGACGGGTTGGTAGAACACAAGGCGGCGGCATCACTGATTGCCACCTTCTTCTCCTTGGCAACAGCCACACCAGTCGCGGCGAACACGACAGCCGTGCAAAATATAGCCACTCTCATTGGCCCCCCACAATGCAAATACCCCGAGGGATGCCCGGGCATGACGCTACGTCAATTTAATATTAGCATTAACAAATATATAAGATAGCCCTGTGCCATCAAAAAGCTGGCCGGAGTGCGTCACGTGACCGCCAAAAGCGGTGCCGATGGGGGCACCGGCCGGGCATGAGCCGCATTCTGCTATGGGAGAAGGGCGTGGATAAACTGAACATAGGGGCTGATCAGGCTAAACGCTGGCGAGACCGGGCCCTGCGCGGTCGCCGAAGGCGTCTATCGCATAACGTCGTGTCGTGGGCACTGATCCTGACGGCGATAATCATTCTCTGTGGTCTGATCGCGCTCAAGGCGTACAGGTAAGCAGAACCCCAGCGCGCGTTCTCGGCGATCGCTGTCCTGCCAGAGCCTAGCCGCCGACCAGCGGCACGGTGACGGTTGTCGCGTAGTTGATCGGGAAGGCGCTGAAGTAAGGGAAGTCGATGACGAAGGCGTAGGTGGCGGTCAGATGCGCCATACGGAAGCCGCCGCTCACCGGGTCGATGGCGATCGTGACGTTCACATCCTTCAAACCCAGGGCCTGCAATTTTTGCGTGAGGATCGATTGGATGTCGGCCTGGGTCAGGGTGTTCTTAAGCTGCAGCGAGCGCGATGACGTCTCCAGCGTATAACGAACACTGGAGACCGAGTGCATCGACCAGCCGAAGGCGAAGATGCCGAACAGCAGCATGACGAGGAAAGGCGCGATCAGCGCGAACTCCAACCCGGCCCCGGCCGATCGATCCCGCCCGAACGCGCTTGCTCTAGCGGACACGGATCATCTCCTGGTGGCCGATGATGCTGGAAGCGGAAAAAGCACCGAAGGCAACGGGCGGCACCCAAGTGGCCGAGGCCTGGATCTGGACATAGACCGATGGCGCCTTCGGGCCACTGCACAAGGTGGAAGCGTTGACCACGGTCGTCCCGCACATGTAAATCCGGGTTAGCGTGACTTGGCCGTCCTCCGGCCGATTCTCCCAGCTCGCAATGGCAACAGCCTTGGTCGCCGCATCATTGGTCGATCCGCCCATGACCAGGTTCGCGGCAGTCTTCACGCCGGCGCGCATCGACAGCGAGCTCGTTACGTAGGACCAGCCGTCCAGAATGCCGAGCAGCACCAGGCACAGGATGGGCAGCACCATCGCGAACTCCACCGCCGCAGCGCCCGCATCATCGCCAAGGGTCCGGATCGATTGGCGTTTCACGAAGCTACTCGACCAGCGCCACGGACTGCCCCGCCGGAATGTCGCGCATTCCGAGGCTCGTGCAATCCTGGTTGACGGTTGTGCTGCCGGACCATTGAATCGTATTGGCGACGACCTGGGTGCAGCCGCCGTTGCCCGAGAAGTTGCCAAGATAGTTTACTTGCTGTTTCGGGAAGTAGATGGCCCCGGTCAGCAGCGAGTCCGCTGTGCCGTTGAATGTGCTGGATGCGGCGATACCGGTCCTGTCGCCGTAAAACAGAACGCCTGAATAGGTGCCCGAGGTCGGCGCGCTGAGCTTCACGGAGGCATTGCCATTCATGCTGACGGTCGAACTGCCCGACATGAAGATGGTCACACCGCTGCCGACGATGGCCGCGTTGGCGTTGATCTTGAGATCGCCCCGAACGACATAGACGCCCGGCGAAAGCGTGACATTGCCCTTTAGGTTCATGCCGCTGCAATAGGTGCCTGGACTGAGCGTCGGCTTGTTGTCGTTCTGGCAGGGGTTCGAGGCCGTCGGGGCCGGCAGGTCGGCAAAGGGATCGGCGACCGGCAGTGCCTGGGTGATTGGGGCCGCGCAGACGGTTGTGACGGGATTGCTGAGAGAGACGCCGCCCGCCGATATCAGGCAATCGACCTGGAGGCTCGCCGAGCCCTGGAGCTTGATGGCGTCCGGGGCGATCGAATTGGACATCACCACGCAGCCGGTGACCTTCACGGTGGTATTGCCGGAAAACAGTGCCGCCTGCGAGGCGGCCGGATCGAGCGCGGTCATGCAGGCCTTCGAGGCATCGGTGATGAGGGCCACCGCCCTCGCCTGTTCGGGAACCTGGGCCTGCGTAAAGATTGCGGTGAACATCCGGTCGAGCTTCTGACCCACGATGACCTCGACCGCCTTCTTCGCCGTATTTGGTCCAGACGCTGGTGGCGTATTGACGACGATCGTGCCCGAGCCCAATCCGTTCGTCGCTGCCGACTGGGTCGCGGCCGCGACGATTGTCGGCTTGTCGGAACCCGAGACCCGTTCAAGCGCGCCGGCATAGGCGGCGGCATCGGCCGTCGCCTGCAATCTCAGGCTGTTGTAGTACCAGTAGGAGGTCTCGACACCGAAGCCCGCGGCGCCGACAACGATCGGCAAGGTCAGGGCGAAGATGGTGGCAACATTTGCGCCCGTGCTCCGGCGCATGCCGTCTATTGTAAGCCAAATACGGGTGAAGCTACTGGAGGCCATGACATAAATTAGAAAGCACGCACATATGAACGAATGGCTAAAAAGTCCCGTTCAATTTTGATCAGTGACCTATTTGTTTCCAAAAGGAAGGGTTTGTTGGCTGACCGACGGGTTTTGGACATGACGCTCCTTGCCCGCGCCAGTTCGCCGGTGCGAGCTCATTTCATAGCAGCGTGTCTTGGCGGGCGAATGGGCCAGCGTCATCAAGACGGCCGCTATTGGAGCACTTAATAGAGCCCGGTTCCGCGATATTTTCTTTAAGCGGAAAGTATTGGCATCGACTCCGCAGGCGTTCCAGCCAACATCTCTCGCTGTACGGCCAGGAAAAACCTGCGCACTTCATCGCTGGCTGCTGTTCTGTCCCTGCCGGAACCGACCACGAGATCGAGCAACTCCGACGCCTTGGCCCTCCAGAAGGAGGTGGCGGTCTCGCCATGCAGACTACCGAGCTTGGCAGCAACCTCCCTGACCAAGAATACCTGACGGTCGATCGGGAATGCACGAATTTTTTCTGAGGACATCTTCCGAACCATGAGACTGACGCAACGAATCAACCATTGCCAACAAGCAATGGCGTAGCCGGGAAGGTGGAAACGGAAGCTTAACGGCGCTGTCGCTGGTGCACCTGATGTGCAGCCGTACGCTCACGACATCGCCGTGTGCGTTCAAACATTGACGTTGCGACGGCCCTCAGGCCTGGAGCGCCCTCGTCTGACCGCCGCGCTTGCGCGGCGTCATCATGTCCCTGGCCATCAGTCCGCTCGCCCGGCAAAACGCCATGAATGCCCGGCACGCATCCTCGGTCTTGACCACGTCCACCGTGGCGCCAAAGCAGGCGTTGAACGCTTTCTGATAGATCGGGCCCTGACGGCGCGCAGGCCAGTCCTGAAGAAAATCGAGCGCCTGTTCGACGCCGTATATCTCCTCGACTGGCAGGCCGGGCGCGGATGCGATGCGCACCGGCACCTCGAATTGCAGTCTGTCCATTTCCTGTCTCCCGAACTGGCGTCACCGAGGCAACGCCATTCGTCGTCAAAAGTTGCTTTGACCAGCTTTTGGCCCAGAAATGTGTCGTCACTTGGGTCGCTGAACCGCCACGTCGCCCAAACAATCGAGGATATGCTTTGGGCGACTGCGTTCACTGGTTCGCCGGATCCGTCTCCGCGTCGAAAGCCATGCGAATGGCGGTAATCAGCACAGATATCGTCGGCACGGCGAAGATGCCGCCGAGAGCAAGGGCCGCCATCGCCGACAGGCCGAGCGTCTCGGCAACCGCCCAATAGACGGTTCCGATGCAGATGAGCGCCTGGACAGAGAGGAACGCGGCAGCCGCGGCAGCACGCGACAGGGTTTTGAAAGTCTTGATGCGGTGTTGCATTGAAAATAGTCCGGAAATGGCGCGCCGCGCGACCGCGGCGCGGCCGACAGCCGCCGCACGATCACGGCGCGAACAGGGATAGCTATGGGTGAAGGGTGCGGTTCTGGACCGCTCAGGCCGCGATGGATGGCGGTGCGCGCGGCTGGTTGGTGCTCGCCCTGGGAACCGAGGCCGCTCCGTATCCCGAAACAACCGCTCCCGCCGGCGTCCGTTCGACCCAAAGGAAGACAGCGTCGGGGACCGGCAGAGCGGGGTGGCCGCCGGCGAACTTGACCAGAGCCGGACGGACGGCGCGAACTTCCAGCGCTTGCGCCTTGCCGGTGACACGCAGCAGCGCCGCCACCTCATCGGACCGCTCGACACCGACGCTGGTAACGCTCGGCGCACTATCCGGGAAGGCTGGCACCACCGGCTGGCCGAGGCACAGCATCGCCAGCAGCACCATGCCCATCAGGCATGAGCAGGCTGCCGTCAGCGGCGCTTCAAGCCATCTGGCTTGCCTGGCCGCCGTGAAGGGGCGAGATCTCGAAAACATCACCCGCCCTACCGCACGATGACCAGAATGGAAAGCAAACCGGGCAAAACCCGGCAAGACATTAGCCCATGCAAGGCGAATATCCCGAATGCACGGCTGCATCAGGCAGTTCTTCCTTGAACCTTTCGCCCTCAAGTGCCAAATCTGGGGAGATTTTCACGTCGGCCCTCTTGCAGGGTCCTACCGGCTACACGGACAAAATGGTCACCTATCTCGACGCCGCCACGGCCCCGCTCAGAAACACCGGCCAGATTCGCCTCTATGGCGAGGACGGCTTTGCCGGCATGCGCAAGGCATGCGATCTCACCGCGCGCTGTCTCGACGAACTGGTGCCGATGGTCGAGCCCGGCGTCACCACCGAAGCAATAGACCGCTTCGTCTTCGAATTCGGCATGGACCATGGCGCGCTACCGGCGACACTCAACTATCGCGGCTACACGAAATCGTCCTGCACCTCGATCAATCATGTCGTCTGCCATGGCATTCCCGACAACAAGCCGCTCAAGGATGGCGACATCGTCAACATCGACGTCACCTACATCCTCGACGGCTGGCACGGCGATTCCTCGCGCATGTACCCGGTCGGCACGATCAAGCGTGCCGCCGAGCGCCTGCTCGAAGTCACGCATGAATGCCTGATGCGCGGCATAGCGGCGGTCAGGCCCGGCGCCCGCACCGGCGCCATCGGCGCCGCCATCCAGACATATGCCGAGGGCGAGCGCTGCTCGGTGGTGCGCGATTTCTGCGGCCATGGCGTCGGCCAGCTGTTCCATGACGCACCGAACATCCTGCACTATGGCAGTGCCAATGAGGGCGTCGAGATGAGGCCCGGCATGATCTTCACCATCGAGCCGATGATCAATCTTGGCCGGCCGCACGTGAAGGTTCTGTCGGACGGCTGGACCGCGGTGACGCGCGACCGCTCGCTGTCGGCGCAGTACGAGCACACGATCGGCGTGACCGACACCGGCTGCGAGATTTTCACCCTGTCGCCAAGAAAGCTCGACCGCCCCGGCCTGCCGGCTTAGCGCATCTTACCCGGCACGCGACCGTCTATGACGGTTGGGCACTTGGACCATTCGGCAGGTCGACGGTAACGACCAGTCCATTGGGTTGGTTGTCCAGCAATTCGATCCTGCCGCCGTGCCACTCGACGATGTCGGCAACGATCGAGAGGCCCAGGCCGAACCCATGCTTCGACGCAACGCCGCGCGACGCATCCTCCTTGAAGAACGGTTCGAAAAACGAGCGCGGGCCGTCATCGGAAATCGTCGGTATCGACTGCAATGGCGTCGGCCGCAAGCACGATCCCCGAATGCGTTGAAAACAGAATTGCCATCGCCGCAAGAGAGGCCCGGCCAGCGAACATTCCAGAATCGATTTTGGCCAACGGCGTGCTCCGGAAGAGCAAGGCCGTGGGGCCCTCATGCTCTGGCTATTTCAGGTGAAAATGGCTGCATGCGTGAAGTGATGTTAAGTTTTGTTGCGCAATCTTGGTCTGATCTTGGCGCCTGTATTAGCTAGAGAATCCCGAAGTTGATAACACAGGCTGGCATGACCATGACGCCCGCGCCGGTCGTCTCGCGCTTGCAGAACAGAACGGTTTTCAATCCAGCCCAGAACGGTTTTAATGTTCGCATCGGAGGGGCGGCATATGGGGAACACAAGCGACGACGACGAGCGGAATTTCTTCGCCGAAGTGCCGATGCGGCCAGCGGCGAAAGCCAAGGCGACAGACGAGAGGCCGCATTATCTCGGCCATCGCGACCGCTTGCGCGAGCGCTTTGCCTCGGCGGGTCCGGACGCCCTGCCCGATTACGAACTGCTGGAGCTTCTGCTGTTTCGCCTGATCCCCCGCGCCGACACCAAGCCGGTGGCCAAGGCGCTGCTGGCGCGCTTCGGCACGCTGGCCGAAGTGCTTGGCGCGCCTCTCGGCCTGCTGCAGGAGGTCAAGGGCATCGGCCCGGCGGTGGCACTCGACCTGAAAATCGTCGCCGCGACGGCGCAGCGCATGGCACGCGGCGAGGTCCACGGCCGCGAGATCCTCTCATCCTGGCAGCAGCTTCTCGACTATTGCCGCTCAGCCATGGCCTTCGAGGCGCGCGAGCAGTTCCGGATCCTGTTCCTCGACAAGAAGAACGCGCTGATTGCCGACGAGGTGCAGCAGACGGGCACTGTCGACCACACGCCTGTCTATCCGCGCGAAGTGATCAAGCGCGCGCTCGAACTCTCGGCGACCGCCATTATCCTGGTGCACAATCACCCGTCAGGCGACCCGACGCCGTCGCGCGCCGACATCGAGATGACCAAGGAGATCATCGACGCGGCCAAGCGCCTGGGCATCGCCGTCCACGACCACATCATCATCGGGCGCAAAGGTCATTCCAGCATGAAGGGCCTGCTGCTGATCTAGGGCCAGAGGGCATAGTTGGGGACTGCCACGAGCGCCCGATCAAGCCCGGGCGATCGAATTAAGCGCAGGAAATTCGTTTGCATAATCTTCTGCCGAGATCCCTATCTGCGAAAGCACCCTGCCCGCGTCGAGTGGATCCTCGACGCCGACTGCGCCGAAATCCCGTCGGACAATCCCTTTGTCGGCGTCTTCCAGGAGGCCGTCAAAGAAGCCAACCTCTCGCCGGTCCTGAGTGGTTTTGGCGCGCACAGCGACATCGGCCTGCCGACCGGCCTTGGCAACACCCCGACCGTCAATTTCGGTCCCGGCGATCCGGCGCAGGCGCATCAGCCGAACGAACGCGTTTCGGTGCGCGATCTCGTCGATTGCACCAAGGCAATTGCAATTGCCGTCGAAAAATGGTGCCGCTAGCAGGCAGGAAGCGATGTCAGCGACGGAGAAATCCGGATCGAGCCTGTCGAGCCCGCCTCAAGGCCCTTCCATTGTGTCCAACGAGCCGATATCGACGCGACCTTCACCGTTCTGATCAGCCGCTGAAGTGGATGGGACGAATCCGGCTAAAATAAGCGAGTACCCCGTTCATATTTTCCTCGAGCGCGGTTCGGAATTCTCGCTCGAACCCCTGTTGAAGCATGGGTGAGACCTGGGCTCTGTTTCTTATGATGTTGATGTGGCCGAGGAGATGGGGACTGAAGGGCCGTATCGTCAATCTACCTGCCCATCGAGCCGCCGAGAACGGGTCGACGATCGACACTCCCAAGCCCTGTGCGACCAGGGCGCACGCCGTATCGGCGAACGGTGTTTCGAAACAATAGCCGACGGCAACCCCGGCGTGATGGGACGTTGATGCTTTTCAGGCGGCCAGAGCGTTGCCTATACGCCGGAGGGCCGTTGGAAGGGGTCGCTCAGTTCGACAGCTCTCGGCCTGACCGATGCCATCGCGACCTTGCCTTTCATCGGCGAGTCCACCTTCCTGAAGGTCGATGCTTCCCGCGTCGGGAGTTGCGCGGTTGACGGCATCCCGATTGTCGACACGCCCGCTGCCTTGCACAACACCATCTATGGGTTTGCCTGGACTGGCCATGGCTTCGCCATCGCCCTTGGCTTCACCAATACCTCACGGACTGGATCGTCGGTGGTGAAGAGCCGCAAGCGCTCGAAGTTTTCTCGGGCAAACGGTTTCATGGGCCGCTTTTGGCGAGTGGCATGCATACCCAAGTGGCTTTGGGCGGGATTCCGCGCCAGGAAATCTGATCACGGTACATCCGTGTTGCAGCTACCGGCAACCTGATTGACCGCTTCGCCGAACCCGGCGAGGTCGAAATCGGCTTCGCCGCGCCCCGACAACAGCCCGAACCGCCACGAAAGCTGGAGCCGGTTCGCGGCGACAAGGCGCCTGATGCCATCGGCGCCGTCGCGCACCAGCATCCTGCCGCGTGGCCCGACCGACCAGCTTTCATCGAACTTGCTGCCCTGGTCGAGCGTGACCGACATGGTGATCTTGCGGCTGGCCGAGACGGCGTCGTTCAATTGCAGCCATTCGGTCCAATGCGGCTCGCCGTTTGCCCGGCAGGCAATCGTCAGGATCGGGCTGTAGCTCAAGGCGCCGCCGCCGGTGATCAGCTTGTTGGTGGCATAGAGCGACGCCGTGACGAGGCCGTCGTCGCCCGTGTCGAACCGCCAATTGTCAAGCACCGTATCGGCTCGGGCGATGCCGCAGGCCGAGACAAGGATCAGCGCGATTGCCGCTGCGTGTCCCAATTCGACGAAAAGTCTCAACACGCCCTCCAACAGCCAAGCGGCTTTCAATAAGAGCGCAGATAATGATCAAAGCTTGGTCGCCACAGGCCGTCGCTCGCGAAGCGAGCCGGCTGTTGCAGTTTGGCAACGAAAAAGGCCGCCTCGAGGGCGGCCTTTCCTGTCTCAGCGGAGCGCAGGTGTTGTCAGGCGTCCTTGGCAGCTTTCTTCTTCGGCGCGGCCTTCTTCTTGGGCTCTTCCGCGTCGTCGCCAGATTTGGCATCGCTCGTCTTGTCGTCGGCCTTCTTGGCGGCGGCTTTCTTCGCCGGCTTCGCCTTGACGGCGGTTTCGTCCTCCTCGTCGTCGGCCATCAGCTCTTCCTTGCTAACCTTGACGTCGGTGACCGAAATCTGGCCGAGCAGATGGTCGACCACCTTCTCCTCGAACATCGGCGCCCGCAACGTGTTCAACGCTTCCGGGTTGTTGCGGTAGAACTCGAAGACTTCCTGCTGCTGGTTGCCCGGATAGCGGCGCACCTGCTCGAACAGGCCGCGCTGCAACTCCTCGTCCGATACGGTGACACCGGCCTTCTCGCCGATTTCAGCCAGCACCAGGCCGAGGCGCACGCGGCGCTCGGCAAGCCGCAGATACTCGGCGCGCGCCTCGTCTTCCGTCGTCTCTTCGTCGGCGAAGGTGCGTCCGGCTGCTTCCAGGTCGCGATTGACCTGCGCCCAGATGTTGTTGAACTCGGCGTCGACGAGCTTCGATGGCGCCTCGAACGAGTAGGCCGCGTCGAGCTGGTCAAGCAACTGGCGCTTGACCTTCTGTCGCGTCATGGCGCCGAACTGGTTCTCGATCTGGCCGCGCACGACGTCGCGCAGGCGCTCCAGCGACTCCAGGCCAAGGTTCTTGGCGGTCTCGTCGTTGATTTCCAGCGCGCCGGGCTGGGACACCTCCTTGACGGTGACGTCGAAGGTCGCTTCCTTGCCGGCCAGATGCGCCGCCTGGTAGTTTTCCGGGAAGGTCACGGTGACCTGCTTTTCGTCACCGGCCTTGGCGCCGACAAGCTGATCCTCGAAGCCGGGGATGAACTCCTTCGAGCCCAGCACCAGCGGCTGATCGGTGCCGGCGCCGCCATTGAAGGCCTCGCCGTCGATCTTGCCGACATAGTCGATGGTGACGCGGTCGCCATTGGCGGCCTTGCCGGTCTTCGGCTCGTAGCTGCGCGCCGATTCGGCCACGCGCTGGACCTGCTCGTCGATCTCGGCATCCGGCACGTCGAACACCTGGCGCGTCACCTTGATGTCGGAAAAGTCCTTGATCTCGATCGCCGGAATGATCTCGTAGTTGAGGCGGAACTCGAAGTCGACGCCGCCGGCCAGGATCTTCTCGGCTTCCTTCTCGTCCTCGGTCATGATGACTTCGGGCTGCATGGCAGCCTTTTCGCCACGCCCGGTGATGATCGAACGGGTCGAATCATTGAGGATTTCGTTGACCACTTCGGCCATGAACGACTTGCCGTAGACCTTGCGCAGGTGCTGCACCGGTACCTTGCCGGGACGGAAGCCGTTGATGCGGACCTTGTTCCTGGCATCCGAGAGCCGCGCCATCAGCTTGGCTTCCATGTCACCGGCCGGCACGGTGATCTTGATCTCGCGCTTGAGACCGGAGTTGAGCGTTTCGGTGACCTGCATCGTAAAACCTTTGTTTTCACCAATGAGACTGCCACGGCCTCTGCCGTTTACAGCCTGCCGGTATATTCTTGCCGGGAATGGCTTTTGGTACGGAACCTGGCGATTTGACCGAAAATACGGCTCAAACTCTCCCAAACTGCGTTCCAAAATGTGAATAAGTTCTTGTTTTTCCTACTTCTTATCACATTCTGTAGAAGCGGATCGTCGCGTCCCGTCACATTTGACACGCCTTTTGTCACAGGCGAGGCTAATTTTCAACAGTCTTCGCATTTCGGCGAACAACCATCATTTTGGCCCTGATCCAACATCTTGTCTGACATTGACAGAATGATGGCTACATGGGATTGCCGACCCATGCGGATGTGGCGGAACTGGTAGACGCCCTGGATTTAGGTTCCAGTGCCGAAAGGCGTGGGGGTTCGAGTCCCTTCATCCGCACCACCCTTCGCTCTTCGAGCTTCGGGTGGCAGGCCACCTGAAGTTCGCTAGACGAAGGAGTGTCCTCCGAAGCCTTGGCGAAGGAGGACCGACGCAGGTTCGAACTCCATCTGCTCGGGCACACCAATGTCCCCGGCTAGTGGCCGCTCCATGGGATCATGCCTCGAACACTCGCCCGGTGAACCACTCGGCCAGCTTTGCAAGCTCCGGCCCCAGCACACGATCGTCGTCGACAGGCGGCACTATGTTTCTGACCTCAGTGACGAATGATTGCAGCGCCGGCGGCGGCGTGCGTTCGGTGACGTGCAGCGCCTGGGAGGCGATCATCGCCAGCATCGCCATGGCGGCATCAACGCAGCGTCCGGCGGTTGCCTCCTTGGTCCAGGCGAAGAACGCCGTCGTGGCGACGTCGTCCTGCCCGGCGCCCGCTGATTCCGTTCCCGGAATGAAGGTGCGCTGTGCGGCCAGCTTGGCCTGCTCGAGATAGCCGGTGATCGCCATCGGCACATAGCCGACATTGCCGTGGCCGTCGCTGTCGGCTGAGTGTCGTCCGGTCATCAGGAGATCCGGCAGCAGCGACACCTTGCCGTTGAGGAGTTTTGAGGCGTGGCGGTCGCAGAGCAGGCAGATATCGGCCCATATCGCCGCCAGATCGTCCAGCGCCGGCGTCGCCATGGCATTGTGATAGCCGCCCGTGCTGATGCAGCGGCCGAGCGGATGTGCATCGTGAGGCGTGATGTAGACTGGATTGTCCGATATCGAGGCCAGCGACACGGTGGCCGCCCGCTCCGCCGTTGACAGCGCTCGATGCGCCTGGCCGAGGACGCGCGGCACGATGCGGTAGCTGACCGGCGCCTGATAGTTGCGCCGACCGTCTCCGGCGCCGGCCAGAAATTCCCGCAACCCCTGCAGGGCAGCCGCTTCATGCTCATCGCCCCAAAGCGCATCGAGGGCCGCGTCGTAGTGCTCGAGCGGCGCACGAAAGGCTTCTATCGACAGCGCGAACACTTCTTGCGCCATGCGGAGGCGGCGGCGCGCCGCGAGCGCGGCATCAGCCACCAGAGCGGCAGCGCAGGGCGAACCGTTGATCAGAGAGCCTCGTTCCTTGACCTCCAGGTCGAAGCGCGTCGAAAGCTCGGCAAATAAGGGATAGAGCGCCAGGATCTCGCCGGCGCCGCCCTGGCCTGAGGCCGGCACCGTTGGCATCGGCCGACCGTCGAGCATTTCTGCGACGGCCAGCGCGATGCGCGGCGTGGTGGCGGCGTTGCCCTCGATGAAGTTTGTCAGGCGGGCAAGCACGATCCCCCGGACCACGCGATCAGGCAGCGGATCGCCGAACGAGGTGGCGGCGGCGAACGCCTTGATGCGCGCATGGCGGCCCCGCTCGTCGAGTTCGAGCTTGCGGCTCGCCAGCTCCCCCATGGCGGTGGTGACGCCATAAATGACCGGTGGCGGGTCGGATTCAATCAGCTTGAGGAAGGAAGCACGGCATTCGGCGATCCGCTGCAGGGCCTTCTCGCTGATCGCCACCGTTTCCTTCTTCCAGGCGACGCGGAAAACAGTGTCGAGGTTGATGTCCTCCCGCGTCGACAAGGTGACTGGCATGCTTCACACCACGGCAAACAAGGACATTAATAAAGCGGTTCCTCGAACAGCGTCTTGTCGCCGTCCACCAGTGCCTTGATCTGCGCGGTGCCGTCGCCGGCAAGCGCGAGGCGGATGCCGAACGGCCGCACCCGCATGTCGTTCTGGATCGCCATCCCCTCGCCTTCCGGCAGATAGAAGCGCTCGATACCGTAGTCCGGCGCGATGGTCGCCTCTTCGCTGCGAAGGTCCCAGCCCTCGGCGACGTGGCCTGATATATCGGCCTCATCGGCAGCGGCCGGCGTCGGCGCCTTGCCAAACCAGGCGGTCATCGGCTGCCAATAGCCGTCGGCGCCCTTCTTGAGGCGAACCATAATCGCCGTATCGTCGCTGGAAAATTTGTCGGCGGGAATATTGGCGATCATTTTCACAGGTATGCGCGAAATCTCGTATCCCAGAATAATATAGTCGCCGCGCAGGAGGTCGCGCGGATCGACGGGCTCGATCTTCAGCAGCACGTCCTTGCCGTTGCGCAGGATCGCCGCGCGGCCTGCGATGATCCAGCTCAGGAAGCCTATCTGGACGAGCGCCAGCACCAGCGCCGAGATGACAAGTCTTTTCCCGGTCATCATGCCGTGACTCCCTTGGCAACTGAGCCCTTCATGCGTTTTTCCACGCGGATGATGACCAGCGCGAGGATGCCGAGCAGCACCGCGGCGGCAAGGAAGAAGCCGGCCGTATCGAGCATCGATTGCAATGTCACCACATAGATGATGGCGAGTTCGAAGGCGAAGCCGGCATAGGCAAGCCAGCGCAACCCGCGGCTTTCTCGTCCGGCCAGCACGATTGCCGCGACGATGCCGGCCAGCGCGACGACCGAGGCGATGGCGAAACCGTTGTTGTAGGTGCTCTTGTCAGCCAGTTCGAACTGGATCATGGCCAGGCCGGTGAGGAAGCCGAGCAGGGCGTGCAAGGGCAAGCGGCCGCCAAGCTGCACGATTCTGTCGACCGGATCCGGCGCGAAGACCGAGGCCGCAAACAGCAGCATCGAGACGACCACCAGCGGGATCGCCACCTGCAACGTGTCGTGGTTGGTGACCAGCAGCACCAGATAGAACAGCACCGACAGGATGATCAGGTGCCGCGCCGTCTGGCTGCGGGTCCAGAACGAGACGGCGAACAGCACGATCGCCATGACGACGAAGGCATGAGGAAATTCGCTGCGGCTGTAATAGTCGAAGCCTTTCAGGAACAGCCAGGCATCGGCAATGCCGACCGAAGCCACGGTCAGCGGGTTCGATCGCAGCGCCACCGCCGCCAGTGCCGTGCCGGCGCCCCAGGTGACCAAAGCCGACGCCTCGTCGCCGGACAGATGATACATCTGGCCGATCAGCGCGATCGACCCGCCGAAAGCCGCCGCCGCCACGATCCACAGCGCCTCGCCGATCGCCGCATGGTCGCGCGTCTTCAACAGTGCGCCGCCGACGTAGCCGCCAAGGATAACCGCAAAAAGTGTCAGAACGCGCGCCAGCCGCGGGATTGCGTCCCAGTTGGCGGCAACGAAAATCAGGATAGCAGCGCCGAACATCAAGGCAGCCATCATCGCCAGGATCGAGCCGAAGCTGAGCGACTTGCGCTCGTTGGCCTCGACATCGCGCGAGAGCGAATCGGCGGTCGCGGCGTCGATCATGCCGGCCTGCTGCCAGCGCGCGATATCCGCCCTGACCCGCGACGAATAACCCGCCATGCCGCTTCTCCCCCAGTTTGGTCTTTTTTTCAGCCGGCCCGGTCAAGCCGTTGACGCTAAGGCATTTTCCGATTCGGGCTTCTTTGTGTCAGGTCCGTGAACGCACGTTAATGCTGCATTGCACAATTTGCATTGCTGCCATGCAGCCATAGCGCTTTTAAATCGATATAGGCCCGCCTATCTATGCTTCGTACACAAAGACGGAATGATCCGGAAGAAAGACGAAACGAGAAATACCATGAACCTGATCCGCAACTACCGCAACTGGCGCCGCTACAGGGACACCGTGTCCGAGCTGAGCCGCCTGAGCAACCGTGAACTGACCGACCTCGGCATCAGCCGCAGCGACATTCCTTACGTCGCTCGCAAGGCGGTCTAACTCTTCGGACCGCAAATGGTCCGAACCAGTTTTGAAAAAGAGAACGACAATGAACCTGATCCGCAACTATCGTAACTGGCGCGTTTATCGCGAGACGGTTAGCGAGCTGGGTCGCCTTTCGAACCGCCAGCTGCATGATCTCGGTATCGTCCGCGACGAAATCAAGATTGTCGCCCGCCGGGCGATCTAACACAGGAATTTCGCCAGGGTCGACCTCCTCCCCGACCCTGACGGATCCGGTCAACCTTCACCTCCTCCCGAGGGTTGACCACCAAAACGGCGCCCGCCGCACCTCCTCCCGCGGCGGGCGTTGTTTCCCAAAAAGAGTTTTCGTCAAAGCCGACCTCCTCCCCGGTGATGACGAGTAGGCCCGACCTTCACCTCCTCCCGAAGATCGGCCACCAAAACGGCGCCCGCCGCACCTCCTCCCGCGTCGGGCGCTGTTTCCCAAAAGGGTTTCGCCCCTTGTAAAAAAGCGAAAGAGTTTTCGTCAAAGCCGAACTCCTCCCCGGCGATGGCGAATATGGTCGGCCTTCACCTCCTCCCGAGGGTCGACCCCAAAAATGACACCCGCCGGACCTCCTCCCCCGGCGGGTGTTGTTGTTTTCAGGGGTTGATCCCGAGCTGCTGTTTGCCCCTGCGCCACGCACGGCAATTGCAATCGCCGCACCAAGCGATTATTCCGGCGCTCATGAGCAAAAATCCAATCCATATCATCGGTGGCGGCCTCGCCGGTTCCGAAGCCGCCTGGCAGGCAGCGCAAGCTGGCGTTCCCGTCATCCTGCACGAAATGCGGCCTGTTCGCGGCACCGATGCCCACAAGACCGATAGCCTGGCCGAGCTGGTCTGCTCCAATTCCTTCCGCTCCGACGACGCCGACAACAACGCCGTCGGCCTGTTGCACGCCGAAATGCGGCTGGCCAACTCATTGATCATGAGCGCCGGCGACGCCAACCAGGTGCCTGCCGGCGGTGCGCTTGCCGTCGACCGCGACGGATTCGCCGACGCCGTAACGAAAAAACTCGAAGCGCACCCGCTGATCACCATCCAGCGCGAGGAAGTGCCTGATCTGCCGCCGGCGGATTGGGACCAGGCGATCGTCGCCACCGGTCCGCTAACCGCACCTGGACTTGCCCAGTCGATCGCTGAAGCGACCGGCGCGGATGCGCTAGCCTTCTTCGACGCCATCGCGCCGATCGTCCATTTCGACACGATCGACATGCATACCTGCTGGTTCCAATCGCGCTACGACAAGGTCGGGCCGGGCGGCACCGGCAAGGACTACATCAATTGCCCGATGGACAAGGACCAGTACCTTGCCTTCGTGCAAGCGCTGGTCGATGGCCAGAAGACTGAATTCAAACAATGGGAAGGCACGCCCTATTTCGACGGGTGCCTGCCGATCGAGATCATGGCAGAGCGCGGCGTCGAGACGCTGCGCTACGGGCCGATGAAGCCGATGGGGCTGACCAACGCGCACAATCCGACGGTAAAGGCCTATGCCGTCGTCCAGCTGCGGCAGGACAATGCGCTGGGCACGCTCTACAACATGGTCGGTTTCCAGACCAAGTTGAAGCATGCCGAGCAGGTGCGCGTGTTCCGTACCATACCGGGTCTCGAAAACGCCGATTTTGCCCGCCTCGGCGGCCTGCACCGCAACACCTACATCAACTCGCCGACCTTGCTGGACGCTTCGCTGCAGCTGAAGTCGCGCCCAGGCCTGCGTTTTGCCGGCCAGATCACCGGCTGCGAAGGCTATGTCGAAAGTGCCGCCATCGGCCTGCTCGCCGGCCGCTTCGCCGCCGCCGAAAGGCTCGGCCATGCACCGGCGCTGCCGCCGCTCACCACCGCTTTCGGCGCCCTGCTCAACCACATCACCGGCGGCCACATCGTTTCAGACGACGAGCCGGGAAAGCGCTCTTTCCAGCCGATGAATGTCAATTTCGGCCTGTTCCCGCCCGTCGAAGCCCCGAAGACCGAGGGCAAACGCATGCGCGGCAAGGACAAGACCGTCGCCAAGCGCCACGCCATCACCTCGCGCGCACGCGCCGATTGCCGGCAATGGCTGGGATTGGCGGCGCAAACGGAAACGGCCGAAGCAGCGGAATAGACGGCTTCTCATCAAGCCTTGCGCATCCGCTGCGCTGGCAAAGCGGAAACGGCCGCCCTTCCAGGTGAAATCGGCAAGCCGGAACGAGACCGTGTTCACATCTTCGGCGTGCAAAACCGCGACATCTTGAGGCGTGACGATGCGGGTCAAAAAGCAGTCGCCGATGCATTGAACGATCCCGATGCGCCCTCGCCCGATATCCAGAAACGCCGTCCTGGCGTCCGCCGTCAGGCGGACCAGTGCCGCGATCTCGTCGGGAAAATCCTCCGCGAATCGGCTCATTGCCTGATCGGCGCCGGTTAGCGTCGCTGTCTTGCTGCCACCGGTGAAATGCACTGCGGCAACCGACAGCGCAATGCCAAGGGCGACGATGGCGACCAACAACGGCAAGCTCATGAATGGGTATCTCCTCCGAGCCGGTCTGTCGTCTACGGCGACAGTTTTCGGCTCGGAGATTCCTTAACATGATTGACGTTTACGTCAAAGTGCCGGCCAGCCTTTGCTCGCGCGGCGCAACAACAACCAATGCCGGCGCAAGGCCGACAGCCGCGCCACGCCATCAAGCGGCGAGCCATTCTCCATCTTGCCGAGATAGGCGCGAGACAGGGCCAGCGGCAGGAATGCCGGGCGCAGCGAGACCGGCAGAGCCGATGCGCCCTGTTCAAAGGCGGTGAGATGCTCCCGCGCCAGCGCCATCATCGCCGCCACCGCGCGCTTGGCACCGGGACCACCATCGCCGGTGACGAACTCCTGCGGCGAAGAACCTGCCGCAGCAAGGATATCAGCCGGGATGAAACATTGCCCGCGTTTGCGGTGCAGCGGCAACAGCAGTAGCAGGCCGGTCATCGCCTGCGCGCAGCCAGCCCTGCCCGCCAGTTCGGCAAAGCGCGGCGCCTCGACGGAATCGAGCACCATTGCCGCAAGCTGGATGAGCGCGGCCGCCGTCTCGCCGCAATAGCCTTCCAGATCGGTGCGCGACGGCATCGGATCGTCGTAGAGGTCGAAGATGCGCGCATCGAGCATGTTCTCGAAGGCCAGCTTCGGCAGGCTGAATGTCGCTATGGTGGCATTCAAGGCTTCAGCTGTGGGATGGCCGGCGCCCGCCTCCCCGCCGGCGGCAATGACATCGCGCCACCATTGCAGCCGCACCTCGCCAGGCAGCGCCTCGTGGATCCGATCGCGAATGCCTGCGATCTCGGCATTGAAGGCGTAGAGCGCAAACAGCGCGTCGCGCTTGTCGGCCGGCGCGTAGAGCGCGGTCAGATAGCGGTCATGGTCGGCGGGGCGCACCGCGTCCATGACGATTTTGGCATTCTGGGACATGTCAATCGACGGCGATGAGCGCGGCGGCCACGGCGCGCTCTTCCGCCAGAAGGACATTGTAGGTCCGCACCGCGGCACCGGTCGACATCGGGTCGGACGCAATGCCTGCCGCCTTCAGCGCGGCCCGCAGTGCGGCGGGCAACGGCCTGAGATCCCTACCCATGCCGACCAGCAGGATTTCGATCTTGTTGGCTTCGGCCAGCAGCCTGTCGAAATCCGCTACCGCCAGCACCTGAGGATCCGCCGGTTCCCAGCCATGGATGCCGGATGGCAGACAGAGCAGCGAGCCGCGATGCGACATGTCGGCAAAGCGGAACCCGCCATTGCCGTAGGCTTCGATCGGCGCGCGGCCAGGGAAATGCGCCGCGCGGATGACGATGCCTTTGCTGGTCACCGTTTTGTCACCCCTTCGGGGCGGCGCGTCAGGTCGCGACCGCCTTGCCGCCGCCGACTGGCTTTTCCTCGTCGGCCGTAGCCTGCGGCCGCAGCTTGAACAGGATCAGCAGCGGTGCGGCGATGAAGATCGACGAATAGGTGCCGAAGATGACGCCGAACAGCATGGCCATCGTGAACGAGCGGATCACCTCGCCGCCGAACAGCACCAGCGCCAGCAGCGCCAGGATCGTCGTCACCGAGGTCAGCGTCGTTCTCGACAGCGTCTCGTTGATGGCATTGTTCAAGAGTTGCGGCAGCGGCATGCGCTTGTATTTTCGCAGATCCTCTCGGACACGGTCATAGACAACGATCGTATCGTTCAGCGAATAGCCGATAATGGTCAGGATCGCCGCCAGCGATGACTGGTTGAATTCGAGCCCGGAGATGACGAAGAAGCCAAGTGTCATGACCACATCGTGCACCGTCGCAATGATGGCACCGACGGCGAACTGCCATTCGAACCGGAACCAGACATAGATCAGGATACCGAGCAGCGCGACAAGCATGGCGATTGTGCCTTGCTTGGCAAGTTCGCCCGAGACCGTCGGCCCCACCACTTCGACGCGGCGGAAGTCATAATTGTCCTGCAGTTCGCCGCGCACCTTGTCGATGACCGTCTGTTCGGCATTTTCGCCGCCATCCTGGGTACCGACCCGGATCAGCACGTCATTCGGCGCACCGAACTGCTGCACCTGCACTTCGCCGATATTAAGTTCGGTCAGCCGCGCGCGAAGGTCGGCGAGATCAGCATTGCCGCTCTTGGCCTGCACCTCGATCAGCGAACCGCCCTTGAAATCGATGCCGTAATTGATGCCGACGGTCATGAACAGCACCACCGACAGAATCGAAAGTGCGCTCGAGAGCGTGAACGTCCAGCGACGGATGCCCATGAAGGGGATCTTGGTGCCGGGCGGAACGAAGGTTACCGGGGCACGCGGCAATTCCTTTGGACGTGCCCGGCGCAGCCAGATCGAGACCAGCAGTCGGGTGAAGGTGAAGGCGGTGAAGACGGTTGTCAGGATGCCGATCGCATAAGTGATGGCAAAGCCCTTCACCGGCCCGGTACCGAGATAGAACAGCACCACGGTGGCGATCAGCGAGGTGATGTTGGAATCGACGATGGTTGCCAGCGCTTTGGTGAAACCGGTATCGATCGCCTGGATCACGGAGCGGCCGGCGCGCCGCTCCTCGCGGATGCGCTCGTAGATCAGAACGTTGGAATCGACCGCCATGCCGATGGTCAGCACGATACCGGCGATACCAGGCAAGGTCAGCGTCGCACCAAGCAGCGAAAGCACACCGACGATCATCGCCACGTGCACAGCCAGCGCGATGTTGGCGAGGAAGCCGAGGAAGCCATAGGCGACGAACATGAAGGCAACGACGAGGATCGAGCCGATGATGCCGGCGACCTTGCCGGCATGGATGGAATCCTGGCCGAGACCCGGACCAACGGTACGCTCTTCGATCACCGTCAGCGTCGCGGGCAAGGCGCCAGCGCGCAGCAGCACCGCGAGGTCGTTGGCGCTCTGGGCGGTGAAATTGCCGGAGATCTGGCCGGTGCCGCCCAGGATCGGCTCGCGAATCTGCGGCGCCGAAATCACCTGGTTGTCGAGGATGATGGCGAACAGCTTGCCGACATTCTGCGAGGTTGCCTGGCCGAAACGCGCAGCACCCTTCGAGTCGAAGCGGAACGACACCACCGGCTCGTTGTTCTGCGAATTGTAGGTCGCCTGCGCATCGACGAGGTTTTCACCAGAGACGATGACGCGGTTCTCGATCAGATAGGGAACCGGCGGATCGTCCTGCGAATACAGCACCGACGAACCGGCGGGTGGGCGCCCATTGAGCGCGTCCTGCACCGGCATCGACTGGTCGACCATCTGGAAGGTCAGCTTGGCGGTCTGGCCGAGGATTTCCTTAAGCCTCTGCGGGTCCTGAAGACCCGGCACCTGGACGAGGATACGGTCGTCGCCCTGCCGCTGCACGATAGGTTCGGTCGTGCCGAGTTCGTTGACGCGGCGCTCGACCACCTCGATCGACTGCGTCAATGCGGTCGATGTGCGATATTTGATGCCGGCATCGGTGACGGTGAACTTGAGCAGGCCGGGCTCGGAATCGTCGAGCGTCATTTCCTGGATGGAGCCGCCGGTGAACAGGCCGGCGGCGACCGGATCGGTCAAGGTCTTCAGCGCCGTCTTGGCGGCTTCGAGCTGGGCGGGATCGGTGATGCGGACCTGCAACGTCCGTCCCGTGCCGGCAAGGCCGGTATAGCCGATCTTGGCGTCGCGCAGCAGGGTGCGGATCTCGTCGCGCGTCGTCTCCAGCCGGTCCTTGATCAGATCGTTCTGATTCATCTCCAGCAGGATGTGCGAGCCGCCCTGCAGATCGAGGCCGAGCGTCATCTGGCGCTTCGGCACCCAACTGGGCAGTTGGGCCAGCGTGCTGGCGGAGAACAGGTTGGGCGCGGCGAGGATCACTGTGATGGCCACGGCCACCCAGATCAGGATCATCTTGAAGCGCGAAAAATACAGCATAGGGCGTCGTCCGTCAGAGCGTGTCCGCGGATCGCTCCGCCTAAAATTGGATTATTTCTTGGCGTTCTGGTTCGCCACCGGCTCGCCCTTGACGCGCACATCGGCGATCGTCGAGCGCAGCGCCGTCACCTTCAAGCCATTACCGAGGTCGATCTCGAGCTCGGTATCGTCGATCACCTTGGTCACCTTACCGACGAAGCCGCCGCCGGTGACGACCGTATCGCCGCGACGGACCGCGGCCAGCATCTCGCCGCGCTTCTTCAGCTGCGTGCGCTGCGGCCGGATGATCAGAAAATACATGATCACGAAAATCAGGACAAACGGCAAAATGCTGATGAACATGTCGGGAGAGGCGCCGATACCTTGGGCGTATGCCGGTGTCACGAACATCGAGGTACTCCTGAATTTTGAAAACAGCCGCCAATTTTGCGGCCCCTTGAAATTTGGCCGGAATATAGTCGGTAAAGTTGTCAATGCAACTGCGCGGCCGGGCAAATCGGCTGCTTTTCCGGCCTGTTGAGCCGTGTTAGAGCATGATCGCGAAAAGCGCGAGCCGGTTTTCTCGGACAAACGGAAACCGTTTGTCCAAAGATCACGCTCGAACGAAAGGTTGCAACCGGTTTTGCATCAGACGGAATCGGCCACGTTCACGCTCCCACACGTCAAAAACGCGAAAAACAAAAAGACAGACATGACCGACAGCAGCATTGAAGCCCTGAACCAGAAGCTCGACCGGCTGATCGAGGCGGTGAGCCGCCTCGCCCCGCCGCCGGTGCCCCAAACCGACCTCGGCGAGGCCGATTGCTTCGTCTGGCAGGCCGATCCGGGCTATCTGGAGCCGGTGCGCAAGGTCAACCGCGTCGACATCGGCTTGATCCGTGGTGTCGACCGCGTCCGCGACATCCTTGTCGACAACACCGAACGCTTCGCGGCCGGCTATCCAGCCAACAACGTGTTGTTGTGGGGCGCGCGCGGCATGGGCAAATCGTCGCTGGTCAAGGCCGTACATGCCGAGATCAACGCCAAGGCCAAGTCCGACCTGCCGTTGAAGCTAATCGAAATCCACCGCGAGGACATCGACACGCTGCCGAGGCTGATGGGATTGCTGAAGGCGGCCCCCTTCCGCTTCATCCTGTTTTGCGACGACCTCTCCTTCGACCACGACGACACCTCCTACAAATCGCTCAAGGCAGCGCTCGAGGGCGGTGTCGAGGGGCGCCCGGCCAATGTCATCTTCTATGCCACCTCGAACCGCCGGCATCTGCTGCCGCGCGACATGATCGACAATGAGCGCTCGACCGCGATCAACCCGTCCGAAGCGGTCGAAGAAAAGGTGTCGCTGTCCGACCGCTTCGGCCTGTGGCTCGGCTTCCACAAATGTTCGCAGGACGAATATCTCGACATGATCGACGGCTACGTCAGGCATCACGATCTCGCCATCGACCCCGAGCAACTGCGCGCTGAGGCGCTGGAATGGGCAACGACGCGCGGCAGCCGCTCGGGCCGCGTCGCCTGGCAGTTCACGCAGGACCTGGCTGGACGGCTCGGCAAGCCGCTGAAGGACTAGAACCATGATTCCGAAAAGTGGAGGCCGGTTTTCGGAAAAGATCATGGTCAAGAAAAGCAACTGAAAAAGCCCGTTCCTTGCGGAACGGGCTGAGCCGGCGGGCGGACTGGAGGTCAGACGTCCCGCAAATTGCTTTTTTTCTTCTATTCGAGATAGCCTGACGGGTCGACCGGAGCCGAATTCTTGCGCACTTCGAAATGCAGCTTCGGCGAGTCCGTCGTGCCGCTCATGCCCGACAGCGCGATTTCCTGGCCGCGCTTGACCTTCTGGCCGCGCTGGACCTCGATCGAGCTGGCGTGGCCGTAGACGGTGACCAGACCATTCTCATGGCGCACCAGCACCGTGTTGCCGAATTCCTTGAGGCCGTCGCCGGCATAGATGACGACACCGTTCTCGGCAGCCTTGACCGGCGTTCCCGTCGGCACGGCGATGTCGACGCCATCCTTGCCGGAACCGAAACCGGAGATCACGCGGCCGCGCACCGGCCAGCGCATCTTGCCGATGCCGGTGGCGTCGGGCGCGACGGCGTCGTCGTCCTCGGCCTGCTGGATGACTTTCGAATCTTTCTTCGGCGGCGTGTAGGACGCCAGCGTCTCCGACGGCGTGGTCTTTGCCGCTGGCTGCGTGGTGGCCGTGGTCACCGGATCGACCTTCGCTGGCTTGGCGCTGGCGGCGGTCGCGGTTCCGCCGGCCGGCACCTTCAAGGTTTGGCCGATCTTGAGCAAGCCATCCTTCATCCCGTTGGCCTGCTTCAGCGCAACGACGCCGACGCCGGTCTTCCTGGCAATCGAGGACATCGTATCGCCCGACTGGACCGTGTAGGTGCCTGCAGCGCCAGTCGACTTGGCCGCGGCCACCTGCGGCTTGGGCTCCTTCGGCTGGCTTGCCGCGGCCGAAGTGTCGACCTGAGCGGCGGATTTGCCTTCCTTGAGCTTCGGCTGCTGCGGCAGAACGGCGACCTTGTCCGGCGCGGTGGCCGGCAGGTCATGCTTGCCGTCTTTCGCCGGCTTGGCATCGGCGACTTTCGGCTCGCCCTTGCTCGAATAGGCGTAGGCCGGGATGACCAGCTTCTGACCGGTCTTCAGTCCCTTGGTCGCGCTCAGCCCGTTGACCTTCATGATCACGTCGGACGGCACCTTGTAGCGTTGCGCCAGGCCGCCAATCGTTTCGCCGTCCCGAACGACAATCTCGGTTGCATGCGGCTTACCAGACGACGCCACTCGCGGTTCATCCGGCTGCGCAACCTTGAACGGCGATGCAGCCGGAGCGACGGTACCGGTCGTGGTCCTGTCGACATGCGGCGCCGGAGCCAATGCGGTCCGTACCGGCTTTGAGGCTGGCGCCAGTGCCGGAGCCGGCTGTGCCTGGGCAACGGGCGGCGGCAGCGGCCGCGTCGAGACCGGCTCGAGGCTGGAGCGGCTGACCGATTGTGTGTGGCTGCCATCGATCGGAGCGGCGGCGACGTCACCCGGATAGGGCTGCTGCACGGCGTCCTGCTTGTTGATGATGGCGCGCTGATTGTTGGTCGAGGATGTAAAGACGTCATCGACGCCATTGAACCGCGAAACCTGGGAACTGCACCCGGCCGCGGCGCCTGCAATCATGAGGACGGCGCAGCCTCGCGCCAGATTGCGTCCATTTGCCTTCAAAACACTGAGTTGCATCGCACTGACCCGCACATACCCGGTACAAACTAGGCATGATTAAAGCGCGTTAATGTTACTCGACGGTTAACCTCATGGAATCCGGCGCAATTTTCTTAAAATATTAGAGAGCGAGCTGAGGGGTGGTGAGATTTAGGTCACGCAGAGACGGAGTCGAAGACGAGCGCGAAGCGACCAAACGAGATGGCTTTCGGGGGCGCCCTCGCGACGAGCGGAGCGTACTTAAAGTGCCCGAGCACCGGAAGCGCAGGAAACCAACGTTTGCAGGTCGGCCTCACCTGAATATCAACGCCCCTAGATGACGGCAGCGACACTGCGCAGGATCGGCTGCAGGCGGACAAGGCCGATGTCCTCGCGCTCGAACCGGCTGCCGACCTTGGTCAGCTTGGCCAGCACCTGTTCGCCCTCCTCGGGTCCTATCGGAGCGATGACGATGCCGCCGCTCGACAATTGGTCGAGCAGGAAGCGCGGCAGGCTGTCGAAGGCGGCCCAGGCGACGATGCGATCGAACGGCCCTTCATTCGGCAGGCCGCCGGAACCATCGGCGTGGCGCACGATCACGTTGCCGATGCCGAGCGCCTCGAAACGCTGCCTCGCCTGCTCGACGAGCGTCTTGTAGCGATCGGTGGTGACGACCCGCGCCGCCAAGCGCGACATCACCGCCGCTGTGTAGCCGGAGCCGGCGCCGACCTCGAGCACGCGGTTGCCCTGCTCGATGGCGAGCGCCGCGATCACCGCTGCCTGCATGTCGGCGCCTTCGATCGCTTCGCCGCATTCGATCGGCAGCATGCGGTCCGACCAGGCGATGGAATGGAACTGGGCAGCCAGGAAACCGCGTCGCGGCGTCGCCTCGAAGGCCGCGATCAGCGCCTTCGGCACTGTTCCCCGGCCGCGCAGGCGCAGCAGAAAGGCGGCAAAGCCTTCGCGGTCATCGAGCCCCTGGTTCATGCAAGCGCCTTGCTCAGTTGGTCACGGATTTCATGCGCTGTGAGGTCGAGTTGCAGGGGCGTCACCGACACCAGCCTGTTGCGCAAAGCGTAGAGGTCGGTGCCTTGCTTGCCTTCGACAGGCTCGCGGCCGAAGCGCAGCCAGTAGTAAGGCAGGCCGCGCCCGTCGCGGCGCTCATCGACCCACAGGGAGTGCACCAGCTTGCCTTGCGTGGTGACCACCGTCCCGGCCACCTCTTCGGGAAGGCAGTTGGGAAAATTGACGTTGAGCAGAACGCCGTCCGGTAGCGGGGTCGCAACCAGCTTCTTCAGCAAGGCCGGCGCCAGCGCCTCGGTCGTCTCGTAAGGCACGACGCGATCTTCGCCGACATAGCTGTAGCCCTGGCTGAGCGCGATCGAGCGGATGCCGAGCAGCGCGCCTTCCATGGCGCCGGCGACGGTGCCGGAATAGGTGACGTCGTCGGCGATGTTGGCGCCGGAATTGATGCCGGATAGGATCAGGTCGGGTGCGCCAGGCAGGATCTTCTTGACGCCCATGATGACGCAATCGGTCGGCGTGCCGCGCACGGCAAAATGCTTCTCGCCGATATTGCGCAGCCGCAGCGGCTCCGAGATCGACAGCGAGTGCGCGTAACCGGACTGGTCCTGCTCCGGCGCCACCACCCAGACATCGTCGGACAGCGTGCGCGCGACGCGTTCGAGCGACGCCAGGCCCTCGGCATGAATGCCGTCGTCATTGGTCAGAAGAATGCGCATCATTTCGCTTCGATCTTTTCCAGACCGCCCATGTAAGGCCGCAGCACTTCAGGAATGGTTACGCTGCCATCCTCGTTCTGGTAATTTTCGATGACGGCGATGAGCGCGCGGCCAACCGCCGTGCCCGAACCGTTGAGCGTGTGGACGAAGCGGTTGCCCTTGCCGTCCTTGTCCTTGTAGCGGGCGTCCATGCGGCGCGCCTGGAAATCGCCGCACACCGAGCAGGACGAGATCTCACGATAGGCGTTCTGGCCGGGCAGCCAGACCTCGATGTCATAGGTCTTGCGCGCGCCGAAGCCCATGTCGCCGGTGCACAGCGTCATGGTGCGGAACGGCAGGCCGAGCCGCTTCAGCACTTCCTCGGCGCATTGCGTCATTCGCTCGTGTTCGGCAAGTGACGATTCCTGGTCGGTGATCGACACCAGCTCGACCTTGTAGAACTGATGCTGGCGCAGCATGCCGCGCGTGTCGCGCCCGGCCGAGCCCGCTTCCGAACGGAAGCACGGCGTCAGCGCGGTGTAGCGCAGCGGCAGCTTTTCATGCGCGGTGATTTCCTCGCGCACCAGGTTGGTAAGCGGCACTTCGGCGGTGGGTATCAGGCCAAGCCTGCCCTCCCCATGCGGCGTGAAGAACAGGTCTTCCTCGAACTTCGGCAGCTGGTTGGTGCCGAACAGAACGTCGTCCTTGACCATCAGCGGCGGGATGACTTCTTCGTAGCCATGCTCGGTCGTGTGCAGATCGAGCATGAACTGGCCGAGCGCGCGTTCCATCCGCGCCAGACCGCTCTTCAGCACGGTGAAACGCGAGCCCGACAGTTTCGCCGCCCGCTCGAAATCCATCATGCCGAGCGCTTCGCCGATCTCGAAGTGCTCCTTCACCCAGTTCGACCGCGTCGGCACCTTGCCGACAATGTGCTTCACCACATTGTCGTGCTCGTCCTTGCCGACAGGCACGTCGTCGAACGGTATGTTGGGCAGCACCGCCAGCGCATCGTTCAGCGCCTTGTCGAGTTCGCGTTCGCGCGCCTCGCCGTTCTGGATGAAGGTCTTGATCTCGCCGACTTCGGCTTTCAGCTTCTCGGCAAGGGCCGCATCGCCCGAACGCATGGCGTTGCCGATCTCCTTCGAGGCGGCATTGCGGCGCTCCTGCTTGGTCTGCAGTTCGGTGACGTGTTCGCGCCGCGCCTCGTCCGAGGCGATCAGCCCGTCGACCGTGGACTGCGCCTCGTCAGCCGACCACGAGCGCTTCACCAGCGCCTCGACAAGGGCCTTCGGGTTGTCGCGAATCCATTTAATGTCAAGCATGGTTCATCCGTCCTCAGGGAGCATATCGCCCAAAAGTGCGCAGCGTTTTGGGACAACGACATGCTTCAAACAAAGCTGAAACGCATCGCGTGGATAGCGATGCGTTTCAGCCAGAGGGCGTAAACCGCATCCTTGATCGATGCAAGATGAGGCTAGGCTGCGGCTGCCGTTTTCCACGCAGCCCGGTGTTACGAGGCCGCAGGCGCCGGAGGCTCGTCCGGGGCCTTGTCCGCCACGGTCTCCGCCGCGTCCCGCTTCTCGCGTGCCACACGCTGCTTTTCCTGATCGCGCTCGATCAGCCGGGCAGCCCAGATGGAGACCTCGTAGAGAAGGATGGTCGGGATGGCCAGGCCGATCTGGCTCATCGGATCGGGCGGCGTCAGCACGGCCGCAACGACGAAGGCGATGACGATCGCCCATTTGCGCTTCTCGGCCAGCCCCTTGGACGACAGCATGCCGACTCGTGTCATCAGGCTGGTCACCACCGGCAACTGGAACACCAGGCCGAAGGAGAAGATCAGCGTCATGATCAGGCTGAGATATTCCGACACTTTCGGCAGCAGCGAAATCTGCACCTGATCGTCGGTGCCGGCCTGCTGCATGGCGAGGAAGAACCACATCACCATCGGCGTAAAGAAGAAATAGACCAGCGACGCGCCCATTAGGAACAGGATGGGCGACGCGATCAGGAACGGCAGGAAGGCGTTGCGCTCGTTCTTGTAGAGGCCGGGCGCGATGAATTTGTAGATCTGCGTGGCGATCAGCGGAAAGGCGATCACCATGCCGCCGAACATGGCGAGCTTGACCTGGGTGAAGAAGAATTCCTGCGGCGCGGTGTAGATCAGCTCGACCTTGTGCGGATCGAGCCCTGCCCACTGCGTCGCCCATTTGAACGGGACGACCAGAAGGTTGAACAGCTTCTTGGCGAAGAAGAAACAGACCAGGAAGGCAACGAAGAAGCCGCCCAGCGACCAGATCAGCCGTCGTCGCAGCTCGATCAGATGCTCCATCAGCGGCGCCGACGATTTCTCGATCTCGTCTTTTTCGGTGTCCGAAACGCTCACTTGGCGGCTCCAGCCGTCTTCTTGGCCGCCGGCTTCTTCGCCGCGGCAGGCTTCGGTTCGGCTTTTGCCACGGTTTTGGTCGCGATCACCTTGGCCTCAGCAGGCTTCGCGGCGACCGTTTTCGCCGGCGCCGGAGCCTTTGCGCCATTTGCCGAAGCCTTGGCCGATGCTTTTGCTATCGGCATCGCTTTTGCCGGCGCAGGCTTGGCTGCATTCTTCGCCGGGGACGCCTTCGGAGTCACAACAGGTGCCGTCGGCAGTGACGACGTCACCACAGATTCGTCTGTCATCGCCGGAAAAATCGGCGCTGCTGGTGCTGCTTCAGCCGCGTTACCGCCAGGCATGGTCGTTGCACCATTCTTCAACGGCTCGGCCGCCTGCGGGGTCGAAGCGACAGGTGTTGCCGGATCATCCGCCGGCTTCGGCTTCATCGCCGCGTCGACGCCGGAGCGAACGTCGGCCGCGGCCTGTTCGAACGGATTGAGCTGCTTCCTGATCTCGGCCATCGGGCTGAGCCCCCTGAGCTCGTCGACTGACTTCTTGACGTCGTCGAGCTCGGCTTCCTTCAGCGCCTCGTTGAACTGTTTCTGGAAATCGGATGCCATGGCGCGCAGCTTCGCCGTCGTGCGGCCGAAGGTGCGCAGCATATTGGGCAAATCCTTGGGCCCGACGACCACGATCATGACGATCGCGATGACCAGCATTTCGGTCCAGCCGACTTCAAACATGGCACTCTGTTCCGACTAGAACCTGTGGCTCAGCTCTTGCTGGCTTTTTCCTTCGCGGCCGCGACGGTCTCGTCGGCGCGATGTTCGACGGTGCGCTTGTCTTCGGCAACGTCGTCGTCGGCCATGCCCTTCTTGAAGCTCTTGATGCCCTTGGCCATGTCGCCCATCAGCTCGGGAATCTTGCCGCGGCCGAACACCAAAAGCACGATCACCAGCACGATCATCCAGTGCCAAATCGAAAATGAACCCATAGCAAATCTCTCTCGAATGTTTTCCCTGGCGATGATCTATGCGCTTTCGCGTTGGGATTCAAACACAACCGCGACAGAGTTTATGAAAGGGTGGCGGATGTCACGCATTTTCAACGCGATGGCCCGCTACGAATCCGCGCATCCTCATCAAGTTGGCCACTAATGCCAGTCAATCTTCCGTGACGCGCGGCGTCAGCAAGCCGAGTTCCTCGAGGTCGATGTCGGTCAGCGCATCCTCGTCGTCGGTCAGTGCGTCGGGATCGGCAGGCGGCTGCGGAATGGCGAAATTCGACGGCATGCGGCCCGAAAGCAGGCCGGCACCCTTCAACTCCTCCATGCCCGGAAGATCGCGGATCTCTTCCAGGGCGAAATGGTCGAGGAAAGTGTCGGTGGTGCCGTAGGTGACAGGGCGTCCCGGCGTTTTGCGCCGGCCACGCATGCGCACCCATTCCGTCTCCAGCAGCGTGTCGAGCGTGCCTTTCGAGGTTTCGACGCCGCGGATGTCCTCGATCTCGGCGCGCGTCACCGGCTGGTGATAGGCAATGATCGCCAGCACTTCGAGGGCCGCGCGGGAGAGCTTCCTTTGTTGGACAGTATCCCGGCTCATCAGGAAAGCGAGATCACCGGCCGTGCGGAACGCCCAGGCGTCGCCGATACGCACCAGATTGACGCCGCGCCGCGCATAGATCTGCTGCAACTCGGCCATGGCCAGGGCGATGTTGATGCCGTCCGGAAGGCGTGCCGCAAGCTGCTTTTCGCTGACAGGCTCAGCGCTGGCGAACACGATCGCCTCGGCCATGCGCACGGCTTCCGCCATATGCAACCGCTCGGCCGGGTTCTGCGCCTGCTCGGCCGGTTCCTGCGAAAACAGCTCCTCTTCGGGTTCATCGCCGACCTTGAACGGGATAACCGAAGCGTTGGCGCGTTCGCTCATGATGCCACCTCGACTGCCTTGATTGCCTGCGTGCGGCCGCGCAGATAGATCGGCGCGAACACTTCGTCCTGCCGCACATCCATCTTGCCTTCGCGCACCAGCTCCAGCGTGGCCGCAAACGAACTGGCGATCGCCGTGCGCCGCTCCTCGGGGCTGGTCATGTACACGATCAGAAAACTTTCCAGCGTCGTCCAGTCGCTCACGGCCCCGACCAGGCGGGTCAGGATATCGCGCGCGTCCTTGAGCGACCAGACACCGCGCCTCGCGATCGTCACATTGTTGATCGCCTGCTTCTGCCGCTGCTGGGCGTAGGCGGTCAACAGATCGTAGAGCGAGGCCGAATAGGCGTTGCGCTTTTCGACGATGACCATTTCCGGCATGCCGCGCGCGAACACGTCTCGGCCGAGCCGGTTGCGGTTGACCAGGCGCGCCGAGGCGTCGCGCATGGCCTCCAGCCGCTTCAGCCGGAACTGCAGCACCGCCGCCAGTTCCTCGCCGCTTTCGCCCTCGTCGCCCGGCTGCTTGGGGATCAGAAGCTTCGACTTCAGGAAAGCCAGCCACGCCGCCATTACCAGATAGTCGGCAGCGAGCTCGAGCCTGAGCGCCCTCGCCGTCTCGACAAAGGTCAGATATTGCTCGACCAGCGCCAAGATCGAAATGCGCGCCAGATCGACCTTCTGGGTGCGTGCAAGATGCAGCAGAAGATCGAGCGGACCTTCGAAGCCGGCCACGTCGACGACCAGCGACGGGTCGCCTGTGACGCGTGAATCGTCATTCTCGGCCCACAGACGGTCCATCGGTGCGGCCTTCGCGGCCTTGCTTTCCAATGTTTCCGCCACGGCCTGTCACTTTCCTTTTGCTATGCCACCGCATCGAAGTAGGTGGCGAATTCGGCACGTATTTCGGTTTCTTCAACCGTGTCACGGTTCTTTATATAGGTCAGCGCCCGCTTTGCTCGCTCCAGCGACGTGCCCTCAAGCCCCGTCGTGCGCGATGCGATGCCGGCCATCTCCTCGAAAACGCCGTTGCAGTGAAGGACCAGATCGCAGCCCGCCGCAAGGATCGAGGCCGCCTTTGTCGGGAAATCCCCAGAAAGTGCCTTCATCGACGTGTCGTCGCTCATCAGCAACCCGTCGAAGCCGATTTCGCGCCGGATGATCTCGTCGATAACCTTGCCGGAGGTGGTCGCCGGGTTGTTGGGGTCGATCGCGCTGTAGACGACATGCGCCGTCATTGCCATCGGCAGATGGTTGAGCTCCCGGAACGGGGCGAAATCATGCCGCTGCAGATCGCTGAGCGAGGCATTGACAACAGGCAATTCGAAATGCGTGTCGGCAAAGGCGCGTCCATGGCCCGGAATATGCTTCATCACAGGCAGCACTCCACCTGCCATTAGCCCTTCCGCGGCAGCACGGCCGAGTTCAATCACCGGTCGTGGGTCCTTGCCATAGGCGCGTGCGCCAATGACGTCGCTGGCGCCCTCGATCGGCACGTCGAGCACCGGCAGACAATCCGCGGTGATGCCGTAACGCAGCAGGTCGAAGGCATGCAGCCGCGCCATCAGCCACGCCGCGCGGGCGCCGGCATCATGGTCGTCGCGCCACAGCGCCCCGAGCGCGCCGCCGGCCGGATAGTTCGGCGCCAGCGGCGGCCGCAGTCGTTGCACACGGCCGCCTTCCTGGTCGATGAACACCAGCGCGTCCGGGCGCCCGATACAGTCGCGCATCGAGGCGACCAGATCGCGGATCTGTTCGGTCTCGCCGATGTTGCGCGCAAACAGGATGAAGGCCCACGGGCATTCATTGCGATAGAAATTGATTTCTTCGCGGGTGAGCGATTTCCCGGCACAGCCGAGGATCATGGATTTTGATTCGGTCATGTCAGGAGTCTAAAGCTTCGAGCGATCAAAGGGAATCATCCGGATCACAAGCGATCAAATGCCAGATCTGCTTTCCCCATGAAAAAAGCCGGCGCGGTGACCGCGCTGGCTTTTTGATCGGTTGGCTCCAGTTCTAGCGCGAGACGAAACAGTTGCCGCCGGCGGCCTTGTAGCTGGTGCACAAATTGATCGCGTCATTGCGCGACTGGGCCGGGACGCGCACGCGGTAGAACGTGCCCTTGCCGGCGATCTCGGCCTTGACGATGTTGGCGGTACGCCCGGCGAGCACGCTGCCGTAGCGGCGCTGCAGGTCCTGATAGCTCGACTGGGCGCTTTCGACCGTCGGCTGCGAAGCGATCTGCATCGACCACGAACCACCGCCGGTCGCGGTCGATGCCGGGTCGATGGACGCAACCTGATCGGGCTTGACCTCGCCGACGACATCGACCGGCTGGTCGGACGGGCGCTGCGGCGCGAGCGGAACCTTGGCCGGCGTGTTGGCCGACTGGGCCTTGGCCTCAGCCTTGGGCTTGGCTGCCGGCTTGAGGGCCGGCTCGTCGTCCACCTGGGCGGCGGCAGGCGCCACGGTGCCGGTCTGGTCCGCATCGGCCTGCGCCGACGGGGCAACATGCTGCGGCGCCGGGTCGACCGGCTCCGTTGCGGCCACTTGCGGGGCGGCAGGCGCCGGATCTTCACGCGGCACCAGCGAACCGTCCGACTTGACCACCATGGTCCTCACCTTGCGCGGCGCAACGGCGACGACATCGGCATTGGTGCCCTTGTCGGCATCCTGCAGCACCTGCGCGATGCGGTCCTCGGACTTGGGCGTGGCCGCCGAGTTGTCGGCCGAAGCGTCGCCGGCCGTTGACGCAGCGTTGCCGACATCGGTTCCAGCGGCACCTGCGTTCTGGTCCGGTGAAAGATCGATGGCGCGGGCCGGGTCCTTCGCCTGGACGTCCACTGGCTCTTCGGTGGTGGTGACCAGTTTTTCCTGGACCGGCTCCGCGGGCTTCGCGCCCCTGACCGCGTCGTAGACCTTGTTGTCCTGGTTCGGCACCACGGCTCCACCCGGATTCTCCGGCTTGACCTTGATCGGCGCGTTGTCGGCCTTGACGATCACCGGCGCATCGCTGCCGCCCTTGCCACCGAAAGACAGCGCAAAGGCACCGAGGCCGCCTGCGACCGCCACCGCGCCGACAATTGCGGCAATGAACAGGCCACGTCCACGCGATGGCCTCGCGGCTCCACGCTCGCCGAGACCGGGAACAGCCATCGTCTCGTCAAGTTCGGGATCGTAGTCCAATTCATCGACGGTGAAATCATCCGCCTGTGAAACCGGCTGGCTGCCGGGCAGACTGTCGAGATCGAAGCCGTCGGACGCATCGGCGTAACCCGTAGGCGCCGCCGCGCGGGCAGATATTTCCATCGGCCGCGCCGCATAGGTCCGCGCTTCCGGCTCATAACCCGGCTTGACCCCGTCATAGCCCGGCTTGACGCTGTCATAGCCCGGGCTGACACTGTCATAGCCCGGCTTGAAGCCTGCGGCGTAGGAGTCATCATCGTAAGACGCGCCGGCCACGCTGCCTGCGGGAGCGACCTCCACCGCGTTCATCTCGGAGAGAAGGCTGGAGAACTCGGCGTCGAGATCGTCATAGCCAGACGTCGCCGGCTGATCTTCCTCGAAGTGCAGTTCCGGAATATCGAGATCGTCCGCCAGCGCCACGACACGCTCGGGCACATCGACGGTCTCAACATCGGGCATGTCCTCGTAACGCGCGGACTGGCGCGATTGAGGCGCCGATACAGGGGCTGCGGGCGCGACGGTCTCGACCGGCTCGGCCGAACGGTAGGACGTCACCGCGGCGACTGCCGGCGCTGCGGCCATGGATGCCATCGAAGCGGCCGGCTGAGCGCTAAAAGCAGGCTGAGCGCTGAATGACGGCTGCTGCGGAACCGGCGTCACGCGGCTCCACGAACGGGCTACCTCTGGCGGCGCGGAACGTTCCGCCAGCCAATCGAGAGAATCCGCCGAATTGTCCCGGGCCATGTCACGCGGGTCGAGGTTTTTGGCCAAAGCCGCGTCGAACGCATCATTGTCGAAATCGACATCGCCATGCCCGGCAACACCCGAGCCCGAATCCAGGCCCTCAACTTCATCAAGCATAAGATCGTCGAGATTCGCATCGGCCGCTTGCACACTACCAACGTGCTGATTCTGCTCAGGCGCGGATTCATCAAGATCCCACTCGAGGTCACCGACAAGTTCGGCCGGTTCTTCGGCGGTCTCTGCTGCTTCGACGACAGGCGGCTGGGCGGCGACAGGCGGCGGAGGGGCGACAGCTGGCTGAGCCGTGACGGGCTCGCTGGCCACCGGCGCCGTGCGTGCGGTCATGGCGCCCAGCAGCGCGTTCAACTCGTCTTCCAGGCTTCGCTCATCCGCGATCGGGGCTTGCACCGGCTCGGCCATATCAGCGGCTGGCACCACCGGCTGGAGCGAAGCGGCGGCAATTTCAGCGACCGGCTCTTCCACTGTTTCGGCAAACGTATCGTCGAAGTTCAGGTCGAAAGCATCATCCGACGCAGCTTCAGGGCTGGAAATCTCGCCCTTCGCATCAGTGGTATCGGCAAGCACATCATGCGCTTCCGGCTCGTCGAATGCGACCGGCGCATCAGCGCGAACGTCAAAATCCATGTCGACATCAGCCATGGCGTCGTCGAAGTCGCCGGCACGATACTCACCGGAGATTGCCTGGCCGTCACGCGCGGCCGCCTGCTCCGGCATGGGATACTCGACGGGATCGGCAGCCGTGTAGGACTGTTCCGCCGCCGAATGGTCGTCAAGCATCAGTTCGTCTTCGAGCGAGATCGCAACCGCATCGTCGAACACCACTTCATGATCGGAAGCCGTCTCGACTGAAGCTGGCGCATCGGCGCCGGCCACAGCGGGCTGGGTCTCTTCGGCTTCCTCATCGATCCGAAAATCATGGTCGAGCGACGCGGCAAGCTCGTCAGCCATCGGCTGATCGTCCTCGAAGGGCGAGACATCCTCAAGCGAACTGGCGACGGCATTGTCGAAATCGGAGTCGAAAGCCGGCTCGACGGATGGCGCGGCTTCGGCCGCGCCAAGTTCAACATGGCTGGCGACGGCTGCATCGCCGTCGATTTCAGCCAGATCCAGATGGAAGTCGTCATCGAGCGAGACGGCAAGATCGTCGTCGGCTGCGCTGACGGTGGCCGCCTCGAACAAAGGCTCCTGCTCGAAAGTCGGCTCATGAGCCTCGGCAACCGGAGCGGCGTCGCTGTCGTCAGCGCCGAACTCGCCCATCATCTCCTTCTCGAGATCGATATCGAAATCGCCCTCTTCCGCCACGTGATCGGCGGCGGGGGCTTTCGGCTGGGCGGGCGACTGCGGCTTGACCGGCTGGCGCGGGTCGAACCCCATGATCCTGGTCAGCTCCGCGAACGGATCATCGTCAGAGATGTCGTTGATGTCGGCTACTCTCAGCTGGGTTCTGTCTGCCATTATTGTTCCCGAACTCGCACTCATTCGGACGCCATGGACGTCGCGTAGGGTTGGCCCTTACCAGCGCAATGTGGGCAAAAGGTGACAGGTTATTTAGTCAAACCTAACGCATTTCGGTGGGCGCGGCGGCTCCGATCAACGTCAGGCCGGACGTCAAAACGTCCGAAACAGCCTGCACCAGCCCTAGTCTGGCATGCGTCAATTGTCGGTCGTTAACCTTAACAAAACGTAAGTCCGGATTATCCGTGCCACGGTTCCAGTGTCCGTGGAAGCTGGAAGCCAGATCATAGAGGTAGAATGCCAGCCTGTGCGGCTCGAGCGCAAGTGCCGCGGACTCGATCAGACGCGGGTATTCGGCAAGCTTGCGGATCAGGCCGATCTCGCCCTCGTCGGTCAGCAAAGCCACGGCGGACGCCAGGCTGTTGCGGTCGAAATTGGCCTCGCCCAATTGCTCGCTCGCCTGCCGGAACACCGAATGGCAGCGCGCCGAGGCGTACTGCACATAAAACACCGGATTGTCCTTGGACTGCTCGGTCACCTTGGCGAAGTCGAAATCCAACGGTGCATCGTTCTTGCGGTAGAGCATCATGAAGCGGATCGCGTCGCGGCCGACCTCCTCCACCACTTCGCGCAGCGTCACGAAATCACCGGACCGCTTCGACATGCGCACCGGTTCGCCATCGCGAAACAGTTTCACCAACTGGCAAAGCAGCACGGTGAGCTTCACCTCTTCGCCGGCAATCGCCCGCGCCAAGGCTTCCAGCCGCTTGACATAGCCGCCATGGTCGGCGCCGAGCACATAGATCAGGTCGACGAAACCACGATCGACCTTATCCTTGAGATAGGCCACGTCGGCGGCGAAATAAGTGAATGAGCCATCCGACTTGACCAGCGCCCGGTCCATGTCGTCGCCGACCGCGGTCGAGCGGAACAGCGTCTGCTCGCGGTCCTCCCAATCGTCGGGCTTCTCGCCCTTGGGCGGCGGCAACTTGCCCTTGTAGATATGGCCCTTCAGCGTCAAATCGTTGATCGCCGAGCGGATCTTCCTGGCATTGTCGGCGTGCAGCGTGCGCTCGGAGAAGAACACGTCGTGATGCACGTTGAGCATAGCCAGATCCTCGCGGATCATCGCCATCATCGCATCGATGGTGCGGTCCTTGACGATAACGAGCGCCTCGTCATCCGGCATCTGCAGAAGCGAGCGGCCGAATTCCGCGACCAGCGCCTGGCCGACTGGCACCAGGTAATCGCCGGGATAGAGGCCGGCGGGTATTTCGCCGATGTCGTCGCCCAGTGCTTCGCGGTAGCGCAGCAATGCGGAACGGCCGAGCACGTCGATCTGCGAGCCGGCATCGTTGATGACATATTCCTTGGTCACGTCGTAACCGGCAAAGGCCATCAGGTTGGCGAGCGCGTCGCCGACGACGGCACCCCTGCAATGGCCGACATGCATCGGCCCGGTCGGATTGGCCGAGACATATTCGACATTGGTCTTCCTGCCGCCGCCAACCGTCGAGCGGCCGTAGTTGCGGCCCTCGCCAAGCAGTGCGGTCAGATGCGTCTGCCAGAAGCCGTCCTTGAGCCTGAGATTGACGAAACCAGGACCGGCCACTTCTGTCGCGGCGACATCCTTGTCGTCGCGCAGCGCCAGCGCCAGTCTTTCGGCCAGCGCGCGCGGATTCTGACCGGTCGGCTTGGCCAGCACCATCGCCGCATTGGTCGCCAGGTCGCCATGGCTGGCGTCGCGCGGCGGCTCGACGGCAATGCGCGACAGATCCGGCGAAACGCCATCATTGTCTTTCAAATCAAGCGCTTCGACGGCTTTTATGATTCGCGCGGTGAAATCGGCGAAGATGTTCATTTGTGTGACTCTGGGGTCTGGCTCTGGCGGCTTTGCAGCGAATCCGGCTCGTTGGCCGGCAAAATCGAGCCCGCCCTAGCTCAATTCAGGCGTATGGTCAAACAAACGCCGGTGTTCCTTGAGCGCGTAGGTGTCGGTCATACCCGCCAGGAAGTCGGCGACGCTGCGCGCCTTGATGCGATCGTCGGCCCGATCAAGCCCCTCGCGCCAGCCGTCCGGCATGGCGCGCGGATTGGCGAAATAGGCGTCGAACAGATCCTTGACGATCTGCTCGGCGTCCGCGCGCACCCGCATCACCTCCGCATGCCGATAGAGATGCTTGTAGAGAAAGGCCTTCAGTTCTTTCTCCAAGGCGGCCATTTCGGCCGAGAAAGTGACCATCGTCTCGCCCGCCGCCCTCACCGCATCGGCGCTCTGCGGCCTGATGCGCTCCAGATTGGCTGTGGTGGAGACAATGACATCCTCGACCATGGCGGTGATCTGTCGCCGCATCAGTTCATGGCCGGTGCGCACGTCATCGAGGGAGGGATAGCGTGCGCGCACGCCTTTCAGGATCGTTCCCGGCAGCGAAACCGTATCCAGCATGCCCAGCGTCAAGAGCCCTGCCCTCAACCCGTCATCGATATCATGCGTGTTGTAGGCGATATCGTCGGCGATCGCCGCGCATTGCGCCTCGATGCCGGCAAACCGGTCCATCTCAAGGTCGTGCAGTTCGGAATAATCACGGATCGCCTGTGGCACCGGCCCTTTCAGGCCTTTGCCGTTGGCGTCCGTCAGCGGTCCATTGTGCTTGACCAGGCCTTCCAGCGTTTCCCAAGTCAGATTGAGCCCGTCGAATTCGGCATAGCGCGCCTCAAGCCTTGTCACGATGCGCAGCGACTGCGCGTTGTGGTCGAAGCCGCCCCAGGCGGCCATCTTCTCGTTCAGCGCGTCCTCGCCGGTATGGCCGAAGGGCGTGTGGCCGAAATCATGTACCAGTGCCACCGCCTCGGCCAGATCCTCGTCGCCACGCAGCGCCCGTGCCAGGGCGCGCGCGATCTGGGCCACCTCGATCGAATGGGTCAGCCGGGTGCGGTAATGGTCGCCTTCATGCGCAATGAAGACCTGCGTCTTGTGTTTCAGCCGGCGGAACGCCGTCGAATGGATGATGCGGTCGCGGTCGCGCTGGAACGGCGTGCGGGTCGGGCTTTCCACCTCGTCGAACAGCCGCCCGCGCGACTTTGCCGGATCGCAGGCATAGGCTGCGCGTGGCCGATAACCGAATCCGATGTCGCCCAACTCATTGGTCATGGCTGATGCTGCCGCAGTTGACTTGGCCCCTCGCGCTTCATACCTATCATGTGAAACCGAAAGCAAGGTGACGCCCATGGGCGCTGATGCCAAGACTGCCATGAAAGTCGATATGACCGAGGCCGCCGCCAGGCGGATCGCCAAGATTGTCTCGGGCGAGGCCGGCAAGACGGCGCTGCGCGTTTCGGTCGAAGGCGGTGGCTGCTCGGGCTTCTCCTACAAGTTCGACCTGGTCGAAGGTGCGAATGACGATGACGTCGCCATCGAGAAGGACGGCGCCACAGTGCTGATCGACGACCTCTCGCTGGTCTATATGGGCGGCTCTGTGATCGATTTCGTCGACGATTTGATGGGCCAGTCGTTCCAGATCCGGAATCCGAATGCCGTCGCCTCCTGCGGCTGCGGCACGAGCTTCTCTGTATAGCCATGCCTGCCATCGGCGCGGTCCGTCAGATCGCGCTGTCGGCTGGACGTGACCTCGACGCGACACTGGCCTTCTGGCGCGACGTGCTCGGCATGAGTCTGCATGCCCGCTTTGATCCGCCGGGCATCGCCTTCATCATGGCCGACGATATCAGACTGCTGTTCACCGACGGCATACCTGCCGGCACCGTCTATCTCGACATATCGGACCTTGAGGACTTCCATGCGCAGGCGAAAGCTTCGGGTGTCCCTTTCACCGCGCCGCCGTCGCTTGTCCATCGCGATACCGAGGGCCAGTTCGGTCCAGCGGGGGAAAGCGAATGGATGGCCTTCCTAAAGGACCCGGCGGGCAATACGATCGGACTGGTCGAACGCCATCCGCCGCAAGAACAATGAGACCGTCATGAAAATCGTCACCTGGAACATCAACGGCGTGCGCGCCCGAATTGGCAACCTGACCCATTGGCTGACCGAGAGCGCGCCCGACATCGCCTGCTTGCAGGAGATCAAGACTGTCGACGAGCAATTCCCGCGCGCCGAGATCGAGGCGCTTGGCTACAATGTCGAAACTCATGGCCAGAAGGGCTTCAACGGTGTCGCCATCCTCTCGAAATTGCGCTTCGACGAGGTGATCCGAGGCCTGCCCGGCGACGATTCCGACGAGCAGGCGCGTTTCATCGAAGGCGTTTTCTCGACCGACAAGGGTGCATTGCGCGTCGCCTCGCTCTATCTGCCGAACGGCAATCCGATCGATGACGAGAAAAAGTTCCCCTACAAGCTGTCCTGGATGGCACGGCTGGAGCGCTGGGCGCAGGAGCGGCTCAAGCTGGAGGAGGCCCTGGTGCTAGCCGGTGACTACAACGTCATTCCCGAGCCGATCGACGCGCGGTTTCCGGAGAACTGGCTGGGCGACGCGCTGTTCCAGCCACAGACGCGGCAAGCCTTCCGGCGGCTGCTCAACCTTGGTTTCACCGAGGCGGTGCGCGCGGTCACCGACAGGCCCGACACCTATACGTTCTGGGACTATCAGGCCGGCGCCTGGCAGAAGAACAACGGCATCCGCATCGACCATCTGCTTTTGTCGCCGGAAGCCGCCAACCGTTTCTCATCGGCTTCGATCGAAAAGCATGTGCGTGCCTGGGAAAAGCCTTCCGATCACGTGCCGGTGGCGATTGATCTAGCGCTGCAGCCTGCCTGACTGCGTTAAACCCTCACATCGCCCCATTTTGCGCCGTTGGTTGCGGGCCAGCATGGCGGCTGGGGTTCCCATGACCATTCGATTTTCTATTTGTCCGATCGGCCTGGCATTTGTCCTGGCCGCTCCTGCGGCGGCATTTGCCGACCAGGAATGCCTGGCCAATGGAAAATCCTACCAGCTTGGCCAGGTCGCCTGCCTGACGGTTGCCGACCAGAGCCATCTGGCCCGCTACGACCTGGTGCTCAACAACACCTCGTGGACGAAGGTCGCGGACAGCTGCCCCGCAAACACGATTGCGCCGCACCCGCACGCCACGCCGATCTCGACGCCGGCTCCCAGCATGGTGCCGACGGAGCCGAGCGCGCACTGATCAAGATCGAAATAGAGTGCTGTTGGGTGAGGCCAGCGCGGCTGCAAAACTACTGGTCCGCGTTGTTGCCCTTGGTAAGGATGTCATCAGCCAGCGAGATCGCGGTGCGGCGGTCGGCTTCGCCGGCAGTGGCGAATGCCTCCTCCTGCATGCCGCGGATCCAGGGCTGATCGGCAGGCGAAGCGCGTTCGAGCGCTGCCGTCATCATCGCCAGGCCACGAACGATCTTGCCGCTCTGGAACAACAGGTGGCCCAGTGTCGCCTGGGCGCCGGCATGGCCCTTTTCGGCAGCGAGCTGGAACCAGCGCCCGGCCTGCCTGACGCTGGCCTTCACGCCGCCCTCGCCCTTCAGGAACATCTGCCCCATTTCGAACTGCGCGTTGGGATTGCGATAGTTGGCGGCGGCGCGCATGTAATATTCCTGGGCCGCGACCTCGTTCTCGGTAACCGGGCTGCCGGGAATACCCTTGCGCAGATAGTCGCCAAGTGCCACCAGCGCGTCGGAGACATAGCTTTCCTCGGGCGAGCCGGGCTCGACATCCTGGTCGACGATTTCCGAGAAGAACTTGAACGCCTCATAGTCGTCGCGCGCCACGCCATCGCCCTCGGCATACATGCGGGCAAGCTTCCAGGTGGCACCGATCTGGCCGTTCTCGGCGGCGTATTTATAGGCCTCGGCGGCCTGTTCCTTGTGGCCGTTCTTATAGGCGGAGAAGCCGAACTGGAACACTGCCCAGGGGCTGGATTGCGGCTTCACGCCGGTCTTGTCGTCGAACACCTTGTCGTCGAAGGCCATGGCCTGGCCCACGGCGCCAAAGGTCGCGCCAAAAGTGGCGATCACGACCAGTGCCGAAAAGACAGACGACCTCAACAACTCAGATGTCCGCATAGCAATGTGTTTCTTTCGCACCGCCCGGATGGGTCACCGCGCCATCGCGCGCCGGCCCTACCGTCTGTGCATATTTCCATATCGCGCCCGACTGATAGTCGGTCGTGCGCGCCTTCCAGGTCTTTGCCCTCGCCGCCAGTTCGCTATCGGACAACGCCACCTCGATCGTGCCGTTCACCGCGTCGATCGAGATCACGTCGCCATCCCTGAGCAGCCCGATCGGACCACCCACGGCTGCCTCGGGCCCGACATGGCCGATGCAGAAACCGCGCGTCGCGCCCGAGAAGCGCCCGTCGGTAATCAGCGCCACCTTGCCGCCCATGCCCTGGCCGTACAGCGCTGCCGTCGTCGACAGCATCTCGCGCATGCCGGGACCGCCGCGCGGCCCTTCGTAGCGGATGACGAGAACCTCGCCTTCCCTGTAGTTGCGATGCGTCACCGCCTCGAAACATTCCTCTTCCGAATCGAAGCAGCGCGCCGGGCCGGAGAACTTCAACTCCGCCATGCCCGCGACTTTCACGATCGCGCCTTCGGGGGCAAGGTTTCCCTTCAAGCCCACGACACCGCCGGTTTGGGTAATGGGTCTGTTGGCCGGGCGGACCACATCCTGGTGTTCATTCCAGGCAACGTGCTGCATGTTTTCGGCCAAAGTGCGGCCAGTCACGGTCATGCAGTCGCCATGCAGATAACCGTGGTCGAACAGCGTCTTCATCAACAGCGGAATGCCGCCGGCCTCGAACATGTCCTTGGCGACATATTTGCCACCCGGCTTGAGGTCGGCGATGTAGGGCGTCTTCTCGAAGATCTTCGCCACGTCGAACAGGTCGAACTTGATGCCGGCCTCATGCGCGATCGCCGGCAGATGCAGTGCCGCGTTGGTCGAGCCGCCGGTTGCCGACACCACGGTCGCCGCGTTTTCCAGCGCCTTCAACGTGACGATGTCGCGCGGCCGGATATTCTTCGCGATCAGTTCCATGATCTTTTCGCCCGAGGCGAAATTGAAACGGTCGCGCATCTCGTAGGGTGCCGGCGCGCCGCAGGAGTAGGGCAGCGCCAGGCCGATCGCCTCGGCGACGGTGGCCATGGTGTTGGCGGTGAACTGGGCGCCGCAGGAGCCGGCCGACGGACAGGCGGCTTGCTCGATTTCAAGCAGTTCGGCATCGTCGATCGTGCCGACCGAGTGCTGGCCGACCGCCTCGAACACGTCCTGCACGGTGATCTGGCGGCCGCGATAGCTGCCGGGCAGGATCGAACCGCCATAGATGAAGATCGATGGCACGTTGAGACGCACCATGGCCATCATCATGCCGGGCAGCGACTTGTCGCAGCCGGCCAGGCCAACCAGCGCATCGTAGCAATGGCCGCGCATAGTGAGTTCGACCGAATCGGCGATGACCTCGCGCGACACCAGCGACGACTTCATGCCCTGATGGCCCATGGCGATGCCGTCGGTGACCGTGATGGTGCAGAATTCGCGCGGCGTGCCGCTGGCGGCCGCGACGCCCTTCTTGACCACCTGTGCCTGGCGCATCAGTGAGATGTTGCAGGGCGCCGCCTCATTCCAGCAGGACGCGACGCCGACCAGCGGCTGCGCGATCTCGGCCGCCGACAGGCCCATCGCATAGAGATAGGAACGGTGCGGCGCACGCGCCGGACCGACGGTCACATGGCGACTGGGCAGCTTGGCCTTGGAGATGATTCTGGCGTCCATACTCTTCCTTGCCGCGGGCGGTGCGGCCTGCCCCATCGCCGAGCCTTTTGGCGCGTGTCCCGAGACAAGATCGAGGTGCGCCGGGTTTATGGCGGGAAATGGGCAATTTCCTCAGCCTGACTTCTAGCGCGGGGGTTGTTCAGAAAGTGTTGCCAAAACGTCACAATCGCACGAGGCGAAAGCGGCGCGCCTCGTATACAACGCAGCTTGGCTGAGACAATCGCGGGCAGTGCGAACTCAAACGAAAAAGGCCGGGCGATGCCCGGCCTCAGACTGCTGACAAACCCCTGGCATTTGCCGGGGGTTTTTGATTCACTGGGTCATGTTGAAGCGACCCGCCCCTGAACAGACCGCGCTCGAGATGGTAACGCTCGATCAGCTGGTTCCCGCCGATCACCTGTTGCGCAAGATCGACCGTGTGATCGATTTCTCCTTCATCCACGAACTGACCGCGCCGCTCTAGAGCCTTTCACGTTTTGACGGAAGCATAGCCTGCGTTTTGGAAGTAGTTCTTGCATTCGGCTGCCTCGATGGTTTCGACGAGGTGGCCGATGTGGCGCCAGGTGTCCTCG
>NZ_LMHO01000043.1:0-262805 GCF_001428185.1 Mesorhizobium sp. Root695 | reverse complement strand
GCTGGAAATGGCAGTCACTCCTTCGGTGGACTGCCTTCCCAAAGAATCCGTTCTCAAACCAACTTCAAGCTCAAAATCGCCATATGCGATTCCCCTGCCTCGAGGGGGGAGACTGCTGTCGCAGCCGCTTAACTCAATCCAGGCCGGCCAAGCTCTCTTCTTCCGCCACTTCCACCCCGCCAAGCCGAAACGGCGCAAACGACACGCGGTGCAGCCGCGCCACCGGGCCATGCGCTTCGATCGCCGTGCGATGGCGGACCGTGGCGTAGCCCATGTGGACTTCGAACCCGTAGCGGTCGTGATGGTTGCCGCAGCCGCACATCATGCGGTCACGCATAACCTTGGCGACGATCGAGGCGGCGGCGATCGACTGCGAACGCTGGTCGCCCTTGATCAGCGCGCGCCCGGCGCAAGGCAGGCCCGGTGGCACGTCGCGCCCGTCGGCAAGGGCGAGCTTTGGTTGAACCGACAGGCCGACCAGCGCGCGGCGCATGGCTTCGAGGCTGGCCTTGAGAATGTTGCTGCCGTCGATGCCCTCGGCGCTGATCGACGCCATTGAAACCGCTAGCGCGGAGCCGAGGATTCGCAGGAACAGGGCCTCACGCTGCAAATGGCTGAGGCGCTTGGAATCGTCGAGCCCGTCCGGAATGTTGGCGGGGTCGAGCACCACGGCCGCGGCGACCACTGGCCCGGCCAGGGGGCCACGGCCGGCCTCGTCCATCCCGGCGACCGGCCACAGGCCGTCCGCCATCGCCTTCGTCTCGAAGGAGAAGTCGGGTTTCTCGATGATCTCAAAGAGAAGCGGAGAATCGGAACGCGCGCGAGCCATGTTGCGGCGAGGTTCGCATCGGCTCCGATTCTCCGCAAGTCCCTCCGGGTCGGGTGGGGCGTCGGACCGGGAGGGCACCGTCTGCAGGCCGGGGCAGGCCGGACGGAATTCCTATGCTGCGGCAGATCAAACCGCCGCAATGAAGTGCATTCTCAAAGCAGCGTCAGCTGCAACTGATCCTTGGCGGCGACAACGAACTGGTCGGTCCGCAGCGTGCGCCGTTCGGCATTGAGGCCGAGTCGCTTGGCGGTGATCTCGAAGCGCCGGCCAATCTGCCAGGCATAGGGACCGGCGCCCTTCATGCGCTTGCCCCATTCCGAATCGTAGTCCTTGCCGTCGCGCATCGAGCGGATCAGCGACATCACATGGCGGTAGCGATCAGGATAATGACGCAGCAGCCAGTCCTTGAAGATCGGGCTGACTTCCAGCGGCAGGCGCAGCACGACATAGCCCGCCTCACGAGCGCCGGCCGCGCGTGCCGAATCGAGGATGCGTTCCATCTCCTGGTCGGTCAGGCCCGGGATGATCGGCGCGACCATGACCGAAGCCGGAATGCCGGCATCCGAAAGCTGGCGGATCGCCTCCAGCCGCTTGGTCGGCGTCGACGCGCGTGGCTCCATCGTTCTGGCCAGCATGCGATCGAGCGTCGTCACCGACAGCGCCACCTTGGCGAGCCCCCGTTCGGCCATCCGCGACAGGATATCGATGTCGCGCGTCACCAACGCGGATTTTGTCACGATGCCGACCGGATGGCCGCGCGCTTCCAGAACTTCGAGGATCTCGCGCATGATCCGATATTGCTTCTCGATCGGCTGGTAGGGATCGGTGTTGGTTCCGATGGCGATGGTGCGCGGCTGGTAGCCATCCTTCGAAAGCTCCTTGTCGAGCAAGCGCGCCGCATCCGGCTTGGCGAACAGCTTGGATTCGAAATCGAGGCCCGGCGACAGGCCCATGAACGAGTGCGTCGGCCGGGCAAAGCAATAGACGCAGCCGTGCTCGCAGCCGCGATAGGGGTTGATCGAACGGTCGAAGGAGATGTCGGGCGATTCGTTGCGGGTGATGATGGTGCGCGGCTTCTCGACCTGCACTTCGGTCTTGAAGGGCGGCAGTTCCTCCAGCGAATTCCAGCCATCGTCGAACACATGCCGGCTGACTGGCTCGAACCGGCCGGACGGATTGATGCCCGCCGACCTGCCGCGGTTGCGGTCCGGACGGACACGCACGCCACTCTGCTCGATCATCGCATTGGCCATCTCGGCTCTTCCTGCTCCGAAAGCTGCAATGTCGGCTCGCACGATCTGTTCCATCTTCGCCCGCTCCCAGGGACTGTCCATGTTGTGTCGAATCGCTCTGTTCATGAAATTATTCCTATTTTGTCGATGAGAACAAAGCAAGAACTTTTTATGGTGCGCTGCAATAACTGGCGCTGTGCCGCGCTTTCCGCTATTCGGCTAATGATGCTCAGTGTTCTCATCGAAACCCGCAATGACGAGGAGGGCCTTACCCGCACGCTTGCCTCGCTGATTGGCGGCGCGGTCGAGGGCGTCGTGCGTGAAGTCATCGTCTGCGACACGGGCTCCACCGACCAGACGCATCGCGTGGCCGAGCATGCCGGATGTCAGTACGTGACTGGCGGCGTTGCTGCCGGCATCCGCCAGGCCAAGGGGGACTGGCTGCTGCTGCTGGAGCCGGGCGCACGGCTGGTGGAGGGCTGGATCGACGTGGTGGTCGACCATACGGCCAGGCAAACCATGCCGGCACGGTTTTCGCGGGCGCGCGGCAGCCGCACGCCGTTCCTGGCGCGCGTCTTTTCGGGAAACCGTGCCTTGGCCGACGGATTGCTGATCAGCAAGCGTCAGGCCGCGGCCTCGGCCAAGAGTGCCGGCAGCGCCGAGGCCATCGCCCGCGGCCTAGCGACAAAGCGGCTCGACGCCGAGATCTGGGTAGCGCCGGTAAAGCAGAAGCATCGCTCACGACAATGATTTTTTGCAGGTGCTCTCTCCGTTGTGCATTGCACAAAATCTGACGCCGGGTTAGTTTCCAACCGAAGCGGTGAATTGGGTTTGGGTCATGCCGAGTGGTGAACACCGATGCGGCATCGGTGGCGCTCTCATAGTCGAGGACCCAATGAATCTTACAACCCCCGACAATTCCGGCACGGCCAGCCTCGAGGCCATTGCGCGCAACGGCGGCCTGTTGCGGCGCATCGCCGTGCGCATTCCGACCTATCTCAAGGATCTTCGCGAAAACCCCGCCTGGCTGCCGATGTTCGTGCTGGCGCGTACAATGCCTGGACGCCGCATGCATTGGCTGGGTGCAAAACGCGCCCGTCCAGTCGACAATACGGTGGATACGATGTTTGCCGGCGTCGAGCGTGAAGCCGTGGTCGAAGCGCTGCGCTCCGACGGGCTGTTTTCAGGCCTGGTCCTGCCGTCTGATATCCACGAGGAGATCGCTGACTTCGCCGGACGCACGCCTTGCTTCGGCAATTTCGACCGCCGCCTCGAATTCATGCCGGGTGAACATTCCGAGGCCGAGAAGCGCTTCGGCCGCTCGCTGCTCAGTGGGCATTTTTTCGAGCGCATCCTCGACTGCCCGGCGGCGCTGGCCATCCAGCGCGATCCGCTGCTTCTGGATGTTGCCGCGCACTATCTCGGCTGCCAGGCAAAACTGATCACGACGCGCGTCTGGTGGAGTTTTCCGACCGGTGCTGCCTCTGATGCCGACAAGAACCTTGCCTCGCTGGGCAAGTATCATTTCGACCTCGACGACTGGCGCATGCTGAAATTCTTTTTCTATCTCAAGGCGGTCGATGCCGACACCGGTCCGCATGTCTATGTCAGGGGCAGCCACAAGCGACGCAGTCTCAAGCATCAACTCACCCTCCTGGTCGGCCATCCCGCACAAGAGGTTCTGGATGTGTATGGCGAGCAGAGCCCGGTGACGCTGACTGGCGAGGCCGGTCTCGGCTTCGTCGAGGACCCGTTCGGCTTCCACATGGGCACCGTGCCGGCGCGCACGCCGCGGCTGATGATGGAAGTCGGCTTCGGCGTATCGCCGCCATCGCGCCGGCGATTCCATGGCGAGCCGGTCATCCGCTGAGCCTGTTTATCCAGCCTTGGTGCCACGCCGCAGATGCTCGTCCAGGCGCGGCATGATCTCGACGAAGTTGCACGGCATGTGCCGGTAGTCGAGTTGCGCCTTCAGGATGCCGTCCCACGCGTCCTTGCAGGCGCCTGGCGAACCCGGCAGCACGAAGACGAAGGTGGCGTTGACGACGCCGCCGGTTGCCCGGCTCTGGATCGTTGAGGTGCCGATCTTGTCGTAGGAGATGCGGTGGAAAACTTCCGAAAAGCCGTCCATGCGCTTTTCGAAGATCGGCTCCAGCGCGTCCGGTGTCACGTCACGACCGGTGAAGCCGGTACCGCCGGTGGTGATCACGACATCGATATCCTTGTCCAGCGACCACGCCAGAACCTTGTCGCGGATTTTCTCCCGGTCGTCGGTGACGATATCGCGGGCTGCCAGGATGTGGCCGGCCTCGGTGATGCGATCGGCCAATGTCTGGCCGGATTTGTCGTCGGCGAGGCCGCGCGTGTCTGAAACGGTCAGCACTGCGATGCGCACGGGAATAAAGGAACGGCTCTCGTCAATTCTGGCCATCAGCGCCCTCCGATGCGATGCTGCGTGTCGCCGCGACGAACCAGTCGGGCTGGCGGCCGCGGATTTCGGCGGCCGCGCGCTTGGCGACATTGCCGGTCTCGAACAGGCCGAAGCAGGTTGCGCCCGACCCGGACATCCGCGAAAAACCGGATCCAGCCTTGTTCAGCCAGGAAAGCGCCCTGCCAATCGCGGGCTGCATGGCAAGCGCTGCAGGCTCGAGATCGTTGCGGGTGATCTCCAGCCAGTTGCGCAGGCTGTGAAAGTCGATGCTGCGTGGCAGCGGCGGCAAGGCTTCGTTGTCACGACGCGAAAGCGCTGCGAAGACCTCGGCCGTCGAGAGCGGCGTGCCCGGATTGACCAGCACCAGCCCAAGCGCCGAAAAATCCGGCACCATCGACAGCTCGTCCCCAATGCCGCGTGCGACCAGCGGCCTGGCCGCCAGGCACATCGGTACATCGGCGCCAAGCGAGAGGCCGATCCGTGCCAGCTCGATGCCGTCGATGTCCAGGGCCCATATCTCCACCAGCCCGCGCAGGACGGTCGCCGCATCGCTCGACCCGCCGCCGACGCCGGAGGCGACAGGCAGGTTCTTTTCGAGCCGGATGGCGACCGGCGGTGTTCTCTCGTGCCCGACCGCCTGTCGCAAGGCATCGCGCGCCTTGAGCACCAGATTGCTCGCATCGAGAGGAACGGCCGGGGCGTAGCGGCCGGACACGGCAAACCCGTCGCTGTCGGCGAGCCCGATTTCGACCCTGTCGCCAAACCGCGTGAACACCGCCAGGCTTTCGATCAGATGATAGCCGTCAGGGCGCCTGCCGGTGACATGCAGCGCAAGATTTATCTTGGCGTGCGCGTGCCAGCTACGCGACCCGATGTCGGTGTCCACAATGGTATGCGAAATGATGCTCAGTCCTTGGCCAGCCGGTATTCGCCGGTCTTCGGATCCTTGACCAGCGTTCCGATCGCCCCATTGGCCGCCTGTTTTTCGGTGCGCCGCACCTTGGCGGTCACGCGCTCGGCTTCGCGGATGAAGGTGCGGTAGCCGAAATAGGCGGCGACGCCAACGACGGTGAAGAAAATGATCTGCGGCATGCCAAAACTCCTCCCACGCTGGGCCGGCGAAGGCGGCCGGTCGGGTCGGTTGATGCATGTCGATCCGATTTTGGGAAAACGACATGCATGAGACTTCAGGCTCTGATGCTAGACGGTTTTGTCGGCTTTTCAAAGCCCGAAGCGTGCCCACAACGCGCGCTCTTCCGCCGCATCGATCACGCCGCTGGCGGCGGCTGCTGCGATATCGGGCACTGAGAAGCCCTTGCTCGAACCGAACAGGCCGAAGCGCCCGAGGAAACCGCGCGGCGCCGTGATCAGCCTGAGCTGGGTTTTCGCCCCGAAACGGGTCTTGAGCACCGTGCGCATGTCGCTAAGCGCATCGACCAGGCCAAGTTCGAGGCCCTTGATGCCGGTCCAGAACAGGCCAGTGAACAGGTCCGGATCGTTTTTCAGTTTCGTGCCGCGCCGCTCCTTGACTAGATCGATGAACGTGCCGTGCACCTCCAGCTGCAGCGCCTTCAGGCGTTCGACGTCTTCCTTCTTCTCTGGCTTGAACGGATCGAGCACCGCCTTGTTCTGGCCGGCGGTGTGGACACGGCGCTCGACACCGATCTTCTTCATCAGTTCCGGAAAGCCGAACGAGGCCGAGACCACGCCGATCGAACCGACGATGGAGGACGGATCGGCAAAAATCTCGTCACCGGCGACCGCGATCATGTAGCCGCCCGATGCCGCGACGTCCTCGACGAAGACCAGCACCTTTTTGTTCTTTTCCGTGGCCAGGTCACGGATACGCTTGAAGATCAGCCGCGACTGCACCGGCGAGCCGCCGGGCGAATTGATCGAGATGGCGACCGCCGGCGCGTCGTAGGAGAACGCCTTCTCGATGAGGCCGGCCGTCGAAGCCAGCGACAGGCTCGGCCGGAACTGGCCGCCGCCGGCCATGATGGTGCCGTGCAGCCGGATGACCGGAATGGTGACGACGGTGGAGCGCCAGGATTTCGGCAGCAGGCGGTTGATAAGTCGTTTCACGAGGGCGCGGTCTCCAGTCGATAGGTTGCAGGCATGTAGGCATTTCCCGGCCAACGGCAATGTGGCCCGGCTGAATAGCTCAATCTCCGAACAGCGAGGCGAGGCCGTTGGTGATCATTTCGCTGCGCTCATCGGGGCCGTGGCCTGACTGCGCGTGCAGCATCAGGGGCGGGCGGATGGCAAGCTTTCCCCGCGCCCCGAGCGTTGCCCGCACAACGATACGGATTGCCGCCGCGTCGGGGCGAGGGTGGACGGCAAGCATCTGGGCATCGCCGAAGCGCCCCGCGATCGCATCGAGAATGGCGCCGAGCTGCTCGGGACGGGCAATCACGGCAAGCCCGCCGCGCGGCCTGACCACCCCTGCCGCGCTGCGGATCCAGCTTTCGAACAGCCCGTCCTCCATGACATGGGCTTCTTTTCTGAGGCGATCGGGGGTGGCGCGGTCCCGTGCTGTGTTGAAAGGCGGGTTCATGATGACGAAGTCGAAATCATTGTCGGCGAGGCCGGCGGCCGCTCGAGCCCGCCCAGATACGGTGACATCGGCGACGAGCACAGAGGCACGATCGCTGAGATGGGCATTGCCGGGATGGGCAAGGGTGGCCGCCGCGAAGGCCGACATTTCGGGCGCGCGTTCGACCAGAACCGCCTCGGCGGCCGGGCAGCGTGACAGCACCGCCAGTCCGGCGGCCCCGGCGCCGGCACCGAAATCCGCGAGACGCCCGGCAAAGGAGGACGGCACGGATGCTGCCAGCATCATCGCATCCATGCCGGCGCGATGGCCGCCTTGCTTGGGCTGCACCAGCCAGAATCGGCCGCGATGGAAAGCATCGACCGTATGGGCTGGCGTGTCCGAGACGAGGGTGGCCGGCGCGGCGGACATTATTTTCCGCGGATTTCGTTGGCGATGCCGGCATCCGTTAGGATGCGCCGTGCCGCGTCGGCCTGGTCGGCGTCGACCATGACGCGCCGCGGAAGGATGCCAAGCGAGCCGTCGAGCACGCTCATGTTCTGGTCGGCGACGAAACACCCGATGCCGGCATCGCGCATCAGCGATTCGACAAAGGAGATGATGACGGCGTCGTTGGTGCGAATGAGCTCTATCATCGGGCGAAACTCTCAGTTTGCAGCGCTGATGTAAACGGGCAGGCGGATTTCCGTGGCAAAACGGAACTGCCTTTCGGCATCGGTTGACATTCCGTCATCGCCGCCGCGCCAATTCGCCACTTGCCGTGGCCACGTCCGCCGCCCTAGAGTCCGTAGAGGGACTAAGGGTGCCGTCGCACGCGTTATACCAAGACGGGAGTGATTGTCGTGGGTGTCGTTCTCAACATCGAAAACGGGAAGCGGGAGCCCGCCTCCATCAAGGATCTGATCGATCTGACGGCGGCCGACATGGGGCGCGTCAATGAATTGATCCTGTCCAAGGCCGGCTCCGACGTCGAGATGATCCCCGAGGTCGCCAATCATCTGATCTCGTCCGGCGGCAAACGGCTGCGGCCGATGCTGACGCTCGCCGCCGCTCAGATGTTCGGCTATGCCGCCGAGGGCCACGTCAAGCTCGCCACTGCGGTCGAATTCATGCATACGGCGACGCTTCTGCACGACGATGTCGTCGACGAGAGCGGCATGCGCCGCGGCAAGAAGACCGCCCGCATGATCTGGGGCAACCAGGCAAGCGTGCTGGTCGGCGATTTCCTGCTCGGCCAGGCCTTCCGCATGATGGTCGATGTCGGCTCGCTCGAAGCGCTCGACATCCTGTCGAGCGCGGCCTCGATCATCGCCGAGGGCGAGGTCATGCAACTTGCCGCCGCCAAGAATCTCGAAACCACCGAGGATGAGCATTTCGCCGTCATCAAGGCCAAGACCGCGGCGCTGTTTTCGGCTGCTGCCGAGGTCGGCCCTGTCATCGCCCAGGCGACGCGCAATGATCGCGCCGCGCTGCGCTCCTACGGCATGAATCTCGGCCTTGCCTTCCAACTGATCGACGATGCGCTGGACTATGGCGGCACAAGCAAGGACCTGGGCAAGAATGTCGGCGACGATTTCCGCGAGGGCAAGGTGACCTTGCCGGTCATCCTCGCCTATCGGCGCGGCACCAAGGCCGAGCGCACCTTCTGGAAGCGCGCCATCGAGGACAATGTCACCGACGACGCCGGCCTGGAAAAGGCAATCGGCCTGATGACCCGCCACGGCGCCATTGCCGATACGATCGGGCGCGCCCGCCATTTCGGCGAGATCGCCCGCGACGCGCTGGCGCCGCTTGAAGCGACGCCGCAGAAATCGGCGCTGATCGACGTGATCGATTTCTGCATCAGCCGGGTGAACTAAAGGCTGGCCTTTCGCGACGCTCCCTCTTGCCTACGCTGGGGAGGACGTTTGCGAATTCGGTCCCGCTGTCTCGACAAGCTGCCCCATCGCAAATTATCTATAAAACATGGCGAAGGGCACAGACGACACCATAGCCGTCCGCATCAGCAAGGTGCTGGCGGACCGCATCATCTCGGGCGCGATCGAGCCGGGGGCCAGGCTTCGGCAGGATCATATCGCCGAGGAATTCCACACCAGCCATGTCCCGGTGCGCGAAGCCTTCCGCCGTCTTGAGGCGCAAGGGCTGGCCATCGGTGAGCCACGCCGTGGCGTGCGCGTGGCATCTTTCGATCTGGGCGAGGTCAAGGAGGTCGCCGAAATGCGCGCCGCACTCGAAGTGCTGGCGCTGCGCCACGCCGCGCCACATCTGACATCTGCCATTCTCGATCTCGCCGAGGAGGCGACCAAGGCCGGCGACAAGTCCCGCGATGTCAGGTCGTGGGAGGAAGCCAATCGCGCCTTCCACCGCTTGATCCTGGCGCCATGCGGCATGCCGCGCCTCCTCGCCACCATCGACGACCTGCACGCGGCGAGTGCCCGTTTCCTGTTCGCGGCATGGCGCTCCGAGTGGGAGACACGCACCGATCAGGATCACCGCGCGATACTCACCGCCTTGCGGCAGGGAAACACCGAATCGGCGGCCGTGACGCTGGGGCGGCATGTCCAATGGATCGGCCGCAAGCCGGTCAGGACAGCTTCCGGGACCACGCGCGAAGCCTTTGCCATCGTCGGCTAGGACGACGCCTTGCACAGCCAGGGCTTGCTATCTCGGCAGATTTGTGGATTCGATAATAGATCGAAATCAGAAATTATCTATAATTTGCAATCGATCGAAGGAATCGCAATGACAGACGTCGCATTCTCGTCCAGCAGGCCGTCATTCAGCCCGCTCCGGCTTCAGGATCGTTCTCTGGCCTGGCAGGCTGGAGCCGTCGCGCTCGGCACGCTGTTCCTGGCGCTGTCGTCCTACATCGAAGTGCCGATGGTGCCGGTGCCGGTGACCATGCAGACCTTCGCCGTGACCTTGATTGGCGCGCTCTATGGCTGGCGGCTTGGCGCGATCACCATCGCGGCGTGGCTGGTCGAGGGCGCGGTCGGCTTTCCGGTTCTGGCCGGAGGCGCTGCCGGTGCGTCGTTTTTCGTCGGGCCAACGGGTGGTTATCTCTTTGCCTTCCCGCTTGCCGGCGTGCTTGTCGGTTGGCTCGCCGAACGCGGCTGGAACGGCAACAGGGTGGTGCTTGCCTTCGTCGCCATGCTGCTCGGCAACCTTGCCTGCCTGGTGCTCGGAACAGCATGGCTAGCCGTGATGATCGGCGCCGAACAGGCCGTCACCTTCGGCTTCCTGCCCTTCCTCCTCGGCGGGCTGCTCAAATCGGCACTCGGTGCTGCGACCCTCATGGCCCTTCCCGGCGGCAAGGCGAAACCGGCCAATCCGTGACAATCAGGCTGCGCGCTCATCACCTCCTTTGCCTGCTCACCTATGTGGGCAAGGGATACACTCCCGCCTTCACCGCCAATTATGATCGCGTCGCGGACCGCCTGAGCCGGGGCGAGGACATCCTCCTCGTTTCCGGCCCCGACGATGTCTGCGCCCCGTTGCTCGACGAGCCGGAACCGCATTGTCTCAACGAGAGCGTCGTCGAGCGCGACCGGCTCGCGGCACAGGATGTGGAGGAGTTGCTGGCGCGCCCGATCCGGGTCGGCACCCGTCTCGATCTCGACGTGGCGATGCTGGCGCGGATGCGACGGGCGTTTTCGGCTGGCCGTGTGCGCAAGGCTTGCGGCGGCTGTGAGTGGAACGAGCTGTGCAGCACGATTGCGGCCGGCGGATATAGCGGCACGCTGGTACAGCGGTCTGCCTCGTCAGGCGAGGGCTGATATTGGCGCCGAGCCCAGCGGTCGAATCCGTGATATGTTCGGCTCCGAGCAGGGCCATGGCCGAAATTCAAGATCGGAAAACTGGTGCCTGTCGCCATGGTTTGTTAATCGGGTGCCCCGATTGTGAATTCGAGGCGGATTGAAGCACGACCCCAAAAAGGCCATGCTTTGTCTGGAAAGATCGAGTCTACGTCGATCCCGCTGACGCGGAGATGGCGCCTGGCTGAAAGGGATACGATGCGGCAAGGACGTGCGCGCTGGCTGACAAGGCTGGCAATTGTGGCAGGCATGGCGATCTCGGCTTTGCCGGCCTATGCCAAGCAAACCACAGAACCGGTCAAGATCACGTCGTTCTCGGGCGCCTATCTGGCAGCCCGGATCGCCGAAGGCGACAACGACCTCGACAGCGCCATCGCCTACTACAAGCAGGCACTGGCCTTCGACCCGAGCGACACCGGCCTGCAGCAGAGCCTGATGTTGTCGCTGATCGCGCAAGGCCGCTTCGACGAATCCCTCGTTTATGCCGACAAGCTCAAGGAAGTTCCCGATGTCGAGCGCTTCTCGCGCCTGGCACTCGCCGTTGATTCCTTCCACAAGAAGGATTTCACTAAGGCGCAATACTGGCTCAAGCTGTCGCTGGAATCCGATCTCGACCGGCTGATCTCCGGGGTGATGTCCGGCTGGGCCCAACAGGGCGCCGGCGAAGCCTCCGACGCGATGGCCTCCATCGACAAGCTGCAGGGGCCGGATTGGTTCGGCCTGTTCAAGTCGTTCCACCGCGCGCTGATCGCTGACGCATCCGGTATGCCCGAAAAGGCCGAAGCGATCTACGCCGCGACCATGCAGGACACGGCCGCCGGCGGTGCCGCTCCCGAAACCTGGATGCGCAACGCGCAGGCCTACGCCTCGTTCCTGGCCCGCAAGGGCGACAAGGCCAAGGCGCTGTCGGTGCTCGACCAGGCCGAGGCGTTTTCGCCGGGCAAGCTGGAAATCGTCGCCTTGCGCGGCATGATCGCCAAGGGCGACAAGATTGCGCCCTTCGCTGCAGGCCCGTCGGATGGTGCGTCGGAAATTCTGCTCGACCTCGCCACCGCGCTCAACCGTGGCGGCGGCGAGCCGTTCGTGCGCCTCTATCTGCAGTATGCGCTCGCCCTGAGGCCTGACAGCGACGCCGCCCTCGTGCAGCTCGCGGCTGTGTCCGAGCAGTTGAAGGACGGCGAGGGCGCCATCGCGCTCTATCGGCGGATCCCCGCTACCTCGCCGCTGAAGGAGCTTTCGGACCTGCAACTCGGCCTCAACCTTGCCGATCTCAACCGCCAGGACGAGGCGATCACCCATCTCAAGGCTTTTGTTGATGCGCATCCCGATGACATGCGCGCCTATCTGGCGCTTGGCGGCGTCTACTCCTCGAAGGACGATTTTCGCTCGGCGGCCAATCTCTACGACAAGGCCGTCGATGTGCTGAAGACACCGACCGCGGCCAACTGGAATATCTTCTACCAGCGCGGCATCGCCTATGAGCGGCTGAAGGAATGGCCCAAGGCCGAGCCGAACTTCCGCAAGGCACTGGAACTGTTCCCCGACCAGCCGCAGGTGCTGAATTATCTCGGCTATTCCTGGGTCGATATGAACACCAACCTCAAGGAAGGCCTGGCGATGATCCAGAAGGCCGTCGACCTCAGGCCAAGCGACGGGTACATCGTCGATTCGCTGGGTTGGGCCTATTTCCGCCTCGGCAGGTTCGATGACGCCGTGCGCGAAATGGAACGCGCCGTGTCGCTGAAGCCGGAAGATCCGGTTCTCAACGATCACCTCGGCGATGCCTACTGGCGCGTCGGCCGCAAGCTGGAAGCAACCTTCCAATGGAACCAGGCCCGCGACCTGAAGCCGGATCCCGATGTGCTGGCCACCTTGCAGCAGAAGCTGATGAAGGGTCTGCCGCCGATCGAATCCAACACGGCGCAGGAAACCCCGAAGGTCAAGCCAGAGCCGGTGCCCGCCCCGAAGGGGTGAAGTGAGCTATTTGATTGCGAGCGGGGCTCTTTTCGGAGCCCCGTTTTCGTTTCCGACCCATAATCTCAGCAGATTCTAGAACATCTTCCGGTAGACGACGAAGCCGGAGCGTTCGCCGACCTTGTCGTAGAGCTTCATCGCCGTGTGGTTGGTTTCATGCGTCAGCCAGTACACCCGGCCAGAGCCGGCGGCCTGGGCGCTCTCATAGACACCCTCGATCAGCGCCCGGCCGATGCCTTTGCCACGCGAGGCCTGTGCGGTGAAAAGGTCCTGCAGGTAGCAATTCGGCGCGATTGCCGTGGTACTGCGATGTAAGAGGTAATGCACGAGGCCGAGAAGCTTCCCCTCGCTTTCGGCCACCAGCGCGTGGACCGGCTCATAGGCATCGAAGAAGCGCGACCATGTCATCGCCGTTACCTCGCTAGCCAGGGCCGTTTCGCCCGAGCGGCCATAGAATGCGTTGTAGCCATCCCACAGCGGCAGCCATTGGTCGAAATCCTGGGGCGCAATGGGGCGGATGATGATCGGGCTGGGCATGGCTGGACCTGTTGTCATTGACATGGACGACGCATCGAACAGACCTCAGGCTTCCATGACCGGCAATGGGCCAGCCCCTCGCAATGCTTTCAACATCATCCCGCACGCTCCAGGCGATCCGCACGGGCGTGCTTTGCTTGACGCTTCGCCGTCGTGTCTCTAGGACGTGCCGGCAAGCTAGCCTGTGCTGTCGAGGCCCCCGTGACGATTGAAATCCCGACGATTGAAATCCCCGCCCATATGCATCCCAGCCGCTCGTTCCAGGGGCTGATCCTGACGTTGCACAATTATTGGGCGGCCTATGGTTGCGTTATCCTACAACCCTACGACATGGAAGTCGGCGCCGGCACCTTTCATCCGGCAACGACGCTGCGCGCGCTTGGGCCAAAACGCTGGAACGCCGCCTATGTCCAGCCCTCGCGCCGTCCCAAGGACGGCCGCTATGGCGAGAATCCGAACCGGCTGCAGCATTATTACCAGTATCAGGTGATCCTGAAGCCGAATCCGCCCAACCTGCAGGAGCTCTACCTCGGCTCGCTGGCGGCGATCGGCGTCGATCCGCTGCTGCACGACATCCGCTTCGTCGAGGACGATTGGGAAAGCCCGACGCTGGGCGCCTGGGGGCTCGGCTGGGAATGCTGGTGCGACGGCATGGAAGTGTCGCAGTTCACCTATTTCCAGCAGGTCTGCGGCATCGAATGCGCGCCCGTGGCTGGCGAGCTCACCTACGGGCTGGAACGGCTGGCCATGTATGTGCAGGGCGTCGACAATGTCTACGACCTCAACTTCAACGGTCGCGAAGGGGCCGACAAGGTCACTTATGGCGATGTCTTCCTGCAGGCCGAGCAGGAATATTCGCGTCACAATTTCGAATACGCCAACACAGCGATGCTGCTCAGGCATTTCGAGGACGCCGAGGCCGAGTGCAAGGCGCTGCTCGATGCCGGTGCGCCGGCGTCGAACGACAATCTGCCGATGCACCGCATGGTTTTCCCGGCCTATGATCAGTGCATCAAGGCCAGCCATGTCTTCAACCTGCTCGACGCGCGCGGTGTGATTTCGGTCACCGAACGGCAGAGCTACATCCTGCGGGTGCGCAATCTCGCGAAGGCCTGCGGCGAGGCATTTTTGAAGACGCAGGCGGGTGGCCTGGCGGCCTGAGTTTCAGGCCCGTTTCATCATCTCTAAGGAAGCGTGGATCGGCAGCATGTTTTGGGTGCCGGTACCGTCGATCGTGCGCAATGCCTGCCGCACGCCCGGCATCGAGAAGGCGCCGTGAGCCTGTGCGGTGAAGCAGGCGCTGAGCGCGAGGATCTGTAGAAGTCTGGATGCCGTTTTCATGGTCGTTGAGCCAAATGTTCCCTGCCTGAGCGTGGGTCGCTTCAGCGCTGCGTTCGGTTCATGGAAATCTTTGATCCAAGGACGGGTGGCATCGCCTCGTCCCGACAGGGCAGCCAAAATTTCTGCAAAGGGTGACAGCGGCCAGCCGAGTTGCTATGCCCCTCTCACCTCCCCCTTGATGGAGGAGGTCGCCGCGAAGCGGCGGGTGGGGGTGATAGCGCGATTTTCTATGCCGAAGCTCGACCGGTTCAAGTTGCAGTCCGCGCAACGGCTCCGTGCGGCAATGACCGACGAGGAGCGCCTGCTGTGGCGGCATCTGTGGCGCATTCCGGTGGAAGGCACCCATTTCCGCAGACAGGCGTCGGTTGGCATATATTTCCCCGACTTCATCTCACACCGGCTGAAACTGATCATCGAAGTGGACGGCGCTCACCATAGTTTCGACGGCCAGCAGCGCCACGACGAGCGTCGAACGAAATGGCTTGAGAGCCAGGGCTACCGTGTCGTCCGCTTCTAACCATGAAATCAAAAACGAACTGGATTCCGTGCTCGATACGATCTATGCGGCGGTGGAAGAACGGAAATCACACCTTGGCCAGCAAGACGCCGAGGGCGCTTGACACTGAGACGCCGCCACCCCACCCCGGCGCTACGCGCCGACCCTCCCCATCGAGGGGAGGGTGAGGAGCTACCATGCCTGACCTGCTTCTAGAACTTCGCTCCGAGGAAATTCCTGCCCGCATGCAGCGCAAGGCGGCGGGTGATCTCAGGAAGATGCTGACCGACGGTCTGGTCGAGGCTGGACTGACTTATGAGGCGGCGCGTGAGTACTGGACGCCGCGGCGTCTGACGCTCGATATCAGGGGCCTGACCGCGCGCTCGAAGGATATAAGCGAAGAGATCAAGGGGCCTTCGACATCAGCGCCCGAACAGGCGGTCCAGGGTTTCCTGCGCAAGGCCGGGCTTGCTTCGGTCACCGAGGCGCATGTCCATTCCGACCCGAAGAAGGGCGACTTCTACGTCGCCCATATTTCGAAGCCGGGCAGGGCGGCGGAAGAGATCATCGCCGAGCTGGTGCCGGGCATCATCCGCAATTTTCCGTGGCCGAAATCGATGCGCTGGGGGCCGGCCTCGGCCAAGCCCGGCTCGCTGCGCTGGGTGCGCCCGCTGCAATCGATCCTGTGCACCTTCGGCCCGGAGACCGAGGAACCTGTCGTGGTCGATTTCGAGATCGACGGCATACGCTCCGGCAATGTCACCTACGGCCACCGCTTCCATGCGCCTGATGCCATTACGGTGCGCCGCTTCGACGACTATGTTTCGAAGCTGGAAGCGGCGAAGGTCGTGCTCGATGCCGACCGCCGCAAGGAGATCATCCTTGCCGATGCCCGCAATCTCGCCTTCGCCAACGGGCTCGACCTGGTCGAGGACGACGGGCTGCTGGAAGAGGTGTCCGGGCTGGTCGAATGGCCGGTCGTGCTGATGGGTGAGTTTGAAGAGGCCTTCCTGGCTATTCCGGCCGAGGTGATCCGGCTGACCATCCGCGCCAACCAGAAGTGCTTTGTCACGCGGCCGCAGGGTGTCGACGACGCGCTTTCCAACCGCTTCATCCTCACCGCCAACATCGAGGCCAAGGACGGTGGCAAGGAGATCGCCCACGGCAACGGCAAGGTGGTGCGCGCCCGCTTGTCGGATGCGCTGTATTTCTGGACGACCGATCAGGGCGATTTGCCTGATCTCGACCAGTTCGAGGCATCGGCCAAAAAATTCGGGCTCGATCTGGGCAAGCCGCTCGACCAGCGCATGGCCCGCCTCGACCATCTCGGCGTGACTTTCCATGCCAAACTGGGCACGCAGGGCGAGCGGGTGGAGCGAATTGCTCGGCTGGCTGAAGAATTGGCGCCGATCGTCGGCGCTGACCCCGTGCTGGCGCGTCGCGCTGCCGTCTTGGCGAAGGCCGACCTCACCACCGAAGTGGTTGGCGAGTTTCCGGAACTGCAGGGCGCCATGGGCCGCAAATATGCATTGATGCAAGGCGAGCACCCATCCGTGGCCGCGGCCATCGAGGAACATTACAAACCGCAGGGACCGTCCGACTATGTGCCGAGCGATCCGGTTTCGATCGCAGTGGCGCTCGCCGACAAGCTGGACACACTGGTCGGCTTTTGGGCCATCGACGAAAAGCCGACCGGCTCGAAGGACCCTTATGCGTTAAGAAGAGCGGCGCTTGGGGTGATCAGGATTTTGGTCGAGAATGGCGTGGATGTGCGACTGGTCCCATTTTTCGCTCAGATGCTCAGACTCCACCGTGCTGCCCAACTTGGGAGGGCGTTTTCAGCGAAAATGTCACTAAGTTTCTTTGACCTGTCTAAATCCTTGCTAGCCCACGCGGCGAGTTCTCCAGTTGGCGCCGATGTTCTGGATGGGCAAGTTGGCGAACACCTGGAGCGTTATCAACAGGGGCAGATACCGCAAGAAGACGAAGTTGGGGCTTTGTATGACCTCCTGTCCTTCTTCCATGACCGCCTCAAGGTCTACCTCCGCGACCAGGGTGCACGCCACGATCTGATCGACGCCGTCATCACATCGCAGTCCGACGACCTGCTGCAGATCGTGCGCCGCGTCGAAGCGCTCGGCTCCTTCCTCGACACCGAGGACGGCAAGAATCTGCTCGCCGGCACCAAGCGCGCGGCCAACATCCTGGCTGCCGAGGAGAAGAAGAAAACGACGGTCGCCGAAACCGTTGAGCCGGCGCTGTTTCGTCAGGAGAGCGAGAAATCGTTGTTTGCGGCGGTGAATCAGGCTGAGAAGCAAGCCGGCGAAGCGATTCAAAACGATGACTTTTCCGGCGCCCTGCTGGCGCTTAGCGTTTTGCGTGAACCGGTTGATTCATTCTTTGAGTATGTCCTCGTAAATGACGAAGACCAGGCTGTGCGCGCCAACCGCCTGGCGCTGCTCGCCCGCATCCGCGCGGCGACCGGTCAGGTCGCGGATTTCTCCAGGATCGCAGGTTAAGGCGAAGAAAAAATTCTGGCCGCCGGCCGTTCGAGCCGGCTTACAGTCATATGACGATGATCTCTCCGTGGCAAAAGGGACATGTTCCCCAACCCCACGGAGGCTTCCATGAATTCCGATCACGACATCGAAGTGACAGAAGAAACCCCGGCTCCCGCCGAGGCGCTTGAATCCGCTTCCGAAACCATCCTCGATCATGCCGCCGCCGCTTCGGTCGAAGCCGCCGATCTGTCGGACGACGAAGACGGCGAAGAGTCGGACAAAGACGACGCCGAAGCCGCCACTCTCTCGGGTGACGACGAGGACGAAGACGAAGACGAAGACGATGAAGAAGACGCCGACGACAGCGTGAAGGCTGAAGGCGAAGACGAGGAATCCGACGAAGACGAGTCCGAAGAAGACGAGGACAAGGACGTCGCGGCCTGAGATTTCAATCCAGTTCAGTCGAGAGAGGGCGGCGCATCACAGGCTGAATGAGAACGTCGTCGCTTCGTCTCGGCAAAGCGCCTGACACAGCCATCTACCTTTCAACTCGGCTTTGGCCGGAGGTTGATGCTCCGGACCATGTTGAAACCAGCACCGAGAGTGCCATTTCGGTGCTGGTTCCCTTGATCGCCTCGAGTCGGGAACCGGCCTGTGATCATCCATTTTGTCTTGTGCTCCAGGTCGGGCGCGACGATCATCCCATTAGGATCGGTCGGACCAGGTCCAGCTTCTCGACAACGAAATCGAAGAAGGCGCGGATGCGAGGTGTCGTCCGCAGGTCGGGATGCGTCAGGAGGTACCAGCCGCGCGTCAGTTCTCGTACCGGAGGAAGGACCTGCACCAAGTCATCGTGCATGTCGGCAATCGTGGTGGGCAGCGGAGCGACACCGACGCCAGATTTCACGGCCATCAACACGCCAAGAACGCTGTTGTTGCGAGCTGCGACCTTTGCGTTGGGCGCAACGCTGGCGAACCACTTCGCCGCTCGGTGGTTCACGAGCATTCCATCGAATCCCACGATGGAGTGGTCGGCGATATCTTCAACACGATGTGGCCTGCCATTGTGCTGGATGTAGCTCTGGCTGGCGTAAACCGCCCAGATCGAATCGCCGATTTTCCGCCCGACCAGGTTTTCGTCAGCAGGTTCGCCGGAGCGCAGCGCGATGTCGGCCTCCCCTTTCGAAAGATCGAGATAACCGTCGCTCATCACGAACTCCACCCGCAGCCACGGATGGCGCTCGTGGAAAAGGTCGAGCAAAGGCGATGATGTGATGCGGGATACCAAAGGCTCGGGGCAGGTGAGACGGATCGTGCCGACCAGCTCGTTTCCATGGTCACGGACCTGCCGCTCGACTCCTGCTACGGCCTCGTCCACCCGTTCGATCGTCGGGCGCAGCGCTTCGCCGAGTTCCGTCAGCCGATAACCTGTCGGGTGGCGGCGCACCAACGCATGACCGACCTTGCGCTCCAACTCCATCAGTCGCCGATGAACCGTCGACTGATTGACGCCGAGCGCCCGAGCGGCCGCGAGCGTGCTTCCATGCCGCGCAACTGCAAGAAAATATCGAAGGCCGTTCCAATCGAACATTCGGACGTTATGCAGCATTGCATGGCCGTTCGGCAAACTTGCTGCTGCCCGCTGCCGCGGTCCCGGCCTAGGATCGGCCATCATTCGACGAAGAGAGCCGTATGCACAAGACAATGGAAGTCAGTCAGGCGATCGCGGGCCTTTCGGTCGGCGTCACCGCATCAGCGCGAGACACCGGCGCGGCGAAACTCACCCCGCTTCATCGCGAGGTCGTGCAGACGATGTCGCGCGGAGAAGATCAGGAGGTGCGCGTTCTATCCGCCACTCTCGATCCAGGCGATCGCACGCCACATCATTCGCACCGCTTTCCGGTAACGGTCTATATGCTCGAAGGCACCTTCACTCTGGAACTCGACGACCGCGAGCCTGTTCACGTGCGCGCCGGTGAAGTGTTCGTTGAACCAGCACACGTCGCCATGACAGGACGGAATCTCGATCCCAAGGTACCGGCAAGAATGGTGCTCTTTTATGTGAGCGACCCCGACACACCATTTGCCGACCCTGTGAGGTGAACGTCCGTTTTCGCTTTGATTAGGGTGTTCCCGATCGATTAGCCTCGGTGGAGAGTCGGGAAGGGTCGCGCCGTTCGGCAGACCTCCGCGACGACGCAAAGAACCAACTGTGCTTTCACACAGCCTGATCAGCGCGACCCTCTCTTTTTAGTGCTCCCGGATGCTGACCTGTCAGTCCTCCAGGATGCTGACGCGCACGCTGTTTTCGTAGACGTCGACCTGGATCAGCGGTTCGCCATTGACGATGGCGCGCTTGGTGGAGGAACTCATCGCACCGCCGCGCTCAAGCATGCGTTGCAGGTCGGCACGCTGGTCGTTGGTCCTGAACCAGCCATCGCCCTCGTCGTCGCGGTCGCGGCGATGGAATTTGTGCCAGTTGGCGCGGTCCTGCCGCACCATTTGCGCAGCATTGTCCAGCGCATAGCCGTCACTCGCCTGATGATCGCGATCGGAAATGCGCGCGACATAGGATCCCAGCATATCGTCGGCATGAGCCGCGACGACGCCAAGCAGTGACGCCAGCAGAAGACCTGCCGCGGTTGCGATTCCAGATTTTCTCATGATCAACCCCCCTTTACCCCTAGCGGTGAAATCCCGTCTGCCAGGGCCGCTTGCCGAATTCAGGCGATGGCGTCCCGGCTGACATAAACCGAAAGCGGCGTTTGCCTGGCAATGGTGCGCCGGGCGCCAGACCGCCGTCAAGCCACGCCATCAATGTCAGGCTGTCTTTGAACCAAGGCTACTTGGTGTAGCCGTTGGGAGGCATGCGCTGACCTGCCGCCGGCGCCGGGGGGCTTGGCGGGGCGGGTTGGTTCTCGGCGTTCCCCGAGGGGGCTGCGGAGGCTGTGGCCGTTGCCGGCGCAGTGCCTGCCGCCGGCGCGGTGCCTGTGGCTGGCGCGGCACCTGTCGCTGGTGCAGCGGTTGGCGCCGGTGCTGGGAAGTCGGGACCGGTAACGCCGCCACGAATGACCATCGGGCCTGGCTGGAAGCCATGCCTGGCCTCTGGCTTGTCCGGGATCGCCGCCACCTTTTCATAGGTGACGTCGGGCTCCGTTGCGCCAAGTGCCAGCACCGACGGCGCATCCTTGGTTTTGGCTGCTTCGGTGGTTCTGGGCTGGTTGGGGGCACCGACCCTGACGATCGACGGTGTCGAGGACGGCGCACCGGGAAAAACCAGCGACGAGGCCTGGGCCCCGCCCGTTGCCGCCGCAAGAATGATACCCAACAGGATACGCACTGACACGATGACCGCTCCCCTTTGCCCAGAAGCTGCACAATAGCGGACCGGAATTGATACCGGCTTTCGTGGAAACATCGCATTTTAGGAATTGATAAATCGCCAATGGCCCGACTTGCCTGACAATCGCCTGCCCAACAGCCGACTTGCCCAGCGGCCGCCATCGTACTAGGCACCCGGTATCTGTGAGGTGACGAGCGTGGCTGAAATACTTGCCGTCGGCGAGGCAATGGAACGGGCGCTGGCGCTGCTCAGGGGTGGCGATGTCGTCGCCATCCCAACGGAAACCGTCTATGGGCTTGCCGGCGACGCCACCAACGGCATCGGCGTGGCGCGCATCTTCGAAGCCAAGGGGCGGCCGCGCTTCAACCCGCTGATCGCCCATGTCGCCGACATGGCGATGGCAGAGCGCCTCGCGCTGTTCGATCCGCTGTCGAAGAAACTGGCGCTGGCATTCTGGCCCGGCCCGCTGACGCTGGTGCTGCCACAGCGGCCCGGCAACGGCATCCATCCGCTGGTCACGGCCGGGCTCGATACGATCGCCTTGCGCATGCCGAGGGGCTTTGGAGGCGACCTGATCGCCAGGCTCGGCCGTCCGCTTGCAGCACCCAGCGCCAATTCATCCGGCAAGATCAGCGCGACGACCGCACAAGCGGTGGCGGCCGATCTCGGCGAACGGATAAAGCTGGTGGTCGATGGCGGCGCGACGCCGGTCGGGCTGGAATCGACGATTCTCAAGGCCGAAGGGGACAGAGTGCGGCTACTGAGGCCCGGTGGCATTGCCGCCGAGGAGATCGAGGCGGCCGTCGGCATGGAATTGTTGCGCGGCGGTATAGCCGGCGTCGAGGCGCCGGGCATGCTTGCCTCGCACTATGCGCCGGGTGCTGCGATGCGGCTCAACGCCGGCACGGTCGGCGAGGGCGAAGCCCTGCTCGGCTTCGGCGGCCAGCGGGCGCAAGGCTGGCGACACGCCGCTGCTTTCCTCAATTTATCCGAAACAGGCGACCTGCGCGAAGCGGCGAGCAATCTGTTCGTCTACATGCAGGAACTCGACCGCAGCGGCGCGCGGACCATCGCCGTCGAGCCGGTTCCCTTCGACGGTCTCGGAGAGGCGATCAATGATCGCCTCTCGCGTGCCGCCGCCCCTCGTGACAACACACAGCCAGCGACATAGTTTTCCCGGATGACCGACGTTTCAGAGACTCTCGACCCTGCTCTCATCGATCGCTTCGCCGCGATCGTCGGCGGCAAATATGCACTGCGCGACGAGCAGGACATTGCGCCTTACCTCATCGAGCGGCGTGGGCTCTGGCACGGCGCGACATCGCTGGTGCTGCGGCCGGGCAGTGTCGACGAAGTCAGCCGGATCATGCGGCTGGCGACCGAGACAGGCACGCCGATCGTGCCGCAAAGCGGCAACACCGGGCTGGTCGGCGCCCAGGTGCCGGATAGCTCAGGGCGTGAGATCATCCTGTCGCTGTCGCGGCTGAACCGCATCCGCGAGATCGATGTTCTGTCCAACACAGTGACGGTCGAGGCCGGTGTCATCCTGCAGACGCTGCAGGAAGCGGCCGACGCTGCCGACCGGCTGTTTCCGCTGTCGCTGGCCGCGCAAGGCTCCTGCCAGATCGGCGGCAACCTGTCGTCCAACGCCGGCGGCACCGGCGTTCTTGCCTATGGCAATGCGCGCGAACTTTGCCTCGGTGTCGAGGTGGTGCTGCCGACCGGCGAGGTGTTCGACGATCTGCGCAAGCTGAAGAAGGACAACACCGGCTACGACCTGAAGAACCTGTTCGTCGGCGCCGAAGGCACGCTCGGTGTCATCACCGCCGCCGTGCTCAAGCTGTTTCCGAAGCCGAAGGGGCGCGAAGTGGCCTTCGTCGGCCTGTCGTCGCCTGAGGCCGCACTTTCCCTGTTCAGCCTGGCCATGGACCGCGCCGGGGCAGCACTGACCGCCTTCGAACTGATCGGGAGGCGGCCATACGATTTCACGCTGGCGCATGCCCAGGGCGTGGTGCGGCCCTTGGTCGACGACTGGCCGTGGTATGTGCTGATGCAGATTTCATCAGGCCGTTCATCGGAGGATTCGCGAGCGTTGATCGAGGACGTGCTCTCGGCGGGCCTCGAACAGGAATTCGTCGGCGACGCCGTCATCGCCGCAAGTCTCGGGCAAGGGGACGCCTTCTGGAATTTCCGCGAGCTGCTGCCCGAGGCGCAAAAGCCGGAGGGCGCGTCGATCAAGCACGACATTTCCGTGCCAGTGGCAATGATCCCGCGCTTCATCGCGGAGGCCGCCGGCGCCGTGGAGTCGGTGAGCGCCGGTGCCCGCGTGGTCTGCTTCGGCCATATGGGCGACGGCAATCTCCACTATAACATCTCGCGGCCCGTCGACGGCCATGACGAGGCGTTTCTCGCTCTCTATCACACCATGAACAAGGCGGTGCACGACGTCGTGCGCAGCCTGCACGGTTCGATCTCGGCCGAGCATGGCATCGGCCAGCTGAAGCGCGACGAACTGATCGCCACCGCGCCGCCCATGGCGATTGATCTAATGCGAAGGGTGAAAGCTGCCTTCGACCCGGCCGGCATCATGAATCCGGGTAAGGTTATCTGATCCTTTCGACATCTTGTGGCTGGTGGGATTCCGATAACCATCCCTGAGATCAGCAAAATTTAACCGACTTTCTTAAGCGGGGCGGTAAGGAGCCCACGCTACTGTCTCCATACAAACGAGGCTGGAAAAACCGGCCCGGAGAGAACCGGACACCGGCTCTCAGGAGACAGACAGGAAGGCCACCCTATGAACACCGGACTGAAGCCAGTCTGGGCGGGACGCAACATGCGCCTCGACCCATTTCGCCTGCCGCAAGTGGTGAGCTACGCGACACGCGACGACTACGGCGATGTGACCTTCACCATCGACCAGCGCGGCGCCGTGATCCGCCGCCTGCTCGAGATGAGCGGCGTGCCGGCGATCATCGCTCTGCCCGCCAATGCGTTCCGCGGCGTTGCCGCCCGCGCCATGGAAGACCCTGACGGCAATGTCACGGTGACCCTGGAACTCCTGCACAACGATCCGATGCTGTCGGTGCCGCTGCTGGTGGCCGACGATCTCGACGATGTCGCCGCCGACTGGCGCGCCTGGGCCGACGCCTACCGTCTGCCGATGCTGCTGATCGAATCGGACGGCGTCGCCCGCACCCTGGAAGAATCGCTTGGCGCCGCCATCAAGACGCTGCCGCCGCAGGATCGCCGCAAGGGCCGTGTGTCCAACACCCGACGCCCGCGCTTCCTCGCTCGCCGCAGGGCCGGCGACCTCGGTCTCAGGCTGGTCATCGACGGCCAGGAGATCATTTCGCGCGAGTGAGCATGATCCCGGTAGGGAACATGCAAGAAAAGCGAAGCCGCTAAACCAGCGGCTTCAGCGCCACCCAGACAGCGCCGCCGATCAGGCCCAGGAAGATCAGCCAGCCGACCTGGTTGTTCGACCTGAACAGGCGCAGGCATTGGTCCGGATTGTCGATATCCAACACGGCGATCTGCCGCGCCATATGGGCGCCGGCGGCGATCAGCCCGGCCAGCGCCACCACTGGAGCCTGCGCCGATGCGAAGGCGATGGCAAAGCAGATCAGCGCGCCGCCATAGAGCCCTGCCAGCCATGATTTGGTGTTGTCGCCAAACAGGCGTGCGGTCGAGCGCACGCCGACAATGGCGTCGTCTTCCTTGTCCTGATGCGCGTAGATCGTGTCGTAGCCGATCACCCACAGGATCGAGCCGATATAGAGCATGATTGCGGGCCCATCGAGATCGCCGAACTCGACCGCCCATCCCATCAGTGCGCCCCAGGAAAAGGCAAGGCCGAGCACCAGTTGCGGCCAGTTGGTTATCCGCTTCATGAACGGATAGATGGCGATGATCGCCAGTGAGCAGATGCCGAGCAGGATGGCGAAGCTGTTGAACTGGATGAGCACCACGAGGCCGACCAGGGCCTGCAGGGCAACAAACAGCCATGCTCGCCGGCGCGTCGCCTTGCCGGACGGCAGCGGCCGCGAGCGCGTGCGCTCGACCTGGTTGTCGATGTCCTCGTCGACGAGGTCGTTGTAGGTGCAGCCGGCGCCGCGCATGGCGATGGCGCCGGCCAGGAACAGCACGAGATACCAGGGCGCCGGCAGCAGCGAGAGCAGCGGGTCGCCGGGACGCGGATAGGCGCTCGCCGCAAGGGCAGCCGACCACCAGCACGGCCACAGCAGCAGCTGCCAGCCGATCGGCCTGTCCCATCGGGCAAGCTGCGCATAGGGCCATATCGAGCGCGGCAGCACGCGATAGACCCAGTGGCCGTTCGGCGCATCGGCGACACGGCCCTGGGCCGCTTTCGACTGGATAGTTTCCATGTCCATGGAGTGGCAGCAGCGGCGGAAACCGTCAAGCGGCAAGCGGAGGAGCGGCGTCCGTCAGCCTTTCACGAGGCAAAGATGTCGCGGGTGGCGAACCAACCTTTGGCCACCTCGACGAAGGCCAGTGCCGCATTCGACACACGCTGATGCGTGTCATAGGTGAGCAGGATCCGCTGCATGGGTAGCGGATCCGACAGTGGCTTGCAGATGAGCGGCAGCCCGTCATAGCTGCGGTCCCCATGCGGACGGGTATAGCTGACCGCAACGCCGAAACCGTTGGCGACCATGGAGCGCTGCAGTTCGAACGAGCCTGTCGTCATGTCGGCCACCGGCGACAGGCCGCGGCTGCGGAACAGGTCGAGCATGTGCTGCCAGCTGTGTGGCTGGTCCGTGGTGATCAGCGGATAGGCGGCCAGATCCGCAAGGCTGACCGATGGGCAATCCGCCAGGGCATGGCCTGCCGGCAACAGAGCGTGCGGACGAAGTTCGCGCAGCAGGATGCGGGCGAAATGCGTCGGCAGGCTGAGATCGTAGGTGAGGCCGAGATCGATGGCCGCGTCGCCGAGCCGCCGCCCTAGCGTCTCGAACGTCTCGCCGCGAACGACGACCTTGACGGCTGGATGGCGTTCGGAGAAGGCGCGCAGCAGGGCCGGCGCGAAGAACGGTGCCAGGTCCTCGAAGCATCCCAGCACCAGTTCTCCGCTGACAGCCGATTTGCTTGAACCCAGGCTGATGAGTTCGTCCGTTTCGGTGAGAACCTGTCTTGCCTTGGTCACGACGGCGCGGCCGAACGATGTCGGCGACACGCCGCTTCCCCGCTGGCGGACGAACAGCTTCTGGCCGAAATTCTTTTCGACCGCATCGATGGCTACCGAAATCGAAGGCTGCGATACGTTCAGCACCTTGGCTGCGCCCGTAACGCTGCCGTGACGAGCAACGGCGACAAGATAACGCAATTGGGTGAGGGTCACATTCATAGGTTCGTCCTATGTATCAAATGGAGAGTTATTATTTTACTGAATGAATAAGGGTTGCAATAGTCGGTTCATTCCAAAAGGAGAGCGCCATGGCTTCCGCAACCGACCCCCAGACAATCGATGCCCAGACAATCGATGCAAAGACGATCGCCGACTATCAGCGTGACGGTGCGGTCTGCATTCGCGGCGCCTTCAAGGGCTGGGTCGACACGATCGCCGCCGGCATCGAGCGCAACATGCAGAACCGCAGCGCCACTGCATCCGACATAGCCAACGGCCGCGGCAGTTTCTTCGACGACTATTGCAACTGGGAGCGCATTCCCGAATTCGTCAGCGTGGTGCGGGAATCACCCGCCGCTGAACTGGCTGCGGCGGTGATGCAGTCGCGCACCGCGCAGTTCTTCCACGATCATGTGCTGGTCAAGGAACCCGGCACGCAGAAGCCGACACCCTGGCACCAGGACATTCCGTACTACTTCGTCGATGGCCAGCAGACGGTAAGCTTCTGGATACCCATCGACTCGGTGAAGGAGGCGACATTGCGCCTGATCGCCGGCTCGCACAAATGGGACAAGATGATCCTGCCGGTGCGCTGGCTCGACGACAGCAATTTCTATGCCGGCGAGGGCGACTATCTGCCGGTGCCTGACCCCGACAACGATCCGTCGCTGAAAGTGCTCGAATGGGAAATGGAGCCGGGCGACGCCATTCTGTTCGACTTCAGGACCGCGCATGGTGCACGCGGCAACCTGACCGCGGCGCGGCGCCGGGCGCTGTCGCTGCGCTGGGTCGGTGACGATGCGCGCTATATCGAGCGGCCGGGACGCACGTCGCCGCCCTATCACGGCCATGGCATGCAGCCGGGACAGAAATTGCGGGAGGACTGGTTTCCGGTCGTCTTCCAGGGCTGAAGCGGGCCAGAATATGGGCGCCGGAATTCGGCTCCCATATTCGGCCGGGGATAACGTTCCCGTGCGCAATTCCGATCAATGCGCCCTGATGCCTTGACCCGTCGTGCAGAGAGCAATAGCGGGTTCTCTGCAGGATTATAGGCATCAAGAGGTGGGCCATGAACGTTCTTCTTCTCGGCTCCGGCGGCCGCGAACATGCGCTCGCCTGGAAGATCGCCTCGTCGCCGCTGCTGACGAAGCTTTATGCCGCCCCCGGCAATCCGGGTATCGGCGGCGAGGCCGAACTGGTGAAACTGGATACAGCCGACCATGCCGCTGTAGCCACGTTTTGCCGGGAAAAAGAGATCGACCTCGTCGTGGTTGGCCCGGAGGGGCCGCTGGTCGCCGGCATTGCCGACGATCTTCGCGCCGAAAACATCCGCGTCTTCGGACCCTCCAAGGCTGCCGCACAGCTGGAAGGCTCTAAAGGTTTCACCAAGGACCTCTGCGCCCGGTACAACATCCCGACCGCCGCCTATGGCCGCTTCGGCGACCTGGCCTCGGCCAAGGCCTATGTTGAAAAGACGGGCGCGCCGATCGTCATCAAGGCCGATGGGCTCGCTGCCGGTAAGGGCGTCACCGTCGCCATGACGCTCGGCGAAGCGCAGGCCGCGCTCGATGCTTGTTTCGATGGTTCCTTCGGCGCTGCCGGCGCGGAAGTGGTGGTCGAGGAGTTCATGACCGGCGAGGAGGCAAGTTTCTTTTGCCTCTGCGACGGCACCACAGCACTTCCCTTCGGCACCGCGCAGGATCACAAGCGCGTCGGCGATGGCGACACCGGCCCCAACACGGGCGGCATGGGCGCCTATTCGCCGGCCCCGGTGATGACGCCGGAACTGGTCGAGCGCACCATGCGCGAGATCATCGAGCCAACCATGCGCGGCATGGCAGAACTTGGCGCGCCGTTCTCCGGCATGCTGTTCGCCGGGCTGATGATCACGGACAAGGGGCCGAAGCTGATCGAATACAACACCCGTTTCGGCGATCCGGAATGCCAGGTGCTGATGATGCGGCTGAAGGACGATCTGCTGGTCCTGCTCAACGCGGCAACCGACGGCCAGCTTGCGCATATGTCGGTGCGCTGGCGCGACGAAGCCGCACTCACCGTGGTGATGGCGGCCAGGGGCTATCCCGGCACGCCGGAAAAAGGATCGGTCATCCGCGGCGTCGAAGACGCGGCGAGCGACGGTGTCCAGATCTTCCACGCTGGTACCGCCATCAATGGCGGCGCGCTGGTTGCCAATGGCGGCCGCGTCCTCAATGTCACGGCATCAGGCGCAACGGTCGGCGAGGCGCAGAAACGAGCCTATGCCGCGCTCGACCGCATCGACTGGCCGGATGGGTTCTGCCGCCGCGACATCGGCTGGCAGGCCGTGGTGCGCGAGCAGGCTGGCTGAAATTCTGTATTGGGAGACGGCAGTCTACCGCAAACCGCGATCGATCTCGGTTGAAGCGGTGCTGAGCGGATCGGCGGCGGCAAAGGCGGCGTCGAGTTGCGCGGGGGAACGCTGTTCGGTCCGCTTCCAGGCGACATATTGGACAATGCCGAAACCCGGCCGTCGCGGCACCGTCTTCACCACTGGCATGCGGAAGCCGTCGCGGAAACGCGACCAACGTGTGCCCAGCGCTGCAACCATCTCCTCGAAAGTCGGTGGCGCCGCCACAGAGGCGTAGGTGATGGTGACATTGCCAGCAAGACCGGCCTCGCGTGAGACCGGTAGCGGTATCGATGCGAGATAGTCGGGCGGCACGTCGATGAGCCCACCGAACGGCCATTGCGCGCGCAGCGTGGCGGCGTCTGTCGGCGCGACATTGACGTCGATGTCGTTAGGCGTGCCGGCAACCCTGTAAGGGCAGCGGAAACGGCCGCAATTGGCTTGCGCCGAAAACTGCCACAGTGCGTAGCCTTGCCAGTTGCCCATCGGAAAATGCACGTCGATGTCGGACTTGTAGCGCGCATACCAGAGCGGCAGCCGCGACAGGAGCCTGTATCTGTAGCTGTTGTCGGCAATGTACTGGGCCGTCTTGCCGTTGGTGTAGAGCACCGGGAAACGTCCGATGCGCCGATGCACCTGGCGCACGAACTCCTCGGCATCGTCCAGCGACATCCATTGCGAAGGATCGTTGCCCTCGATGTCGAGAGCCATGAGATCGTCCGGCGCAGGCTCGGCGAAATCGAGGAAATTATTGGCCTGTTCGACCGGATTGCCGGGGCGGGCGAGATGATAGGCGCCCCATTTCAGGCCAAGTGCCTTGGTAACGACCCGGCGCGTCCGGAACAGTTCCCGCGTCACCGCATGGCGTTTCCACAGCGCCTTGCAGAGCTTCATCTCGGTGTCGTCACCCAAACAGAAATAGGGCGGCGGCATGCCGTCGGAGGCTTTGTTGATGAAGGCGACGATGCGCTTGTCGGTGGCGAGTCGCGCCCAGTCGATGGAATTGTACTCGTAGGCGTCGACGACCAGGGCGCGGTCAGCGTTCTTCCAGGGTTCGGAAAAATCCGAAGTCTTTGCCGCCGTCGACAGCGCCATCGTCGCCGCCAAGGCGAGAAGCGCTGTGCGGCGAAGGAGGCGCGCCGTCCTTTTCAAAACAGGGAATCCCCGTTGATCAAAGGCAAATCCTGAACCGTCATGGTTAATGATTTGCTTTCGGAGGCCGGCGTCAGAAAAGCTGGCGTCGCATCAGCGGCTAGAATCCAAACGGGTTGGGCGCGGGCTCTTGCCGCAGCGTGCCTTCGGCGGCGCGTTTACGGTGGTGGGCGAGAGAGCATTGCGGCGAGCACAATATGCCGCGATCCGACCAATAGGCGGCACCGTGCTCCAGTCTGCCTTCATGGTAGCAGAACCCCTCCGCCCGATAGGGCAGGCCGCATTCGACGCAGCGATAGGCGTCGGGTCTGGCAAGCATGGCAGGGGTTCCGGTCTGCTGGTTCTGATCTGTCGCCGGTTGATTTGATCCGGCATCATTGAATTTAATACGCGCCGCCGCGATTGCAAAATCCGCGTGACAAAATTTGACGTTTACGTAAAAAGAAGATGGGAGACCACTCAACAAGCTGATGGTTTTGCAGTGGCACCGGCTCTAGAGTCGGCGGGGCCGATGCATCAGGAGGAGAGAGCGGCATGTATCGAGCACCGGTCGAGGATATCGCTTTCACGCTCAAGCACGTGGCCGGCATGAAATCGGCACTTGATGCCGGCAGGTTCGGCGATCTCGGTGAGGATCTGGTCGATGCCGTTCTGGGTGAGGCCGGTCGCTTCGCCACCGAAGAGGTCGCACCGCTCTACAAGATCGGCGACGAGCAAGGTGCCGTGCTGAAGGAAGCTGCCGTCACCACACCGCCCGGCTGGAAGGAACTCTATCGCCGTTGGATCGATGGCGGCTGGAACGCGCTCTCCGGGCCTGAAGCCTATGGCGGCCAGGCGCTGCCGACCATGCTTGGCGTCGCCGCGCTCGAAATGTGGAACTCCGCCGCCATGGCCTTCGGCATCGGCCCGACGCTGACCATGGGCGCGGTCGAAGCGCTCGACAAACACGCCTCCGAGGACCTCAAGGCGAAATATCTCGAAAAGCTCGTGTCCGGCGAGTGGATGGGCACGATGAACCTGACCGAACCGCAAGCCGGTTCGGACCTTGCCGCCTTGCGCGCCCGCGCCGAGCCGGCCGGTGACGGCAGCTACCGCATCTTCGGTCAAAAAATCTTCATCACCTATGGCGAGCACGATTTTACCGACAACATCGTCCACCTGGTTCTGGCGCGGCTGCCCGATGCTCCGCCCGGCACGCGCGGCATATCGCTGTTCCTGGTGCCGAAGTTCCTGGTCGGCGACGATGGCTCGCTGGGCGCGCGCAACGACGTCTTCTGTTCCGGGCTCGAGCACAAGCTCGGCATCCATGCCTCGCCGACCTGCACCATGATCTATGGCGACGGCTTTCAGGGCGCCAAGCCAGGCGCCATTGGCTGGCTGATCGGCGAAGAGAACAAGGGCCTCGCCTGCATGTTCACGATGATGAACAATGCGCGGCTTTGTGTCGGCATGCAGGGGGTCGCGGTCGCCGAGGCCGCAACGCAGAAGGCGATTGCCTATGCCAATGAGCGCCGGCAAGGCAGGGCGGCGAGCTACGCTGGTGCCGGCATGGCGCCGATCGTGCATCACCCCGACGTGCAGCGCAATCTCCTGACCATGAAGGCTCTGACGCAGACCGCGCGGGCGATCAGCTATTCTTGTGCCCACGCCATAGATCTGGCTCGGGTGTCCACTGGCGATGAGGCGGCGCATTGGCGTGACCGCGCCAATCTGCTGACCCCGCTGGCCAAGGCTTTCTCGACCGATGTCGGGGTGGACGTTGCTTCGCTCGGGGTCCAGGTGCACGGCGGCATGGGCTTCATCGAAGAGACGGGCGCGGCCGCCTTCTACCGCGATGCACGCATCGCCCCGATCTATGAGGGCACCAACGGCATCCAGGCCATCGATCTGGTGATGCGCAAATTGCCGCTCGGCGGCGGCGACCATGTGCATGGTTACATCGCCGAACTGGCAGCGATGGCCGGAGTGGTGCGGACATCGAACCTGCAAGGTTTCGGCCGCACCGCCGATGCGCTCGACGCAGCGTTTGGCGATCTGACGCAAGCGACCCGTTTCCTGCAAAAATTGGCGGCCGACGGCCGGTCGGACGAGGCGCTGGCGGGTGCGACGCCCTATCTCAGGCTGATCTCGCTGGCCGCCGGCGGCGCCTATCTGGCGCAGGGGGCGCTTGCCGATCACAACCGCATCGCGCTTTGCCGCTTCTTCGCCGAGAACCTGCTCGGCGAGGTCAGTGCCTTGAAGGAGCGCGTTGTCGACGGCGCCGAGAGTCTCGCCGCAGCCGGCAAAACGCTGATTTCCGCCTGAGGTTCACAAGGAAAAACCGTGACTGACCATATCCTCGTCGAGCGCCAGGGCGCCATCCAGATCATCCGTATGAACCGGCCGGACAAGAAGAACGCGCTGACGCGCGCCATGTATGCGAAAATGTCGGCGGCTCTTGCCGAGGGTGACGCCGATCCGGCGGTCCGCGTCCATGTGTTTCTCGGCGTGCCCGGCGCCTTCTCCTCGGGCAACGACCTCGCCGATTTCATGGTCATAGCGACGGGCGGCGATGGCGGCACCGAGGTCTGGGATTTCCTGATGGCGCTGGCGAGGGTCGAGAAACCCATCGTCTCCGGCGTCGACGGCATCGCGGTCGGCATCGGCACGACGCTCAACCTGCATTGCGACCTGACCTTCGCCACGCCACGCACCGTGTTCAGGACGCCGTTCGTCGATCTCGGTCTGGTGCCGGAGGCAGGATCGAGCCTTCTGGCGCCGCGGATATTGGGACAGCAAGCTGCTTTCGCGTTGCTCGGCCTCGGCGAAGGCTTTTCGGCCGAGCGCGCGAAGGCCGCCGGCCTGATCTATGAGGTGGTCGAGGAAGCGGTACTTGAAGCCTCGGTCCTGGCGGCGGCCGGCCAGATCGCGGCCAAGCCGCCGCAAGCGCTGAAGATCGCACGCGACCTGATGCGCGGCTCGCGCGACGACCTCGTCGCCCGCATCGGCGAGGAAAGCGAGCATTTCCGTGAGCGGCTGAAATCCGATGAGGCGCGCGCGGCGCTCACAGCGTTCATGACCAGAAAGAAAGCCTGAGCCTCTCTTTCAGGGGTAAAGCCTTGTCTTGCCCCAGCCGCCTTTCGCGTCACGGCTGAAGACGACACGGTCATGCAGCCGGAACGGCCTGTCGTGCCAGAATTCAATCGCCTGCGGCACGATGCGGAAGCCCGACCAGTGTTTTGGCCGCGGAATGTCGCCGATCGCATGGCGCGCCGTGTATTCGGCCACCGCCTTTTCCAGCGCGAATCGGCTTTCCAGCGGGCGCGACTGTTTCGAGGCCCAGGCGCCGATGCGGCTGCCGCGCGGCCGCGTCGCATAGTAGGCATCGGCTTCAGCGTCGCTGACGATCTCCACCGGGCCGCGAATGCGCACTTGCCGGCGCAGCGATTTCCAATGGAAGCACATCGCCGCCTTCATGTTGCCAAGAATTTCCTGGCCCTTGGCGCTCTCGAAATTCGTGTAGAAGACAAACCCGCCTTCATCGAACCCCTTGAGCAACACCATACGCACATCCGGCATGCCGTCGGCATCGACGGTCGCCAGCGCCACGCCGTTGGGGTCGTTCGGCTCGCTTTTCGTGGCGTCGTCCAGCCATGCGGCAAAGAGGCGAAACGGCTCGGCAGCCTCGGTAAAGTCACCGCTTGTTAACTCTGTGTCACTCATAGTTTTTCTCTAATTGTCACGAAACCAAGATTCTTACGAAGCAGGGGGAGGTTGCCGATTGTCGCGTATCGCGCAAGCTTTTGACAGCAGGCAATGGAGCGTTATCGCTTCGGCCAGCACGAAAGCCGCGATCGTGGCAGTTGCCTTGCCACTTGCCGCCTGTGGCGCCGGTGGCTTCAGCCTGGAAAAGGCCGAAGTCGACCGCTCGATCCTGACCAGCAGCACATCCGCCTCAGCCGCGTCGGCCAGTTCGGATCGCGATTCCGACCAAACGACGATCGGCAATGCGGTGTCCTCGGCTGACATCGAGCAGCTCGGCGGACAGGCCGTGCCGTGGGCCAATGCCGGCACCGGGTCACGCGGCTCCATCACCGGGCTGGCGGAGTTGAAGGACAACGGCCAGACCTGCCGCCGTTTCAAGGCCTCGCGCGAAAGCTTTGATGGCGTTGCCATGTTCGAAGGCGAACTGTGCCTGTCCAGCGCAGGCGGCTGGCGCATGCAGGACTTCAAGGCGCTCTGAGCCTGTTCCGAACGTGATCGGGTCGGCTTGGCGAGTCTTTTCGCCGCCCGGTACGTCACCAATCTTGCCGATATCCCGATATCGGCTGCGATAAAAATCCTTCACCAATCCTCAGCCGCCGACTTTCGGATCAAGCTCTGATTTTCCGCCTTTGATATGCTGCTCCAGCACTGGAATTTCTTCCTATGCGAGCGCATATAGGAGGCAACCAGAGACTCAACTCTTCTCCAGGGCAGTAAGTATGCGCGACCCCTATGAGGTGCTGGGCGTTGCCAAGAACGCATCGGCCAAGGACATAAAATCGGCGTACCGGAAACTCGCCAAGAAGCATCATCCGGATCAGAATCCGAATGATCCCAAGGCGAAGGACCGTTTTGCCGCGGCCAACCAGGCCTACGAAATCGTCGGCGACGAGAAGAATCGTTCCGCTTTCGATCGCGGCGAGATTGACGCCGACGGCAAGCCGCGATTCCAGGGCTTTGAGGGCGCAGCCGGTGGCGGCGATCCCTTCGGCGGTTTCCGCCGGCAGCAGGGTCCGGGCGGTTCGCGATTCGAATTCCGCTCCGGCCGACCGGGCGGCGATCCGTTCGACGGCAACAGCGACATTTTCAGCCAGATTTTCGGCGACGCCTTTTCGGGCGCGCGTGGCGCAGGCTCCGGCGATCGCCGCCAGCCGGCGACATCAGCCGATCTGAACGTGACGCTCGACGTCACCATCGAGGAAGCGGCGACCGCTGAAAAGGTGACGGCGATGTTCCCTGACGGCCGCAAGGTGGCGGTCAAGCTGCCAGTCTATGTCGAGGATGGCCAGACCATCCGCCTGAAGGGGCAGGGCGAGCAAGGGCCGGGCCAGCCGGGCGATGCACTGGTCAAGATCCATCTGCGCCGGCATCCGCGCTACCGCATCGAGGGCCGCGACCTGCACGCCGATCTGCCGGTGGCGCTGGCGGATGCGGTGCTCGGCGCCAAGGTGCCGGTCGATACGCCGACCGGCAGGCTTGCAGTCAACGTTCCAGCCTGGTCGAGCTCCGACAAGGTCCTGCGGCTCAAGGGCAGGGGCCTGCCGGAAAAGGCCGGCGGCCACGGCGATCTCTACGCCCATGTGCGGATCATGCTGCCGGAGGGCGGCGATAGCGCGCTCGAAGCGCTGTTGCGCGGCCAAAAAGACTGATCGACGGCTTTTGTCCCCCGAACTGTCCGGTTTGAGCGCTTGAAGGGGCTCTGTGCCTGTGCGATAGGGCACTCCACAAAGCAGAAATCTTGCGGAGAGCGCTCACATGGCGGGTGGACAGGGCCTGATGGCCGGCAAGCGCGGCCTTATTCTTGGCGTCGCCAACAACAGATCGATCGCCTATGGCATCGCCAAGTCGTGCGTTGACCATGGTGCCGAGATCGCGCTGACCTATCAGGGCGAGGCGTTCAAGAAGCGCGTCGAGCCGCTGGCGGCGGAACTGGGCGCCTTTGTCGCTGGCCATTGCGACGTCACCGATCCGGCGAGCCTGGACGAGGTTTTCGCCAATGTCGCCAGGCATTGGGGCAAGCTTGATTTCCTTGTCCACGCCATCGCCTTCTCCGACAAGGACGAGCTGACCGGCCGTTATGTCGAAACGACGCGCGACAATTTCCTGCGCACCATGGACATTTCGGTCTATTCTTTCACCACCATTGCCAAGCGCGCCGAGGCGCTGATGACCAATGGCGGCTCGTTGCTGACGCTGACCTATTACGGCGCCGAAAAGGTGATGCCGCACTATAACGTCATGGGCGTTGCCAAGGCGGCGCTCGAAGCCAGCGTGCGCTACCTGGCCGTCGACCTCGGCGCCAAGAAGATCCGCGTCAACGCCATCTCGGCCGGCCCGATCAAGACGCTGGCCGCCTCCGGCATCGGCGATTTCCGCTACATCCTGAAGTGGAACGAATACAATTCGCCGCTGAAGCAGACGGTGACACAGGAGGAAGTCGGCGATTCCGGCGTCTATTTCCTGTCCGACCTGTCGCGCGGCGTCACCGGTGAAGTGCATCACGTCGATTCGGGCTACCACGTCGTCGGCATGAAGGCGGTCGACGCGCCGGACATTTCGACGGTCAAGGAATAACATCCACCAAACCGTCGTCCGTCCCGCTCCATCCGGAAGACCTGATGTACCCGCTGGTTTATATCGTGCGCCACGGCCAGACCGCGTGGAATGCCGAAGCCCGGCTTCAGGGGCAGGCCGACACCGACCTCAATGCGCTTGGCCGCGATCAGGCGACCGGCAACGGTCGCCAGTTGGCCGAGTTGATCCAAAATCCCGAGGATTTTGATTTCGTCGCCAGCCCGATGCGACGGACGCGCGAAACGATGCAGCGCATCCGCGCCGCGATGAAGCTCGATCCGGATGCCTATCGAACCGATCCTCGCCTGGTCGAAGTCAATTTCGGCGATTGGCAGGGATTTACCTTTGCCGAGCTCGAGACACGGTATCCCGGAGCGCGCAAGACACGCGCTCGGGACAAATGGAACTTTCAGCCGCCCGGCGAAGGCGCCGAGAGTTATCAGATGCTGCTCGTACGGGTGAAGCCCTGGTTCGACGCGATAGAACGCCAGACGATCTGCGTGGCGCATGGCGGCGTCATGCGCACCTTGTTTCGCTTCGTTCTGGGACTGGCCGAGAACGAGGCAGCAAACCTGGAAATACCACAGGATCGCTTGCTTAAGCTCGACGGCAAGAGCCTCGAGTGGCTTTAGGCTGCAAAAACAATTGGTTAGATTGGCTCAGCGAAAACTGAACCGCAAACACTGCATTCAATTGAGGCCGGAAGCTCTAATTGGCCGAGCTGTCCGGAAGTTCCATGTCGGTGATGACGTTTTCACCATTGGTCACATCGTAGGCGATGACGATGTCCATGCCCGGCTTCAGCGCGTCGAGATCGGTCTCGGCGTTCAGCTTGTAGGACTTGCCGTCATCCAGCGTCAGCGTCGCCGTGTCCTTGTCGACTTTTTTGATCAGGCCTTCGGTCTGGCCGGCGAAAGCGGCAGTGGAAAGCAGCAGTGTGGCGGCAACGGCGCCAATCAGGGTACGCATAATCGTTCCTCTTTATCATTGCACCGGCATGGCGGCGGCCGTTCAACGGCGGATAGAGCAGAGCAGAAACCAACCGAATGTGTCAAAACTAAATCCGGCAGATCACAGTTTGACCCCTATGAAAAACGCCAATAGAAGGCAACCTTGAGCCGGCTCCGCTGCCGGGCAGGGTCATTTCATGTCTCACAACACGTTCGGCCACCTTTTCCGCGTCACCACCTGGGGCGAAAGCCATGGCCCGTCGCTCGGCTGTGTGGTTGACGGCTGTCCGCCAGGCATCCGCTTTACGCGCGACGAGATTCAGACCGAGCTCGACAAGCGCCGGCCGGGCCAGTCACGTTTCGTGACGCAGCGTCGCGAACCTGACGAGGTCAAGATCCTGTCAGGCTTCATCCTCGACGAGGACGGCGAGACGATGATCACCACCGGCACGCCGGTGTCGATGCTGATCGAGAATGTCGACCAACGCTCAAAGGATTATGGCGAGATCGCCCACCAATACCGGCCCGGCCATGCCGATTACACCTATGACGTCAAATACGGCGTGCGCGATTATCGTGGCGGCGGCCGCTCCTCGGCCCGCGAGACGGCAGCTAGAGTGGCAGCCGGTGCTTTGGCCCGCAAGGTGGTGCCCGGCGTGGTGGTGCGCGGCGCGCTGGTGTCGATGGGCGAAAAATCCATCGACCGCGCCAACTGGAACTGGAATTTCATCGGCGATGCGGAAAATCCGTTCTTCACCCCGGATCCAGCCTCCGTTCCCACCTTCACGCGGTATCTCGACGGCATCCGCAAGGCGGGCTCCTCGGTCGGCGCGGTGATCGAGATCGTCGCCGACGGCGTTCCGGCCGGCCTCGGCGCGCCGATCTATGCCAAGCTCGACCAGGACATCGCCTCTGGCCTGATGTCGATCAATGCCGTCAAGGGCGTCGAGATCGGCAACGGCTTCGAGGCCGCCCGCATCACAGGCGAGCAGAATGCCGACGAGATGCGCATCGGCAATGACGGCAAGCCGGTGTTCCTGTCCAACAATGCCGGCGGCATCCTGGGCGGCATCTCGACCGGTCAGGCAATCGTCGCCCGTTTCGCCGTCAAGCCGACCTCGTCGATCCTGACGCCGCGAAAGTCGATCGACAAGGACGGCAAGGACGTCGAGATCATGACCAAGGGCCGCCACGACCCATGCGTCGGCATCCGCGCCGTGCCGATCGGCGAGGCAATGGTTGCCTGCGTGATCGCCGATCACTATCTGCGGCATCGAGGACAGACAGGGAAGGGAATAGGCAGTAGGGAATAGGCAGTAGGCCGACGATACAGCCTTTTTTCTTTCCCTACTGCCTACTCCCTATTCCCTGCGAGCGAAGCGAGCGTTCATGCCTTACGACCAGAAGAAAATCGTCGAAGCCCTGCGCGCTTTCGAACGCGGCGAGATCGTCGTCGTCATGGATGATGACGGGCGCGAGAACGAGGGCGATCTGATTGTCGCCGCCGTCCACTGCACGCCGGAAAAAATGGCGTTCATCGTTCGCCACACCTCCGGCATCGTCTGCACGCCGATGCCGCGCGACGAAGCCAAGCGGCTGAACCTCGCGCCGATGGTCGCCGACAACGACTCCGCCCACACCACCGCTTTCACCGTCAGCGTCGATTTCAAGCATGGCACCACCACCGGCATTTCGGCCGAGGATCGTACGTTGACTGTTCGAAATCTTGCCAACGGCAATGTCGGCGGCTCGGATTTCGTCCGGCCTGGCCACATCTTCCCGCTGATTGCGCGCGAGGGCGGGGTGCTGATGCGCTCTGGTCATACCGAGGCCGCGGTCGATCTCTGCAAGCTCGCCGGCCTGCCGCCGGTCGGCGTCATTTCCGAGTTGGTCAACGATGACGGCACCGTCAAGCGCGGTCCGCAGGTGCAGGCTTTCGCCGAGGAGCATGGCCTGAAGCAGATCTCGGTCGCCGACCTCATTGCCTACCGGCAGCGCAAGGAAACACTGGTCGAGCGCGTCGCCTGCTCCGAAATCGACACGCTCGGCGGCAAGGCGCAGGTCTTCACCTACACGCTGCCCTGGGACTCCATGCATCACGTCGCCATCGTCTTCGGCGACATCCGCGACGGCGAGGACGTGCCGGTGCGTCTGCATTCCGAGGATGTGGTGACGGATGTCTTCGGCACCAGCCACCGGCTCGACGGCATCATGAAGTCGATGGGCGAGCGCAGGCGTGGCGTCATCGTCTATCTGCGCGAAGGCTCCGTCGGCGTCGCCCATCAGGAGCGCAAGCGGCCGACGAGCGGCGACCGTGAGGATCATGAAGAGGCCCGCCGCCGCGAAAACGAGTGGCGCGAGATCGGGCTCGGCGCGCAGATACTCAAGGATCTCGGCATTTCCTCGATCAACCTGATCGCCTCGCGCGAACGCCACTATGTCGGCCTCGAAGGTTTTGGCATCCATATCGCCAAGACCGAGATACTCTAGGTATGTCGATATTCAGGTGAGGCCGGCCTGACCCGAATCTCAACATACCCCGGCTATCACTCGGCCGGGATTGCCGCTTCGCATCCATCCAGTTCGCATTCGTGAGTGGCAAGGCTGCGCTGGCCAAGCAGCACGGTGGCCAGGGCGATTGTACCTGAAGCCACCGAGACCCAGAACCCGTTCTGGGCGCCGAACGCATCCACCACGGCACCAGCGGCGAAGGAGCCGAGCGCCATGCCGATGCCGATGCCGGTCATGACCCAGGTGATGCCTTCGGTCAGCATCGCCTCCGGCACGTGCCGCTCGATCAGGCCGAAGGCGGTGATGAAGGTCGGCGAGATCGCCACACCGCTGATGAACACGGTCAGCGCCAGCAGTGGCACGGTGTCGGCGGTGAGCGGCGGCAGCGTGCCGAGCGCGACGAGGGCGACTGCGATGGCCAGCTGGCGTTGCAGCGGCGCCTTCAGGCTGAGCGCGCCGACGACGAGGCCGAGCACGAACGATCCCAGCGCATAAACGCCGATGACGAGGCTCGCGGCGCCCGGCTGGCCGAGTTCCTTGGTGATTGCCACCGTGCTCACTTCCGTCGTCGCGAAGGTCGCGCCGATGAAGATCAGGGCAAAGGTGATGATCTGCACCGGCCTGAGCCGGATTGCCGAGCCGCTCGAGACATGATTGACCGGCCGCACTTGCGGTTCGGTCGAACGCTGCAGGATGAAGGCTGTCGAGCCAAGGGCGAGGAATAGCGTGCTGACTAGGACACCAGCTTCCGGGAACAGGGCGGCACTCAAACCCACCGAAAGCGACGCACCGGCAATATAGACCAGCTCGTCCGCAGCCGACTCGAAGGCGAAGGCGGTGTTCATCTGCGGCCGCCCGCGGAAAATCTCGGTCCAGCGCGCACGCACCATTGCCGGCATGCTGGGCATGGCGGCGGCCAGAAACGCCGACACGAACAACGTCCATACCGGCCAGTCCTGATTGGCCGCCGCTATCAGGACGGCGAAAGCCAGCACGGAAATGATGGTGGTCGGCACCACGATCCGTGTCTGACCCAGGCGATCCACCAGTCTCGATATCTGCGGCGCGACGAAAGCGTTGGCCAGCGCGTATGTCGCGGAGACGGCGCCAGCTAGCCAGTATTCACCACGCGTCTGCGACAGCATCGCCACGATGCCGATTGGGGCCATGGCGATCGGCAGGCGCGCGATGAACCCGGCGGCTGCAAAGCCCTTTGCTCCCGGGGCACGAAAGATTTCCGAATAGGGATTTTGCATGGTCAGGCTCCTCGACAAAGGACGATTCGACAATTACATACGAAGCGTATGATTGTTAGATAGAGCATACGTCGTGTATGTCAATTGGCATACGCGACGTATGTGGATAAGGCCAGAGCCATGCACAGACCCCGCAAGGAGATGATTGCCGAGACGCGCGCCAAGCTGATCGCGGCGGCCCGCCATGCTTTCGGCACGATCGGCTACGCCGAAGCCTCGATGGATGATTTCACCGCCTCGGCCGGGTTGACGCGCGGCGCGCTCTATCATCATTTTGGCGACAAGAAGGGATTGCTGCAGGCAGTCATCGCCGAAATCGACGGCGAGATGGCGGCGCGCGTGAACGAAGTGGCGGCAAGAGCACCGACCCGCTGGCAGCGTTTCGTCGACGAATGCACGACCTATATCGAGATGGCGCTGGAGCCGGAAATCCAGCGCATCATGTTCCGCGATGGCCCGGCGGTTCTGGGGGATCCCGCGCAATGGCCGAATGCCAATGCGTGCATCGCTTCAATGACCGGCCATCTGACGACGCTGCAGGAGGAGGGGGTTGTCGTCTCCAGACTCGACCCCGAGACGGCCTCGCGGCTGATCAACGGGGCGAGCAGTCAGGCGGCGCAACGGATCGCCAATTCGAACGACCCCGAAGCGACGTCGGAAAAGGTGGTGACGGCGTTCAAGCAACTGCTCGAAGGCCTGCTCAAGAAGCCGGGTCCGCAATCGAGCTGAACTCCCATCGGTGGCCCGGCGCCACGGCCGGCAATTGACAATCGCCGGGTTGAGTTCATCCTCTGCTACCATCTCTGAGGGGAGATTCGGGGCATGTGGGATTTCGATATCGGCAAGTCGGTGTCCATCATGATGCGGACCTGGCCGTTCATTGTCTTTCGCATGATCGTCTATTTCGGCATCACGCTGGCCTATATCATGGCGACCGGCACCGGCGCCTCCGTCGGCTACGGCGTCGGCCATATCTCCACCGATCCCGACGGGCCGCTGTCCTTTGCCCTGTGGGGCGGCGTGGTCGGCTTCGGCATTGTCTCGATCGCCGTCTACTGGATCCGCGAATACATCCTTTATGTCGTCAAGGCCGGTCACATCGCCGTCATGGTCCATCTGATCGACGGCCGCGACATTCCCGGTGGCCAGGACCAGATTGCCTACGCCAAGGACATCGTGACCCAGCGTTTTGCCGAGGCCAACATCCTTTTCGTCGTCGACCAGCTGGTCAAGGGAGCCATCCGCGCCATCACAGGCCTGCTCGGCGGCATCGCCGCCTTCCTGCCGATTCCGGGCCTGAGCGGCCTGGTCTCCTTCATCAACACGGTGATCCGCCTGTCGCTGACCTATGTCGACGAGATCATCCTCGGCTACAACATCCGCATCAATTCAGCCTCGCCGTTCGAGACGGCGCGCCAAGGCGTCGTGCTTTATGCCCAGAACGGCAAGGTCATGGTCAAGAACGCCGTCTGGCTGGCGGTCATCATGTGGGGCGTGTCCTTCGTCATCTTCCTGCTGATGCTGGCGCCCGCCGGCGCCATTCTCTTCCTGATGCCTGGCCAACTCGCCGGTTGGGCCTTCGTGCTCGCTATCGTCTTCGCCTGGGCCTTCAAGGCGGCGTTCATCGAGCCTTTCGCCATCGCCTGCCTGATGCAGGTCTATTTCAAGACCATCGCGGGCCAGGTGCCAGATCCGGCCTGGGACGCCCGGCTGGCCGAGGCGTCGTCGAAGTTCAGGGAGCTCAAGGACAAGGCGCTGGCCTCCTTCGGCGGCTCGCGCTGGGGCACGGCCGGCGCGACACGCTGATCCGGTGCGGCATCGACAGCGTTGAGACGCGCCACGGTTGACTTCAGCGGCACCTCACCTTGGCCGCAAAAAATCTCGCTCATGATCAACTCCGACAGCGGCAGCCGGCGTCCCCAGCCATGCGTTTCGAGATCCGGTCTTGGCGCGAACTCGGAAACACGGCCGACGCAGAGATAGGCGACCGGCGTCACATGATCGGGAATCGACAGCAGGCTTTTCAGCGCCTGCGCCTCGATGATGCTGACCCAACCGACACCGACGCCTTCGGCGCGCGCCGCCAGCCAGAAATTCTGCACCGCGCAGACCGTGCTGTAGAGGTCCATCTCAGGATTGTGCAAGCGGCCCAGCGGCGAGCCCTTCGAACGCTGCCGGTCGCAGGTGATGCAGATGTTGAGCGCGCTTTCGCAGATGCCTTCCAGCTTGAGCTTGCGGTAGAGCGCCTGGCGCTCTTCCTCAATGGCGGGCAGTTCCTGCTCGCGCGCAGCCAGGAAAAGATCGCGCACCTTTTCCCGCCGCCCGGCATCGCGAATGACGATGAAGTTCCAAGGCTGCATGAAGCCGACCGACGGCGCATGATGAGCGGCAAGCAGCAGCCGCGCCAGCACCTCATCGTCGAGCGCGGTGGGCAGGAAATGGCTGCGCACGTCACGCCGCGTGAACATGGCGCGATAGACCGCATCGCGCGCTTTCTTGTCAAACCCATCGTCAATGGCAGTGGTCATGTGCTCCGGCATCGCTTGTCCCCTTGCGATTGCAATCGATGTCGTCCGCCTGACCATGCGGATGACGATGCCTGCCAGGCCGGTCTTCTGGCTCGGGATCAACCCGCGTCCGGTGCCTTCCCGTCATCGACAGTGGCATTTACCGGCGCGGTCCCCCTTACAGCGTTGGGCACGCCACGGAATTCAACCGTGTTCCCGATTCTCCCGCTTGCGGCGGGCACCAGGCAGTGCCGGGGACCTTACGCTGAAGCGCTGAGGACGCCAATGCCCGCAGCCACACGAATGGCGCAGGCGTGATTTTCCCCAGTCATCGGCCGCCTGCGCATGGCCTTTGTCGATCCGGGTCACTAGATTGGGACGATGGCCACTCGTCTCTACACCCATCCGATCTTCCTCGAGCACCTCACGCCGCCCGGCCATCCCGAGCGGCCGGACCGCTTGCGCGCCATTGAGCGCGTGCTCGAAGACGAAGCCTTTGCCGGGCTCGATCGCGTCCAGGCACCGGAAGGCGACGAGGCCACCATCCTCTATGCGCATCCCGCCGATTTCGTCGCCCGCGTTCGCGCCGCCATTCCCGACGAAGGGATCGCGCGCATCGACGCCGACACGTCAGTCAGCCCGAAGAGCTGGCAGGCGGCGATCACCGCGATCGGTGCCGCCAACGCCGCCGTTGACGACGTCTTTTCAGGCCGCGCCGACAACGTCTTCGTCGCCGCCCGGCCGCCCGGCCACCATGCCGAAAAGACCACGGCCATGGGCTTCTGCCTGTTCAACACAGCGGCGGTCGCGGCGCGTTATGCGCAGAAGAAACACGGTGTCGAGCGCGTTGCCGTCGTCGACTGGGACGTGCATCACGGCAACGGCACGCAGGATATTTTCTGGGACGATCCGTCGGTGCTCTATTGCTCGACGCACCAGATGCCGCTTTACCCCGGCACCGGGGCAAAAAGCGAAACCGGCGCCGGCAACATCGTCAACGCGCCGCTGGCGCCGCAGACCGGCAGTGAGGTTTTTCGCGATGCCTTCCTGTCGCGCGTGCTGCCGGCGCTCGATAATTTCGCGCCCGACCTGATCATCATTTCGGCCGGGTTCGACGCGCACCACCGCGACCCGCTGGCCGAGATCAACCTGACCGAGGATGATTTCGACTGGGCGACCGGCCAGCTGATGCAGAGCGCCGCGCGCCACAGCGGCAACCGGCTCGTCAGTCTGCTTGAGGGTGGCTACGATCTGCAGGGATTGGCATTTTCGGTCGCCGCCCATGTCGGGCGGCTGATGAAAGGATGAATGATGGCTGGTGAGACCAACGAAGACGTCAAGGCGATGAGCTTCGAACAGGCACTCGACGCGCTGGAGAAGATCGTCGATGATCTGGAGCGTGGCGACGTGCCGCTCGACCAGTCGATCAGGATCTATGAGCGCGGCGAGGCGCTGAAGGCACATTGCGACCGGCTGCTGAAGGCCGCCGAGGACAAGGTCGAGAAGATCAGGCTGTCGCGTGACGGCAAGCCGGTTGGAACGGAGCCGCTCGATGCGGACTGAGGCACGCAGCCGTCTCACGGACACGATCATGATTGAGGATAGAACTCGTCTCGATTGAAAACGCTCCAGGACAAGAGGAGATACGGAAGCGATGTGCAGAAACATCAAGACCCTGTTCAATTTTGACCCGCCCGCAACCAACGACGAAGTCCGCGACGCGGCACTTCAGTTTGTCCGCAAGCTGAGCGGAACGACGCGGCCCTCGAAGCAGAACCAGCATGCTTTCGACCACGCGGTCGAAGCCATTGCCGCATCGGCGCGCGAACTGCTCGATTCCATGGAAACCCATCAGCATCCGCGCAATCGCGAAGAGGTGGCGGCCAAACTGCGGGCAAAGGCGGCGATCCGCTTTGCCTGACGCGGCCAAGCAGGCATTGCCCGCTGACAAGGAGATCTCGTGAGCTTCTTTCCCGGAAACGACCCACAGGCCGGCGATGCCTTCGCCAGCGACCAGATCGAATTGATGGTCATCCCCAACGCCAAGGATATTGGCGGTTTCCAGGTGCGCCGCGCACTGCCGACCGCCAAGAGGCGGCTGGTCGGACCCTTCATCTTCTTCGACCGCATGGGTCCGGCGATCCTGCGGGCCGGCCAGGCACTGGATGTCCGTCCCCATCCGCATATCGGTCTGTCGACCGTCACCTATCTGTTCGACGGCAAGATCCGGCATCGCGATTCACTCGGCACCGAAATGGTCATCCAGCCCGGCGACGTGAATTTGATGACCGCTGGCCGCGGCATCGTCCATTCCGAGCGCACGCCGGAGGAACTGCGCGGCACGCCGATGTCGATCTCCGGCCTGCAGACATGGCTGGCCTTGCCGGACGGCAAGGAAGAAGTGGCGCCGGTGTTCGAGAACACCGCAGCGCTACGGCTGCCCGAGATCGACGCAGAGGGCGTCAGCGGACGCGTCGTCATTGGTGATTTCCAGGGATTGCGGTCTCCGGTCAGGGCTGACTCCGACACGCTCTATGCCGACTTGCGCCTGACGCCCGGCGCCAGCGTGAAAATCCCGGCCGATGCAGAAGAACGCGCCATCTACACGCTGGAAGGCGAGGTCTCGATATCAGGCGACGTCTTTCCGGCCGAACGGCTGCTGGTGTTTCGGCCCGGTGACGAGATCGTCGTATCGTCGCTGATCGGCGCGCATTTCATGCTGTTTGGCGGCGCCTCGCTCGGCTCACAGCGCTACATCTGGTGGAATTTCGTCTCGTCATCCAAGGAACGCATCGAGCAGGCCAAGCAGGAATGGAAGACGGGCCGTTTCGATATCGTTCCCGGAGATGAGGAAGAGTTTATTCCGCTGCCGGAAAGCTAATGCATGTCGCCCAAAAGTGGCCCCGGTTTTGGGAGAACGACATGCATAAGAACAAAGGCCACAGCCTGATCCGCGTCACTGATGCGCATTTACTTTCGCCGGCCGGCGGCCTATTTCGCCCATCAACCGAAAGCCTGACACCCGTGAACGCAACGCCGCATACGCCTCTTCTCGACAAGGTCCGTATCCCGGCCGACCTGCGCACGCTTGCCGAGAGCGACCTGCCGCAACTGGCATTCGAGCTTCGCGCCGAGCTGATCGACGCCGTCTCCCGCACCGGCGGCCACCTTGGTGCCGGCCTTGGCGTGGTCGAGCTGACGGTGGCGCTGCACTATGTCTTCAACACGCCCGATGACCGGCTGATCTGGGATGTTGGCCACCAGGCCTATCCGCACAAGATCCTGACCGGTCGCCGCGACCGCATCCGCACACTGCGCCAGGAAGGCGGCCTGTCCGGCTTCACCCGCCGCGCCGAGAGCGAGTACGATCCCTTCGGTGCGGCCCACTCCTCGACCTCGATATCGGCCGGCCTCGGCATGGCCGCTGCTCGCGACCTCTCCGGCGGCCGCAACAATGTCATCGCCGTCATCGGTGACGGCGCCATGTCTGCCGGCATGGCCTATGAGGCGATGAACAATGCCGGCGCGCTCGATGCACGGCTGATCGTCATCCTCAACGACAACGACATGTCGATCGCACCGCCAACCGGCGCTATGAGCGCCTATCTGGCGCGTTTGGCCTCGGGCAAGGCCTATGTCGGCCTGCGCGATTTCGGCAAGAAACTGACCTCCTACCTCGGCAAGCGGGCCGACCGTGCGATCACAAGGGCGGTCGAGCATGCACGCGGCTACGTCACAGGCGGCACGCTGTTCGAGGAGCTCGGTTTCTATCACATCGGCCCGATCGACGGTCACAATCTGGAGCATCTGATCCCGGTTCTGAAAAATGTCCGCGACAATGGCGAAGGCCCGGTGCTGATCCATGTCGTCACCCAGAAGGGCAAGGGCTACGCGCCGGCGGAGGCCGCCGCCGACAAGTATCACGGCGTCAACAAGTTCGACGTCATCACCGGCGCCCAGGCCAAGGCGCCGGCCAACGCACCGGCCTACACCAAAGTGTTTGCCGAAAGCCTGGTCCAGGAGGGCCGTGAAGACGACCGCATCGTCGCCGTCACCGCCGCCATGCCGGGCGGCACCGGCCTCGACCTGTTCGGCGAAGCGTTTCCGTCGCGGATTTTCGATGTCGGCATTGCCGAACAGCACGCGGTGACCTTTGCCGCTGGCCTCGCCACCGAAGGTTACAAGCCGTTCGCGGCGATCTATTCGACCTTCCTGCAGCGCGCCTACGACCAGGTCGTCCACGACGTCGCCATCCAGAAATTGCCGGTGCGCTTTCCCATCGACCGCGCCGGCTTCGTCGGCGCCGATGGCGCCACCCATTGCGGCGCTTTCGACACCACTTTCCTGGCGACCTTGCCGGGTTTCGTCGTCATGGCGGCGGCCGACGAGGCGGAGTTGCGCCACATGGTGCGCACCGCGGCGAGTTATGATGAGGGCCCGATCGCCTTCCGCTATCCGCGCGGCAACGGCGTCGGCGTCGACATGCCGGAACGTGGCTCGGTGCTCGAAATCGGCAAGGGCCGCATCGTCAAGGAGGGCACCAAGGTAGCGCTGCTGTCCTTCGGCACGCGGCTGCAGGATTGTCTGATCGCCGCCGAGGAGCTTGGCGCTGCCGGGCTCTCCACCACGGTCGCCGATGCCCGTTTCGCCAAGCCGCTCGACGAGGATCTGATCCGGCGGCTGGCCCGCTCGCATGAGGTTCTGGTGACGGTGGAGGAAGGCGCCGTCGGCGGCTTCGCCAGCCACGTACTGCAGTTCCTCGCCCACGAAGGCCTGCTGGAAAGCGGCCTGAAGGTGCGCCCGCTGGTGCTGCCCGACGCGTTCACCGACCATGCCAAGCCGGAAAAGATGTATGCCGATGCAGGGCTCGACGCAGCCGGCATTGTGCGCACGGTCTTCGTCGCGCTCGGGCACAGCACTCACGCCCAGCGCGCCTGAATCAAAGTCTCAAAGACTTGAATCAGTTTGCCGGCCAACGATCTTAACGCATTGTTTACGCTAACGTTTGGCTTTTCGCTTACCGTGTCTCTTGGCCGTTTTTCAACGGCGCCCTGCTAGTCGTTGATCAGGCAGGGAGACAACAACAATGAAAACGCTTCTGTGCGGCGTAGCGCTTTGCGCCGTCCTCGTCGCGCCGGCCGTCGCCGAAACGCGCTATGATCGCAGCCTCGAAAAGGCGGCAGTGGGCATCGTCGCCGGCAAGATGGGCAATATCCGCGGCGGTTTTTCCTACAAGCAGGTGCCGCAGCTTGTGGTCGTGCCGGGAGCAGCGCCAGCGGCCGTGACCGAACGCCCACGCGAGGAAGCAACAGGCAAGCCGGCCGACGGTCTGTCGCCCGCCGTGGAACGGCAGGTTTCGCGAACCATTTTCTAAATTGAAGGCCAGTAAACCTAGAGCTGCCTAAGAGGGTATGATCGGAGTCGGTCTGCCGGCCGATGCCTTTCCATGCCGCCATGCAGGCGATGTCAAAAGGTTATTCCTCCGCCGGCACCGCTTGTTTCGCCGGTTTCTCGGATCGCCAGGATTTCATGGCGTGGCGGGCGCGGTCGGCCAAGACGGCGAGGCGTCCGCGCAGGCTTCGTCCGCCCATCACCGATGACAAGGTCACCGAATGCGTCGCAAAGCGGCGCTTGAAATCCTCGCCGCCGCAGAGAAAATCGACCGTGGTCAAGCCCCGGTCAAGCGACCACTGGATGTAATCCATCATCAGGACCATGCCCGGCGAGGCACGCTCGAAGGCCGGGTCATAGGTCGTGACGAACGCCATCATCGTTCCATGCTGCTCGAAATTGATCGAGATGGCGATGATCTCGTTTTCGCGTTCGAGCACGAAGATGCGCAGCAATCCGAGTCCGGCCAGCACGGAGACCAGCGCTGCCAGAGCGGTGGAGCCTTCGTCGAAGAGGTCCGAAACGCGGCCGTGCTTCGCCAGCCATAGCCGCTTCAGCGCCGCGACGCGCTCGAGCACGGGCTCGCGGGCTTCGTGCGCTTCCATCAGGCGGAAGCGTAGCGCGCCGCCTTCCTCCATGAATTTGCGGCCACGGCGATAGTTTTGCCGGACTTTTTTCGATTGGCTTTCGAACCATTGCGCGCCGCCTTGCCAGGCGCCAGCGACACGATAGCTGACCTCGCTGCGGTGATTTGGTTGCAAGATCGTGCCGTGGCCTGGGGCGGCGGAGCCGAGCAGGGCCGGCAATCGAGCATCGGGCAAAAGACGATTCAGATAGACAAGGTCGAAGCCGCCATCGTCGAGAATGCGTTGCCAGAGCTGCCGCAGGATCTGCAGGTCGCAATCGGGGGCAAGCAGGACATCGCCATAATCGCAGTGGTCCTTCGCCGCCCATTCCAGGACGCGGATGCCGGAGCGCCTGAAGGTCGCGAGCGCAATGACCGCCACGAGCCGCTCGTCGCTCCAGACCAACCCGATCCTGAGGCCGCGCCGCTCCTGATGCGGCGTCGTGCGCCACCACGCCGAGATCCAGTCCGGATGCTGGAAAACGAGGCCGCCGGCGCGTTGCCAGAGCGCCGCCCAGGCGGGCGCGATCTCTGCCAGGCGTGCATCCGAAGTTGCAACTTCGATCCGGTGCGTTCGCGGCAGCCGGCACACGACGGGCCCGTTCAAGGCTTGGCCCTTTGCGAGGATTGCTGTGGCTCGGGCTTGTCGGTTCGGAAATGTCTGGCGATCTGCCACCACATCCGCTTCAGCGGCATGATATAGAGCCCTGCGAGCGACTGATAGTCGCGCACGTTGCGTTCGATTAACCCGAATTTGAAGTCCTCGTCGGGTCTCGGAACGCATAGAGTTCCAAAGAGCCGATCCCAGAACGAGAAGAGCAGTCCGAAGTTCTTGTCGTAGTGGCGCGGGTCCGTGCTGTGGTGCAACTGATGCCAGTGCGGGCACAAGATCAGGTTGTTCAGCGGCCCAAACGAGATCTTGAAATGCGTGTGCCTGACGAAATCCATCATCAGGATGTTGCGTATGATGTAGACGTTGACGCCGAAGACCGTCAGCTCAACGAGGTTCAGCGACACCAGCGACCAGATGCCGAAGCAGATGCCGGGAATGACGCCGTCCCAGGCGCGGTTCATCAATTCGTCGAGCGGGTGGACGCGGTCCTTGGTGATGCCGACCATCACCTCGGCCGAATGGTGCACCTTGTGCAGTTCCCAGAGCACCGGGTAGCGGTGCTGGGCGACGTGATAGAGATAATACGAAATGTCGTAGGCGAGCAGCATGGTGATGGTGAAGATGGTCACCGTCACCGGCCCTGCCGGACCCTCGATCAGGGGCGGCTGGATCGCCAGGAGCGTCGAGAGCAGCCAGTTCGTTGCATAGCCCACGGCGCTGACAAAGACGATGCCGGCAGGCAGCATGAGGAATGGCATGAGTGCCTTCCTCGTTACCCAGAACAAAAGGTCGGCCCTCGCCGAGGGATGAGTGATCACCTCGTGCGGGACCGCGAACTCGAAGAATTCTTTCCAGCTCTTTTTCTCGACCGTGCGCCAATAGGCGACGAGGGCGCTGGCCAAAGCGGTCAGCAACAGAAGTCCGGTCGCCAGCAGTCCGGCGCCGGAAATCCGGTCAAGCACCTTGTAGACTATGTCGCTGGCCATTTCCAAGATTGACGCCTCTTCATCCCGTCTTGCGGGCTGTCGCAGTCATAACATTCAGTCCTCAAGCAAATGCGACGAAAATAGGTTAACAATCTATGAGATTTCTGGAATTCGGGACAATGGTCTGCAAACGGCGACGCCGCGTGCTTCGGCAATCACACGCCTCAGCGAGTGTAGTTTTCACAGGATGTGGGCGTGACAGAACTAACCACCGTCGTCTCAAAGCCCAATATTGCCGGGATGATGGTTGGAGTGGGTGACGAATGCCTCCCTCAATGCCCGGCTGGCGCCCTTGCTATCGTCGTCGGCTTTCGCCATGAAGGCCGATGAATTCACCTCTGCAAGCCAGCACACGCCAGCGGCTCGACGACCTGCTCGTCCAGCGCGGGCTGTTTGCCAGCCGCTCGCGTGCCCGCGACGCGGTCGAACGCGGCACGGTGACGGTCGACGGTGTCCTCGCCCGCAAGCCCGGCCAGAGTGTTTTGCCGCAATGCCTGATTGCCATTGACGATCCGGCGCAGGGCTATGTGTCGCGCGCGGCACTCAAGCTGATCGGTGGGCTCGACCATTTCGGCCTCGATCCTGCTGGCTGCGAGGCGCTCGACGTCGGCGCCTCGACCGGCGGCTTTACTCAGGTTCTGCTGGAGCGTGGCGCTGCTCATGTCACCGCGATCGATGTCGGGCATGGCCAGATGCACCCTGATGTCGGAGACGATCCGCGTGTGACGGTGATAGAGGGCCTGAACGCCCGCGATCTCACAGTCGCCGATCTTGGCGGTCGTATTCCGGATTTCATTGTGTCCGATGTCAGCTTCATTTCGCTGAAACTGGCGATGCCACCGGCGCTTGGCCTTGCGAAGGCTGGCGCCAAGGCCATGTTTCTGGTCAAGCCGCAATTCGAGGCTGGTCGCGAAGCGATCGGCAAGGGTGGTCTGTTGAAAGATCCCTACGACGCCTCCCGTGTCGCCGGCTTGCTGCAGGATTGGCTGGACGCCGTTCCCGGTTGGCGCTCGCTCGGGCTGCATTTGTCGCCGATCGAGGGCGGCGACGGCAATCGCGAATTCCTGCTCGGTGGGATCAAGGACCGATGAGCGCGCGCTTCAGCATCAGGAAACTTGGCGCCCAGGGCGACGGCATCGCTGAGACCGAGACAGGCGATCTGTTCATTCCCTTCACACTGCCCGGCGAAACGGTCACCGCCGCGCGCGAAAGGGATCGCGCCATGCTTATGGCGGTGCTGGAAGCCTCGCCGCTGCGCGTCGATCCCGCCTGCCGCCATTTCACCGAATGCGGCGGTTGCGCGCTCCAGCATTTCGAAGCCGAAGCCTATCGCCAGTGGAAACGCGAAAAGGTGGCGCACACCCTGAAGGGCAAAGGCATCGATTGCGAGATCGGCGAACTGGTCGCCTGCGCGCCGCACACGCGCCGCCGCGTCGTGCTTGCCGCCCGGCGCACCGATACAGGCATGCTGCTCGGCTTCCATCGCCATCTGTCGCCGGAGATCATCTCCATCGAGGAATGCCCAATCTCGCTGCCGGAGATCGTCGCCGCGCTCGATCGCTTGAAGGCGCTCGCCGAATTGGTTTGCGCCACCACCAAATCGTTCCGCATGACGGTCACCGTGACCGGTTCAGGCCTTGATATCGCAGTCTATGAGTCAGGCAAGTTGGGCGAGAACCAGCGTCGGGTCGCCTCCAACTTCGTCATGGCCCAGGGATTTGCCCGGCTTTCGATCGACGACGAGATCGTCATCGAACCCAAAAAGCCGGTGGTCACGTTCGGCGGCGTGGCCGTTGCCATTCCGCCGGGCGCCTTCCTGCAGGCAACCGAGGCCGCGGAACAGGCGATGGCCGATATTGTCGGCGGACATCTGAAGCGTGCCAAGAAGGTGGCGGATCTTTTCGCCGGTTGCGGCAGCTTTGCCTTGCGGCTGGCAGTGAAATCGGAAGTCCATGCGGTGGAGGGTGATGCGGCAGCCCTTTCGGCGCTCGACCGGGGATCGCGCTTCGCGACCGGCCTGAAGCGGGTGACGGGCGAACGCCGCGACCTGTTCCGCAGGCCGCTGACGTTCAAGGAATTGAATGCCTTCGATGGCGTGGTGTTCGACCCGCCGCGCGCGGGCGCCGAAGACCAGTCGAAGCAGATCGCCCGTTCGGATGTGCCGTACGTCGCCGCGGTGTCCTGCAATCCGGTGACGTTGGCTCGCGACCTGCGCATCCTCATCGATGGCGGTTACACCTTGAAAAGCGTGACGCCGATCGACCAGTTCCTGTGGTCGCCGCATGTCGAGGCAGTGGCGCTGCTGGAGAAGCCGAAGCGGCGGCGGTAGCCGGAGGCTTCGGCTCCTACGAGCTTGGCGACAGTCGTTTCGACGTGCCGCCCCGTTGGTTGATTGACACCCAGGTGTTTGGGTTCTGCTGCGACTGGCGTTTCAGGAAGTAATAGCCGGTCGCGTTCCAAGGCCTGATCTCATTGACCAGATTGTCCAGGACAAGATCGCCCTTGTCGGTTTTCACCGTCAGAATGGTGTGGCCTTCATTGTCCAGGTCGCGCACCACGGTCATCAGCAGCGCCTGCCGGGGGAATCCCGCTTCCAGAAGAAGCTTGCGCTTGTAGAGCGCGTAGATCTTGCAGTCACCCTTGCCGTCCACGGGGTAATCCCAGTGGTCCGCCATCGTGCCCCAGTGATCGAAATTGCTGACGGGCTTTGATGGAGCTGTTCGCCTTGTGATTTATCCGCTTGAGGATGCGCAGCTTCTGCGGGGTGAGCTTGACATTCGCGGCCGGCAGAGCGGGCACCTTGCACTCTTTTGGCCGGCGATGGCAGAAATCGATCCAACCGTAGGGGACGCTGGTGCTTCCACCAACGGCGGCAGAGCGCAACCCATCCACGGAAGATTGCGTCGATCGCGACTTGAACCATGTCGACTGTGCCGCCGCCGGGCTGGCTTGCAGCGATGTCGCACCAATCAACGAAACAAAGCCAAACAGCAAAGACGAAGTCAGGACTGGGGAATGCCGCATTGCCAAAACCACCATCGCAACGAGGAAGCTGGTGCTGCGTTCGTGCGCAAAAGGCAGCCCAGGCACTTAAACACTTAATAATTTCCTAACGTGGATTGTGTTCACTTCAAGGTACAGACAGGGCTTCAGGCTTAAAAGCGCAAGCATGGGCCCGTCCCGACAAAATACGCTCCACGATGCGCTCAAACCCGCGTGCCGCCCACCGTCATCTGGTTCATCCTCAAATGCGGCTGGCCGACGCCGACCGGCACGCCCTGTCCGGCCTTGCCGCACATGCCGATGCCGGTGTCGAGCTTCATGTCGTTGCCGATCATCGCAACGCGGTGCATGGCGTCCGGCCCGTTACCGATCAGCATGGCGCCCTTGATCGGCTGTGTCACCTTGCCGTTCTCGATCATGTAAGCCTCAGTGCAGCCGAAGACGAACTTGCCGGAGGTGATGTCGACCTGGCCGCCGCCGAAGGAGACGGCATAGATGCCGTTCTTGACCGAGGCGATGATTTCGTCCGGCTCCGTATCGCCTGATGTCATGTAGGTATTGGTCATGCGTGGCATCGGCTGGTGGGCGTAGCCCTCGCGCCTGCCGTTGCCGGTCGCCTTCATGCCCATCAGCCGGGCGTTCTGGCGATCCTGCATGTAGCCGACCAGTTTGCCGTCTTCGATCAGCACATTGCGGGCCGAAGGCGTGCCTTCGTCGTCGACGGTGAGCGAGCCGCGCCGCTCGGGCATGGTGCCGTCGTCGACGACGGTGACCCCCTTGGCGGCGACCTGCTGGCCCAGCAAGCCGGCGAAGGCCGAGGTCTTCTTGCGATTGAAGTCGCCTTCCAGCCCATGGCCGACGGCCTCGTGCAGCATGACGCCCGGCCAGCCGCTGGACAGCACGATGTCGAATGTGCCGGCCGGCGCCGGTATGGCCTCGAGATTGACCAGGGCTTGCCTGAGCGCTTCCTTGGCGGCGTGCTTCCAGCTGTCCTCGACCAGGAACTCGCCAAACGCCTTGCGGCCACCCATGCCGTAGGAGCCGCTCTCCTGGCGGTCGCCATTGCCGACCACGACAGAGACGTTGATGCGGACTAGCGGGCGGATGTCGCGCACCACCTGGCCGTCGGCGCGCACGATCTCGACATGCTGCCAGGAGGCGGCAAGCGATGCCGAAACCTGGCGAACGCGCGGATCCTCGGCGCGCAGCCAGGCGTCGATTTCCTGCAGCAGCTTTGCCTTGGCCTCGAAGGAAGGCGAGGGGATCGGGTTCTCGTCGCCATAGAGATGGCGGTTGGTGCGGGCAGGCGCCGCGGCAAGCGTGCCGGAATAACCACCCTTGACGGTTGAAACGGCGTCGGCCGCGCGAAGCAGCGAGGCCTCGGACAGGTCGCTGGAATGGGCATAGCCGCTGGCTTCGCCGGCGACGGCACGCAGGCCAAAACCCTGGTCGGTGTTGAAGTTGGCGGTCTTCAGCCGGCCATTGTCGAACATCAGCGCTTCGCTCTCGCTGTATTCGAGGAACAGCTCGCCGTCGTCGGCGCCGTTGATGGTCTCGGTAACGATCTGCTTGATGCGATCGTCTGAAATGTCGAATTGGCCGATCAGGCTGTTCATGGCGCGTCCGTTCACAGGAGGAATGGGTCTTTGCCACGATGTAGGCGCGAAGGCGCGTCGAGACAATCGTCCCGTCGCATTGCGAAGACAAATGCGCTCCGCCGACTACCGTCGACGTCGCTTCTCTCAGGGGAGGGCAGCGAAGCCGTCGGCGAAACCCTTGAGGTCAACCGGGATGCCGATGCCCTCTTCCGGGGTCTGGAAGACGATGAAGGTGGCCGACGTGCCGGTCTTCAGCGTGTCGAGCAGCGGCTTTTCGAGAATGACTTCTGCATAGCAGCCGTCCTGGAAGCAGCGCACGAAATAGGCGCGGCCAATATCCTTGCCGTCGACATTGAGGCCGAGCCCGTTGGGCAAAAGCACGCCGAGCGGCGCCAGCACGCGCAGGATCTCAGCCTTGTTGTCGGCGGTGCGCAGCACGACGACCGACAGTCCCATCTCCGGACGGTCCTCGGCCACGACGTTCTGCATCATCACGCATTGTTCCGAGGTGGCGCCGGCCGGCGTGTCACAGATGATCGACCACGCGCCATGCGTAGAGCGCACCGTACCGCTCGGTTGCGCGGCGTTGGCCGTGCCGGACAGGCCGATACCAGACAGGGCGGCGAGAAAGATGACCTTCGCCAAGGTTCTCGAAAGCCAAGGGATCATGACGGCTCCATTGCGAATCACGGCACTTTAAGCCGCGCCAAAGCCAAGTAAAGGACGAGACCGCAGCCGGTCTGCCCCGAAAAAGCCAATACGGCGCTTTTCCCTGCCAATTTCGCCCGAATTGCGACGTTCGGCACGCGCGGCCTGCGGGAATGTCACCGTTGGCCCAGCATAGGCGATTCGGGGCCGCCGCCGCCGCCTTCAAAGGCACATCCGGGCTTGCGCGCAAAAATGCCGCACGGTTTCGTCCGCTCCTTTCTTGCGGAGGGAAAAAGAGTATGGTTTGAACCACCTTGAGACTGTCGGGATTCCCGTCCCGGCATTGTTCGTTATTCTCGCGGGTACAGCCGCGAGAAACTGGGAGACGATGAGGGCGATGAGAAATTTCATGGCGAGCGCCAAGTTTCTAGCAAGTGCCAAGTTTCTAAGTGCTTGTGCCGCTATCATTTTTTTCGCCGGCACATCCGCCCATGCCGACCAGCCCAAGGACTGGGAGACAACCTTCCAGGCGCCGGCGACCGACATGATGCGGCAGATCGAGTGGTTCGGAAACTACACGATGTGGTTCATCGTCCCGATCACCATCCTGGTGTTGCTCCTTCTCGCCTATTGCATCGTCAGATTCCGCGCGAGCGCCAATCCGGTTCCGTCCAAGACCAGCCACAACACGCTGATCGAGGTGATCTGGACTGTCGGTCCGGTCGTCGTCCTGCTTTGCCTCGCAATTCCCTCGTTCCAACTGCTGACCGCGCAATACACGCCGCCGGAAGAAGCAAAGCTGACCGTCAAGGCGACCGGCAACCAGTGGAACTGGGACTACGAATACCAGACCGAGAACACGCTCTCCTTCAACTCCGCGATCCTCCAGGACACCGACCGCGCCGCTGCCGGCAAGGAGGACCGGAAGGTCTATCCGCGTCTGCTGGCCGTCGACAACGAGCTGGTGGTGCCGGTCAACACCATGACCCGCGTGCTTGTCACCGCGACCGACGTGATACACTCCTTTGCCATGCCGTCGTTCGGCATCAAGATCGACGCCATTCCGGGTCGCACCAACGAGACCTGGTTCAAGGCGGAGAAGGAAGGCCTCTATTACGGCCAGTGCTCGCAGCTCTGCGGCAAGGACCATGCCTTCATGCCGATCGCCATCCGTGTCGTCTCCGATGCGCAGTTCAAGACTTGGCTCGCGGCAGCCAAGACCGATCTGCCCGGGGCCAACAAGACGCTGATGGCCGCGGTCGACGGCCAGAACAAGGTAGCGGCCGCCGGCAACTGATGCCGCGGGTTAGCAAGATTTAGGGAACGGAGCGGAACATGGCAGACGCTGCAGCTCACGACGGGCACGACCACAAGCCTTATCACGGTTGGGTGCGCTGGGTTTATTCGACCAACCACAAAGATATCGGCACGCTCTACCTGATCTTCGCGATCATGGCCGGCATCATCGGCGGTGCCTTGTCGGTCGCCATCCGGATGGAGCTGCAGGAGCCTGGCATCCAGATCTTCAGCGGTCTGGCGCAGATGGTCTACGGCATGAACGGTGACGCAGCGATCGATGGCGGCAAGAGCATGTACAATGCCTTCGCCACCGCGCACGCCCTGATCATGATCTTCTTCATGGTCATGCCGGCTCTGATCGGCGGTTTTGCCAACTGGATGGTCCCGATCATGATCGGTGCGCCCGACATGGCGTTCCCGCGCATGAACAACATCTCCTTCTGGCTGCTGCCGCCGGCCTTCATCCTGCTGCTCACCTCGATGTTCGTGCCGAGCGCGCCGGGCGCCTTTGGCGCCGGTGGCGGCTGGACGCTTTATCCGCCGCTGTCGACCTCGGGCCAGCCCGGACCGGCGATGGACCTGGCGATCCTGTCGATTCACATCGCCGGTGCGTCGTCGATCCTTGGCGCCATCAACTTCATCACCACCATCTTCAACATGCGCGCGCCCGGCATGACGCTGCACAAGATGCCGCTGTTTGCCTGGTCGGTGCTGGTCACCGCCTTCCTGCTGCTGCTGTCGTTGCCGGTTCTGGCCGGCGGCATCACCATGCTGCTCACCGACCGCAATTTTGGCACCACCTTCTTTGCGCCTGACGGTGGCGGCGATCCGATTCTGTTCCAGCACCTTTTCTGGTTCTTCGGTCACCCGGAAGTGTACATCCTGATCCTGCCGGGCTTCGGCATCATCAGCCACGTCATCTCGACCTTTTCGAAGAAGCCGGTGTTCGGTTATCTCGGCATGGCCTACGCCATGGTGGCGATCGGCGCAGTCGGCTTCATCGTCTGGGCGCACCACATGTACACGACCGGTCTGTCGCTCGACACGCAGCGCTATTTCGTCTTCGCCACGATGGTCATCGCGGTGCCGACAGGCGTGAAGATCTTCTCCTGGATCGCGACGATGTGGGGTGGGTCGATCTCGTTCAAGACGCCGATGCTGTGGGCGCTGGGCTTCATCTTCCTGTTCACCATCGGTGGCGTCACCGGCGTCCAGCTGGCCAATGCCGGCCTCGACCGTTCGCTGCATGACACCTATTTCGTCATCGCCCACTTCCACTATGTGCTGTCGCTGGGCGCGGTGTTCGCGATCTTCGCCGGCTGGTACTACTGGTTCCCGAAGATGACCGGCTACATGTACTCGCCCGTCATCGCCAACACCCACTTCTGGGTCACCTTCGTCGGTGTGAACCTGATCTTCTTCCCGCAGCACTTCCTCGGCCTCGCCGGAATGCCGCGCCGCACCATCGACTATCCGGACGCGTTTGCCGGCTGGAACTATGTGTCGTCCATTGGCTCCTATATCTCGTCCGTCGGCGTCCTGATCTTCCTCTATTGCGTGTTCGAAGCCTTCCAGAAGAAGCGGGTTGCCGGTGCCAACCCATGGGGCGAGGGCGCAACGACTCTCGAATGGCAGCTGCCTTCGCCGCCGCCGTTCCACCAGTGGGAACAGCTGCCGAAGATCAAGTAGGCGGCTGCCCTCTCGAATACGAAACCGCCGGTCCGCCGGCGGTTTCGGCCAACGGAATGATGGACTTAAAGTACGCATGGCCCTTGTCGACGACCCATTGATTGACGAAGCGGGCTTTCGCATGTCGGAAGCGACGGCGGGCGATTTCTTCGCCCTGTTGAAGCCGCGCGTAATGTCGCTGGTGGTGTTCACCGCCTTTGTCGGTCTCGTCGCCGCACCGGTGACCATCAACCCGCTGCTGGCGGTGATCGCCATCCTGGCTATTGCAATAGGTGCTGGCGCCTCCGGCGCGCTTAACATGTGGTATGACGCCGACATCGATGCGGTGATGACCAGGACCGCCAGCCGTCCGGTCCCGGCCGGTCGCATCCAGCCGCACGAGGCGCTGAGCTTCGGGCTAGTGCTGTCTGTGCTGTCGGTGATGACGCTCGGCGTGCTGGTCAACTGGCTGTCGGCGACGCTGCTGGCCTTCACCATTTTCTTCTATGCCGTCGTCTACACGATGTGGCTGAAGCGCTGGACGCCGCAGAACATCGTCATCGGCGGTGCTGCAGGCGCCATTCCGCCAGTCATTGGCTGGGCCGCGGTGACCGGAACGGTCAGCCTCGAAAGCCTGATCCTGTTCCTGATCATCTTCCTGTGGACGCCGCCGCATTTCTGGGCGCTGGCGCTGTTCAAGTCCGAGGACTATGCCAAGGCCGGCATCCCGATGATGCCGAATGTCGCCGGACAGGCTTCGACCCGCCGTCAGATCTTCGCCTACGCGCTGGTCCTGGCCCCGGTCGGCGTGTTGCCATGGCTGCTTGGTTACACCACCCCGATCTATGGCGTGGCCGCCGCGCTGCTCGGGGTCGGTTTTGTCTGGTATGCGTGGAAAGTACTTGGCATGGCCGATGACGACCGCGTCATGAAGCCGGCCAAGGCCTTGTTCGCCTATTCGCTTCTCTATCTCTTTGCAATTTTCGCCGCCTATCTTGCCGACAGCGTCGTCGAGCGCGCGCTTGCCATGGGCGGAGCATGACCATGATCGAAGAAAAGCTCGAGCTGGTCACGCTGACCGAGCGTCAGAGGAAGGCCCAGCGTAGCCGTTCCATCGCCATCGGCGTGGCGCTGGCGTTGCTGGTCGTCATTTTCTATATCGCGACGATCGTGAAGTTCGGCCACAATTTGGGCGCGATGTAATGAGCGTCGAGATGTCCAAAAAAACGACGGGAAAGACCAGCAACGTCATCGTCGCGGCGGTCTGCCTTGCCTTCTTCACCGGCATGATCGGCATGGCCTACGCCGCGGTGCCGCTTTACAAGATGTTCTGTCAGGCGACAGGCTATGGCGGCACGACGCAGCGTGCCGAGAAGCAGTATGCCGGCCGTGTGCTCGACCGTGAGGTCACAGTCCGCTTCGATGCCAACATCGCCGGCGTGCCGTGGGACTTCCAGCCGGTTCAGCGCTCGATGACCATGAAGATCGGCGAGACGGTGCAGGCGCGCTACAAGGCCACCAACAAGTTCGATCGCCCCATGACCGGCCGCGCCACCTTCAATGTGCAGCCGGAACTGGCGGGTCCCTACTTCAACAAGGTCGAGTGTTTCTGTTTCACGGACACGACGCTGAAGCCCGGCGAGACGCTGGACATGCCGGTCCTGTTCTATGTGGACCCCGACATCGTCAACGTCCCGGAACTGAAGGACGTGAAGACGATCACCCTGTCCTACACGATGTTCCCGGTCGAGAAGACCAAGCCGGTCGCCTCCTCGGAGCCGGCCAAGGGCAATAGCAAGACAATTTCGAATACCGAAGCAAATCTCGGGGGTTGATATGGCAGACGCGCACGCAAAACCACAGCATGACTATCACCTCGTCGACCCGAGCCCGTGGCCTTTCCTAGGCTCGGTGGGCGCGCTCGTCATGGCGTTTGGCGGCGTCTGCCTCATGGAGTACCTGAAGGGCGGTTCCTTTCCGATCTTCGGCTTCAATATCGCCAATCCGTGGCTGTTCTTCATCGGCCTGGTGATCGTGCTCTACACGATGTTCGCCTGGTGGTCGGATACGATCAAGGAAGCGCATGAGGGCCATCACACGCGGGTCGTGTCGCTGCATCTGCGCTACGGCATGATCATGTTCATCGCCTCGGAGGTGATGTTCTTCGTCGCCTGGTTCTGGGCCTATTTCGACGCCAGCCTGTTTCCGAGCGAAGTCCAGCAATACGCCCGTACCGCGTTTACCGGTGGTGTCTGGCCGCCGAAGGGCATGGAAGTTCTCGATCCTTTCCATTTGCCGCTCTACAACACCGTCATCCTGCTCCTGTCGGGCACCACGGTCACCTGGGCGCACCATTCGCTCATCCATGGCGATCGCAAGGGCCTGATCAACGGCTTGGTGCTGACCGTCGGCCTCGGCATGCTGTTCACCATGGTGCAGGCTTACGAGTACATGCACGCTCCGTTCGGCTTCAAGGATTCCATCTACGGCGCCACCTTCTTCATGGCGACCGGCTTCCACGGCTTCCATGTCATCATCGGCACGATCTTCCTGGCTGTCTGCCTTATCAGGGCGATGAAGGGTGATTTCACCCCCAAGCAGCATTTCGGCTTCGAGGCGGCCGCCTGGTATTGGCATTTCGTCGATGTGGTCTGGCTGTTCCTGTTCGCATCGATCTACGTCTGGGGATCGGTCGGCGCGGTGATCGAAGGCCACTGATCCGTCCTTTGGGATTTGATCTGGGGAGGGCGGCCGCGGCGACGTGGCCGCCTTCTTCTTTTCGGCGCAATGATCGCCGATCCGTAGCCGATGCGGCTGACAATTCCCTGTGCCATTTGCACATTCGTCATCGCGGCATTCCCGGCCTTGCCGCGGAAAGGATCGATCTGGTGGGGCTGGCTGCTTCAATTGGTCGACTGGACCGATGGCTGCATTGCGGTTACGGACTCCGACATGGACGAAATCTGGGCAATGGTTGCCGATGGCACACCGATCGAGATCGAGCGGTAAAAAATGAGCGACGACGCTTCCATGAGTGAAGATAGGGCGATCTGGCCGCCGATCGACCCGATTTCGGCCGGCTTGCACGGCCGTTGTCCGCGGTGCGGCGAAGGGCGGCTGTTTGCCGGGTTCCTCACTGTTGGCAAGCGCTGCGCCAATTGTGGCCTCGACTATTCCTACGCCGATGCCGGCGACGGGCCGGCGGTCTTTGTCATCCTGATCATAGGCTTCCTCATTGTCGGCCTGGCGCTCTGGGTTGAAGTCACGCTGAGCCCGCCGCTCTGGCTGCATCTGCTTGTCTGGATCCCGCTGGCTGTCGTGCTGTGCCTGACGGCGCTGCGGCTGATCAAGGGCGTGCTGCTTACCCTGCAATACCGCAACAGGGCGGCCGAGGGCCGGCTGGATCGCGGCGAATGAGCGAGGCATCCGTCAAGGCCCGTTCGCGGCCACGGATGGCATTGCTTTTCAGCCTTGGCCTTGTGCTGTTCCTGATCCTGCTGGCGCTCGGCACCTGGCAGGTCCAGCGCCTGTACTGGAAGGAAGGTCTTCTCGAGACCATCGACCAGCGCACCCACTCGGTGCCACGGCCGCTGGCCGAGGTTGAGAGAGAATTCACCGCCACCGGCGACGTCGACTACACGCCAGTCACCGTCACCGGCACTTTCCTGCATCAAGGCGAACGGCATTTCTACGCAACCTGGGACGGCGACGCGGGCTTCAATGTCTACACGCCGCTTGCCCTGGACGATGGTCGCTTCGTCCTGATCAATCGCGGCTTCGTGCCCTACGATCTGAAGGATGCCGCCAAGCGCGCCAAGGGACAGGTGACGGGCAAGGTGACGGTCACGGGACTTGCCCGCAATCCGCTGCCGGCAAAGCCATCGATGATGCTTCCCGACAACGACGTGGCGAAGAACATCTTCTACTGGAAGGACCGTGACGTGATGGCGGCGAGCGCCGGGCTGCCGGCTGGTGCCGCGCTGGTGCCGATCTTCATCGACGCCGACAAGACGCCCAATCCAGGCGGATTGCCGGTTGGCGGCGTCACCATCATCGACCTGCCGAACAGCCATCTGCAATATGCGATGACCTGGTATGGACTTGCCGCGGCGCTCGCCGCCGTGCTCATCTTGCGGCTTCGCCGTCCCGCGAAAGAGGAATGAACGCGACCGATGCCCTTGACAGGGCAGGCGTGCGCAGCTCATTTCGGCTTTGATCAACCGGCCCGGATTCATGCTTCAGACAACCATCAAGCCTCCCTTGACGATCCGGCTCTGCCAGCCGCGCGGTTTTTGCGCTGGTGTCGACCGTGCCATCCAGATCGTCGTGCTGGCGCTGAAGAAATATGGCGCGCCGGTCTATGTCCGCCATGAGATCGTGCACAACCGCTACGTGGTCGAGGGGCTGCAAAGCCTTGGCGCTGTCTTCATCGAGGAACTCTCCGAAATCCCGGCGGAACATCGCCAGAGCCCGGTCGTGTTCTCGGCGCATGGCGTGCCGAAGTCGGTGCCTGCGGATGCCCAGGCGCGCAATCTCTTCTATCTGGATGCCACCTGCCCGCTGGTGTCGAAGGTCCACAAACAGGCGATGCGCCATCAGCGGCTCGGCCGCCATGTGCTCTTGATCGGGCACGCCGGTCATCCCGAGGTGATCGGCACCATGGGCCAGTTGCCGGACGGGGCGGTGACGCTGATCGAGACCGAAGCTGACGCCGCCAGGCTTGTGCCCGCCGATCCGCAGGAGCTCGGCTTCGTTACCCAGACCACTTTGTCGGTCGAGGACACCGCCGGCATCATCCGCGCGTTGCAGGATCGCTTTCCAGCCCTGCAGGCGCCGGCGGCGGAGTCGATCTGCTACGCCACCACCAACCGTCAGGAGGCGGTCAAGGAGACCGCCGCCGGCGCCGATCTCTACCTGATCGTCGGCGCGCCCAATTCTTCCAATTCACGGCGCCTTGTCGAAGTGGCGGAACGTGCCGGCGCCTCAATGTCGCTTCTCGTGCAGCGCGCCGCCGAGATTCCGTGGAATGACATCGGCAACATCACGACGCTCGGCCTGTCGGCCGGCGCGTCAGCGCCCGAAATCATCGTCGACGAGATCATCGACGCGTTCCGGCAGCGCTTCGATGTCACGATCGACCTGGCCATCACGGCCACGGAAACGGAGGATTTTCCGGTCATGCGGGTACTGCGCGATGTCGAACTGACGCGGGCCGACATGGCCTTCGTCAATGGAGCCGCGTAGGGCACATGGCGGTCTACACCGACGTTGCGGAAGGCGAACTCGGCGCATTCCTGAAGCACTATCCGGTCGGCGATCTGCTGTCCTACAAGGGCATCGCCGAAGGCACCGAGAACTCGAACTTCCTGCTGCACACCTCCAGCGGCTCCTACATCCTGACGCTCTATGAAAAGCGGGTCGAGAAGGCGGATCTGCCGTTTTTCCTCGGCCTGATGGGCCATCTCGCCAACAACGGCGTGTCCTGTCCGCTGCCGGTGACCGCGCATGACGGCAGCGTCATCGGCACGCTCGCCGGCCGGCCGGCGGTGATCATCACCTTCCTCGAAGGGCTTTCGCTGCGGCGGCCGACAGCAACGCATTGCGGCGAGGTCGGCAAGGCGTTGGCACAGTTGCATCTGGCCGGCGCCGATTTTTCGATGACGCGCCCAAATGCGCTGGCCATCGACGGCTGGCGCAAGCTCTGGAACGCGGCGCGCGACCGCGCCGACGAGGTCGAGCCGGGCCTGGCGGCCGAGGTCGATGCCGACTTCGCCGACTTCGAGCGGAACTGGCCGAAAGACCTGCCGCAAGGCATCATCCATGCCGATCTTTTCCCGGACAACGTCTTCTTCCTCGGTGAAAAGCTCTCCGGCCTGATCGACTTCTATTTCGCCTGCGACGACCTCTATGCCTACGATGTCGCCACCTGCCTCAACGCCTGGTGCTTCGAGAAGGATTTTTCCTTCAACCTCACCAAGGGCAAGGCGTTGCTTGCCGGCTATCAGAGCGTGCGTCCCCTGAGCGACCAGGAGAAGGCGGCGCTGCCGATGCTGGCGCGCGGTTCGGCGCTGCGCTTCATGCTGACCCGGCTGTACGACTGGCTGACCGTTCCCGATGGCGGGCTGGTGATGAAACGCGATCCGACCGAGTATATCCGCAGGATGCGATTCCACCGGGCGATCAGATCTCCTTCGGAATATGGATTGGCCTGATATGGGGTATCATGAGCAAACAGGTTGAGATCTTCACCGACGGCGCCTGTTCGGGCAACCCCGGCCCCGGCGGCTGGGGCGCGATCCTGCGCTTCAACGGCACCACCAAGGAGCTTTCCGGCGGCGAGGCCGAGACGACCAACAACCGCATGGAACTTCTCGCCGCCATCTCGGCGCTGAATGCGCTGAAGGAACCTTGCACGGTCGAGCTTCACACCGACAGCAAATATGTCATGGACGGCATTTCCAAGTGGATCCACGGCTGGAAGAAGAACGGCTGGAAGACCGCCGACAAGAAACCAGTCAAGAACGGTGAACTCTGGCAGGCGCTCGACGAAGCCAACAGGCGCCACAAGGTCATCTGGAACTGGGTCAAGGGCCATGCCGGCCATACCGAGAACGAGCGCGCCGACGAACTCGCGCGCGAAGGCATGGCGCCGTTCAAGAAAGGCCCGTTCAAGCCTGCTGCTGCACCAAAGCCGGCTGGGCAGGCAAAACAGCCGGCAATCGCCAAGGTGCGGCGCTCGACCCAGAGCTATTGATTCCGATAGCCGGGCGGCTCTCAGGCAGGGGATTACTATCGTGCCGATCCTCTACTACGTCACGCATCCCCAGGTTCAGGTCGATGCCAGCGTTCCCGTGCCGGAATGGGGGCTATCCGACATCGGACGCGCGAGAGCGTTTGCAATGCTCGATCAGCCCTGGGTCGGGTCGATCCGGCGTATCGTGTCGTCTGCTGAACGCAAGGCGATGGAAACCGCCGAGATCCTCGCAGCGCATCTGCGTCTTGCCATCGAGGTGAGGGAACGGATGCACGAGAACGACCGATCGGCAACGGGTTTCCTGCCGCCGCCGGAGTTCGAAGCGGTTGCGGGCCAATTCTTTGCCAATCCACACGAAAGCATTCGCGGATGGGAAAGAGCCATCGATGCGCAGCATCGTATCGTGAGCGAGGTCGACACCGTGCTCCGTACCAATGATGCCGACGACATTGCCTTCGTGGGGCACGGAGGGGTGGGAACGCTGCTGTTGCTGTCTCTCAGGGGTCGCGAGATCAGCCGCGAAGCGGATCAGCCAGCCGGCGGCGGCAACTATTTCGCCTACGACATTGGCGCAGGCAGAGTCGTCCACGGATGGCGGCCGATCGACGGGCCAGCACAGCCGTAACGCTCAGCGTATCAGCAGCGCCGTGCCGTATAGCCCGAGCGCGAACACCGTGTGCGATACCAGGTTGAGGGCACGGATCTGCATCGGGTTGGGGCGCTTCGAGGCGGCCCAGCCGGCGCCCATGCCGGGCGCCAGCAGGAACCAGCCGGCGCAGACGGTGACGATGCCGAGGATGAAGGCCGGCAGGAATCTCGGCGCGGCAAGCCAGCCCGCTCCGGCCAGCACCACCAGGATGATGCCGTAGACGATACCGACAAAATAATGAAAGGCCCAACCCAACGCCTTTTCATGCGTGTAAGGCGCTGCATCGCCGATATCATCGTGAAAGACCTTGTCGCGCAGGTGCCAGACCCAACGCCCGACCGGCCCCCAGTTCGGCCGGGGCTGGCCAAACGCCTTGTGCAGGAACATGGCCCAGAGATCCATCAGCACGGTGGCGCCGATGCCGATCGCGATGGCGCGCCAGAAGATGTCAAACATCGCTAGGGTTCCCCCAAGGCAAGCCCTGGACTGCAACCGCGATCGCCGTTGCGGTCCTCCGCCCGACGCCGCGCTGAAGTTCAGAGCTGTCCCAGAATATGAGCCGCGCCGGACTCGTCGACACCGGGCTTGGTCTCGACATTGAGCGCGGTGACCTTGCCGTCGTCGATGACCATCGAAAACCGCTTCGAACGCAGCCCCATGCCGCTGGCGGAAAGGTCATTGTCGAGACCCACCGCCTTGGCGAAATCGCCACTGCCGTCGGCGAGGAACAGGATCTTGCCCTCACCGCCGGTGAAGTGCGCCCAGGCGCCCATGACGTGGACGTCATTGACCGAAACGACGGCGATGGTGTCGACGCCGCGCGCCAGGATGGCGTCATGGTTCTCGAGATAGCCGGGCAAATGGTTGTTGCTGCAGGTCGGCGTGAAGGCGCCGGGAACCCCAAACAGCACGACCTTCTTTCCAGAGAAGATCTCGGCCCCGGTGATCGGCTTGACGCCATCGGCGGTCATCGTCTTGAAGGTCACGTCAGGCAGCTTGTCGCCAACGGAAATGGTCATGAATTCCTCGCTTGGGAAAATGGGGAAGGACGTGTCTTTGCGTAGCGAAGTCAACGGCTTCCTGCAACCGTTCGGATGGGCTGGATCAAGGGAAAGGCAGAATCCCTTCGACCGCGCCAGCCGAACTCGTCAGCGTATAGTGAAGCCCGCCATCCGTCGGCGTCGTCGAAGGGCGATCGAGGATCGGCACGGTGAAAATCAGCTTGCCGTCCTTTTCGCTGCGAGAAGGGGTGCCGAACATGTAGTCCCGCTCGCCGGCAACGAAGAAATCCGCCGCCTGCGGATCGCCGGGAAAGCTCGCCTCGACGATCAGCGTCTCATGGTCGCCCGGCAGGACATTGATGCCGAAATCGGATCTCGCCGGCGCCGGCAGTGCCGTGAAACTCGCCTTCACCAGCGCCGCGTCCTCGGCATTGTCCGGATCGGAGGCGGGGTCGACGGTCAGCCGCGTCTGCACCGGAATGCAGATCGTTTCGCAGATGCCGAGAAAGATGTCAGCATCGATGACCGCCGGCTGGTTCGGCGTCCCCAGCGTGAATGTCACCGGCAGCGAAACCGGATAGTTGTAGCCTGCCCATTTGCCGTAGCCGTCGTCATGGCGCTGCGGGGCAGGGAACGCCAGAGCGGCGTCGGTTATGTTGGTGCTGGCTGAAATGTCGAGCTGCGGCGGCACGCCAGCGTCGCCCGGATCGCGCCAGTAGGTCTTCCAGCCGGGCTTGAGCGCTATGTCGAGGACGCCCTGGATGCGGCCGGCCTCGTCGGCTTTGCCTGATGTCACCAGCCGGACCTTGCCGCCTTCGCTGTTGTACCACGCCGATGAGGAGGCGGCGGCGGGAAGAGCGGTTGCCGATCCGATGGCGGCGCCGAGCAGCAGGATTTTCAAGCTTTGCATGGTGGTGATTTGATCGTCCGTTCGTGGCCGCGCAATGATTTCATGGCCTTGCCGGTATCATATTTGCGTGACCTCGAGGGAGAAGAATGCTCGAGCCGGCGGCATGGGCTTTGGTCGAATCCCACACGGCGCATCTTTTCGGCGCTTTGGAAACGCGTTACGCTCCCTCTCATGGACTTGTTGCGCCACAAGAAGACAGCCACGAGCCGTGGCTTTCTCGACGATCAGTTCCTGATTGCCATGCCCGGCATGAAGGACGACCGTTTCACGCGCTCGGTCATCTATGTCTGCGCGCACTCAGATGAAGGCGCCATGGGCCTGATCATCAACCAGACGCAGCAGATGCTGTTTCCGGACCTGCTCGTGCAACTGGGCATCATGAACGAACAGGAGGCGATCCGCTTGCCGGCGCAGGCGCGCGATTTCGTCGTGCGCAATGGCGGGCCTGTGGATCGCAGCCGGGGCTTTGTCCTGCATTCGGGCGACTACCGGGTGGAATCGTCGCTGACCGTTTCGGACGACATCTGCCTGACCGCGACCGTCGACATCTTGCGCGCCATATCGTCTGGCCGCGGGCCGCGTCACGCGCTGATGGCGCTCGGCTATTCCGGCTGGGGCGCCGGCCAATTGGAGACCGAGATCGCCGAGAATGGCTGGCTGACCTGTCCGGCCAATGCCGAGCTCCTGTTCGACACCGACATTGAGCGCAAATATGACCGGATTCTCGCCTCGATCGGCATCGATCTAGCCCATCTCAGCCTCGCCGCCGGACACGCCTGAGCCTCTCAGGCTTGCGTTAGCGGATACTGCTCCTTCAGCGTCTTCAGCACCTGGTCGCCCGGCATCGGCGCGCCGAACATGAAGCTTTGGACATATTCGCAGCCCATCTGGCGCAGTTCCAGCGCGTCGCTTTCGTCCGAAATCCCCTCGGCGACGACAGACAGGCCAAGCTCATGCGCCATGTTGACCATCGATTTGAGCAGCACCGCGCGCTTGGGCGTGTTGTCGTCAACGAAGCTCTTGTCGATCTTGATGGTGTCGAAAGGGAAACGCGTCAGATAGGCCAACGACGAATAGCCGGTGCCGAAATCGTCCAGCGACAGGCCGATGCCGAGCTGCTTCAGCTTGGTGAGCACATGGGCGGTCTGCTCGGGATTGTCCATGACAAGCGATTCGGTGAGTTCGAGCCGGAAGCAGCGCGGCTTCAGATTGGCCCGAGCAATGACCGAGCGGACGTCGCTGACCAGATCGCGGCGGATGAGCTGGCGGCTGGACAAATTGACCGAGACCGACAGCGGCGCGTCGCCGATCTGTTTTTGCCAGCTGGCGAGGTCTTCCGCCGCCTGCTGCATGGCAAACAGGCCGAGCTGCACGATCAGCCCGCAGCTTTCTGCGACCGGGATGAAATCCGCCGGCGGGATCATGCCCCGGCGCGGATGGTCCCAGCGCAGCAGCGCCTCGAAGCCGGCGACGCTGCCGTCCTCGAGCCGCACGATCGGTTGGTAGGCAAGGGTAAACTCGCGCCGCTCGATGGCGCGACGCAGGTCGGATTCGAACTGCAGTCTGTCGGTACCCACGGTGCGGAAAGCCGGACGGAACGGCTCGATCCTGTCGCCGCCGAAGCGCTTGGCCTGATGCATGGCAAGCTCGGCATCCTTGACCATGTCCTCGGCCGACATCTGCGGCGAATTCCAGGTGATCAACCCGATCGACGCGGTCAGCACGATCTCGCGCTTGGCGAAGGTGATCGGGTTGTTGATGGCATGCTTGATGGCGTCCGCCACGGCGGCGATGCGAGCCGGGTCCTGTTCGGAAAGCAGCATCAGCGCGAACTGATCGCCGGCAAAGCGCGACAGCGAATCCTTCGGCTTGAGCAATCTATGCAGCCGTCGCGCGATGGTCAACAGAATGGTGTCGCCGGCCGAGATGCCGAGCCCGTCATTGACCTGCTTGAAACGGTCGATGTCGATGACGAAGACGGTCGGGCGCACCTTCTCTTCGGTGCGCGCGATCGAGATGATCGCTTCCAGCCGGTTCATCAGAAGTTCGCGGTTCGGCAGGCCGGTCAGATTGTCGTGAACGGCGTCGTGCAGCAGCCTTTCCTCGGACTTTTTCTGCTCGGTCACGTCGACCATGGTGCCGACGCAGCGAATCACTTCGCCATCCGATCCGATCACCGGCCGTGCCCTGAGTGAGAACCAGTGATAGTGCCCATCGGCGCCGCGCAGGCGGAAATTCTGCGACACCCGGCCGCGCCGATGTTCGAGCACGACGTCGAGCGTCGTGCGGAAGGTGTCGCGGTCGTCGGCATGCAGCACCGGCAGCCAGTTGCGCGCGGCGCCGCCGAGGCTGTTGGGTGCCAGCCCGAGCTGGATGCTGACATCGGGCTTGGTGACGACGCGGTCGCGCAGCACGTCCCAGTCCCACACCGTGTCACCCGATCCAGCCACCGCCAGCGCCTGCCGCTCGAGGTCGGAGAACAGACCCTGATGCAGGGCGCCGCCGGCAAAGGCATGCTGCATGACGGTGAAGCCGATCAACAGGATGATCAGGATCAACCCGCCGCCCAAGGCCGGCTGGGCGATGTCGTTGTCGAGCATGCCGGTGATCGCCATCCACGACCCGCATAGCCACAACAGCACCATGACCCAACTGGGCACCAGCATGATGGCGCGGTCGTAGCCGCGTATGCCGAGGAAGATGATCAGGCCGAGCCCGGTCAGCGCGGTGGCGGCGAAGGACAATCTGGCGATGCCGGCCGCGACCGCCGGATCGACGATGGCGACGCCGGCGATCAGCACCAGTCCGAGGATCCAGACCAGCGCGCCGTAGCTGAAATGGCCGTGCCATCGGTTGAGATTGAGATAGGCGAACAGGAACACCACGAAGGTTCCCGCCAGCGCCACCTCCGTTCCGGCTCGCCACATCTGCTCGTTGCCGGGCGAGATCTCGATAATCTTGTTGAGGAAGCCGAAATCGACGCAGATATAGGCAAGCACCGCCCAGGCGAGTGCCGCAGTCGCCGGGAACATCGAGGTTCCCTTGACCACGAAAAGGATGGTCAGGAACAGCGCCAGCAGGCCGGCGATGCCGATGACGATACCGCGAAACAGCGTGTAGGAATTGACCGAGTCCTTGTAGGATTCCGGATCCCACAGATAGACCTGCGGCAGCTTCGGCGAGGCCAGTTCGGCGATGAAGGTGATCACCGTGCCGGGGTTCAGCGTCACCCGGAACACGTCGGCGTCGGGGCTGGTCTGGCGGTCGAGCGCGAAGCCCTCGCTGGGCGTGATGGCGGCGATGCGTGTCGAGCCGAGATCCGGCCAGAAGATACCGGAATTCACCAGTCGGAAATGCGGTGCGACGATCAGCCTGTCGAGCTGCTGGTCGGTGGTGTTTGCGAGCGCGAACACCGCCCAGTCGCCGGTCGAACGCGCGTCATTGGCCTCGACCTCGATGCGCCGCACGATGCCGTCCGGCCCCGGCGCGGTCGACACCTGGAAATTCTCACCCTGGTTCCGGTAGATCTCGACGGCGCCTGAAAGGTCGAGCGCGACGTCGTCACGGGCAATCTTGATCGGTTCGACGGCGAAGGCCGACGATGCCGCGCACAGCGTCAGGATTGTCGCGAGCACAAAGGCGAACAGCGGCCCGTTTCGCAGGAAATTCGTCAAAAATCAGTCCTTCGTTCCAACGCCCGGCGGATCGTCCGCGATCCGGGCGTAGAGGTAGTGGTCCTGCCAGATGCCATTGATCCTGAGATAGGATCGCAGAAGTCCTTCGCGCCGGAATCCGGCTTTTTCAAGCACGCGGATCGACCGGATATTGTCGGGAATACAGGCCGCTTCGATCCGGTGCAACCTCAGCGTATCGAAGGCGAAGCGGGCCACCACCTTGACCGCGTCGGTCATCAGGCCGCGGCCGCCAAAGCGCTCGCCGATCCAGTAGCCGACATGGCCGCTTTGCGAGACCCCGTGGCGTATGTTGCCGAGCGTGATGCCGCCCGCCAGCTTGCCGCTGCTCTTCTCGAAGATGAAGAAGGCGATAGCCGTTCCTTGTGCATAGTCTTCGCGGTACCGGCTGATGCGCAGCCGCCATGCGGTGCGGTCGAGTTCATCCGGCGTCCAGCGCGGCTCCCAGGGTTCGAGGAAGGCCCGGCTTTCGCCGCGCACCGTCGCCCACTCGCGGTAGTCGTTCGTGAATGGCACGCGCAACGTGACGCGGTCGCCCTTCAGTGCCGGCAGGTCACGGCGAAAGAAAGGGAGCGCGAACACGACGCTTTGAGGGGCTTAGACGGCGAGCTTGCGGGCCGTGGTCTGCGTGCCTGCGAGCGATTCGAGGATCGCTTCGTATGGCGCTAGCGTACCCACAGGCCCGACAGCGGTAAGCGTCGGCTTGGTCGAGAACAATCGCGACGACAGATCGGTCAGCCGCTCGATCGTCAGCGCCGACAGCCGTTCCATCAGTTCCTCCTTGGCGATCGGCCGGCCGAACAGAAGCAGTTGCCGTGCGATCTGCGAAGCCCGGCTGGCCGGGCTTTCGGCGGACATGATCAGCCCGGCGCGATACTGGGCGCGCGCGCGGTCGAGTTCTTCCTGCAGGATCTTCTCGCCGGCCTTCTGCAGTTCGTCGATGATGACCGGCACCAGTTCGGCGATGTCGCTCTGGCCGGTGGCGGCATGGACGCCGAAGACGCCGGTGTCGGAAAAGCCCCAATGGAAGGCATAGACCGAATAGCACAGGCCGCGCTTCTCGCGGACCTCCTGGAACAGACGCGACGACATGCCGCCGCCGAGGATCATCGACAGCACCTGCGAGGCATAGAAATCGCGCACATGATAGGCGCGGCCTTCGAACCCTAGGACGATCTGCGCGTCCATCAGGTCGCGGTCTTCGCGGAAGTCGCCGCCGACATATTGCGCGTATTGCGGAATGGTGCTGTCGGCCTTGCTGCGGAAGCCGCCGAGCTGCTTTTCGACCTCGCGCACGAAATTGTCGTGCTTGATGTCCCCGGCGGCGACGATCACCATGCGCTCGGCACCATATTGCCGCTCGATGAAATCGTGCAACTGCTTGGAGGTGAAGGATTTGACCGTTTCGGGCGTGCCGAGAATGGAGCGGCCAATGGTCTGATGGCGATAGGCGGTTTCCGTGAAGCGGTCAAAAACGATGTCGTCGGGCGTGTCGTGCGCGGCGCCGATCTCCTGCAGGATCACATGCTGTTCGCGTTCAAGCTCCTGAGGGTCGAATTCGGATTCCTGCAGGATGTCGGCAAGAATATCGACGGCCAGGGGCACATCGTCGGAAAGCACCCTGGCATAGTAGGAGGTGGTCTCGACGCTGGTGGCGGCGTTTATCTCGCCGCCGACGTCCTCGATCTCCGAGGCGATTTCGAAGGCGCTTCGCCTTTTCGTGCCCTTGAACGCCATGTGCTCGAGCAGATGGGCCATGCCATGCTCGTCGTCGCGTTCATTGCGGGCACCCGACTTGACCCAGGCACCAAGGGCAACCGATTCGATGCTTTGAAGGGTTTCGGTGGCGACTGTCAGGCCGTTCGACAGACGGCTTACCTCAACACCCATATGGCTAGTACTCCCTAACGCGCCGCCCGCGCGCGGCGGCCGACGTAATCTTCCACCATTTTCAGGTCGGATGGAAGTACCGTGTATTTTTCCTCCGCTGTCATCAACCCACCTAGCCATGCGGGCAGTGCCGGCGACACCCCGCTGGCGGCTTCGACGGCGGCCGGGAATTTTGCCGGGTGGGCGGTGCCCAGCACCACCATCGGCACCGGGCCTGCCGCCGTGCCTGCCGCGACATGTACGGCCGCCGCAGTGTGGGGATCGAGCAGATAGTTGCTGGCCGCGAGCGTCGAGCGGATGGTGGCAGCGACCTCGTCCATATCAGCCCGGCCGGCGTCGAATTCGGACCGCATGCTGGCGATTTGCTGGGTTTCGATGGTGAAAGCGCCGGATTGCTTCAGGCTGTCCATGTAGCGTCGCACGGTCGCGGCGTCACGGCCGGAGGCCTCGAACAGCAAGCGTTCGAAATTGGACGATACCTGGATGTCCATCGACGGCGACGTGGTCGCAAAGACGCCTTTGGTGCGGTATTCGCCGGTTGCGAAGGTCCGCGCCAGGATGTCGTTGTCATTGGTGGCGATGACCAGCCGTTCGATCGGCAGGCCCATCTTCTTGGCGGCATAGCCGGCGAAGATATCGCCGAAATTGCCGGTCGGCACGGTAAAGGAGACCGGCCTGTCCGGCGCACCGAGCGACAGCGCCGAGGAGAAATAATAGACGATCTGGGCCATGATACGGGCCCAGTTGATCGAATTCACGCCCGAAAGCGCCACCCGGTCGCGAAAGCCGTGATCGTTGAACATGTCCTTGAGCAGGCCCTGGCAATCGTCGAAATTGCCTTCGATCGCCAGCGCATGGACGTTTTCAGCCGTCGATGTTGTCATCTGCCGCTGCTGCACCGGCGAGACGCGGCCGTGCGGGAAAAGGATGAAGATGTCGGTGCGGCTACGCCCGGCAAAGGCATCGATTGCCGCCCCGCCGGTATCGCCCGAGGTGGCGCCGACGATGGTGGCGTGCTGATCGCGTTCGCTAAGCACATGATCCATCAGCCGGGCGAGAAGCTGCATCGCCACGTCCTTGAAGGCGAGTGTCGGCCCGTGGAAGAGTTCCAGGATGAAGGTGTTGGGGCCGGTCTGCACCAGCGGGCAGACGGCCTCGTGGCGGAAGGTGGCATAGGCTTCGCGCACCAGCCGTTCGAAGACGGGCGCCGGGATTTCGCCGCCAAGGAACGGCGACAGCACGCGGATGGCAAGATCGGGATAGGCAAGGCCGCGCATGGCGCGGATCTCGGCTGCGGAAAACTGCGGCCACTCGCGCGGCACATAGAGCCCACCGTCGCGCGCCAGCCCAGCCAGCACGGCGTCGGAAAATCCAAGAACGGGGGCTTCCCCGCGGGTACTCACATATTGCATGTCACAAATCCGTTACTGCTTGGCTTTTCCGTCCACCGCAAGGTGGTTAATTTCTGCGCTGGCTCAGTCGCATTTTTGCCGCGCGGTTGATATACGTCACCGGCTTTGCGAGAGGGAAGTGCAGTTTCATGGCGTTTCGTACATTCAGTGGTCGCTTTTTGGCGGGTCTTGCGCTCACCGGCTTTATGCTTGCCGCCGCCGGCTGCCAATCGGGCGACAATGGCATCCTGAACCTCGGCATCGGCAAGAAGGATCCAACCGCGCCACCGCCGCCTCAGGATCCCAAGATACTGGCCAGCCAGTTGCAGGCCTACTGCCCAAGGGTGACGGTGCGCGACGGCACGGCATTCTTCAACACCTATGCCAAGGACGCCCAGAAGCCCAAGCCTAAGGTCAAGAGGACCGGCGACGCCGCGCTGGATGCCGCGGCCCAGGCTGAGGCTGACGCCGCCGCTGGAACTCCGCCCGACGAGTCGGCGAACATCATCTACCAGGCATCGGTCAGCGACGTGACGCGCGACTGCAGCCGTGCCAACGGCCAGTTGACGATGAAGATCGCGGTCGCCGGCAAGATCGTGCCGGGACCGAAATTTTCTCCGGGCACCATCACCATGCCGATCCGCACCGCCGTGATGCACGGCACCGAAGTCCTCTACTCTCAGCTTCACCAGTATCAGGTTCAGGTTACCGATCCTTCGGCTGCCACGCAGTTTGTGTTCACCGATTCCAATGTTGTCGTGCCTGAGCCGACGGCGCAGGACTATCAGGCCTTTGCCGGCTATGATGAAAACGCGCCGAAGGTGACGACGGACAAGCCGAAGAAGACCCACCGCAAGAGAGCTGCCGCGACGAACTAGATCGCGGCGTCGCGGCGCACGCTTCTCAGGCGTCCGACCACTCCGACAGCGCAGCGATCACGCTTTTCAGCTCCGCCCAGCGGCGGATCACCGTCTCGGCGCCGGCTTCGGTCAGCGCGTCGGCATGGCCGGAATAGCTGTGGGCGGCGCCGGTGAAGCCGATCACCCGCATGCCGGCCGCCCTGGCGCCGTGGACGCCGTGCACGGAATCCTCGATGACGAAAGTGTTCGCCGGGTTGGCGTTGAGTGTCTCCGCCGCGAACAGGAACACGTCGGGCGCCGGCTTGGTCTTCTTGCTTGGTATTTCCAGTGCCGAAAAAATTCGGCCGGCGAAAAACGGCTGCAGATGCACCTTCTCCAGCATGAATTCGATCCGCTCCGAGCGAGAATTGGAGCAGACGCAACGCGGCGCCGTTACCGCGGCGACCGCCTCGCGCACGCCATCGATGGCGCGGACGTCGCTGCGCAGTTTGCGGTCGACTAGGTCCTCGGCACGGTCGATCAGCGAGGCCTGGAACGGAATCCTGGACTTCTCCTCGACCCGCATCATGATGTCCTTGAAGGTCAGTCCGGCATAGGTCTCGGAAATCTCATCAGCCGATATTTCGTACCCGGCCAGGGTCAGCAGTTCCGCCTCGACACGGGCGGCGATGATTTCGGAATCGACGAGCACGCCGTCGCAATCGAAGATGACAAGGTCTGGCTGGGGCATGGTGATCCGGACAATGGGGGTGAAGGGCCTCAGAAGGCTCAGGCGGCGCGGCATACACCAACAGGGCGACCTTCGCAAATTTGGCAGTCTTCACCGAATATTTACGCTGATCGGTAACCATAACAGAGAGTAAAACAGTAACGCGTGCCTTGGGTGTCAGAATGTCTGCCGTGCGTCTTCTCGACGAGCTATCCCACGCTCCCCAGCAATCCGAATGGCTGGATACGATCCTCAAAGGCGACTGCGTCGCCGCACTCGACCGGCTGCCCGAAAAGTCGATCGACGTGATCTTCGCCGATCCGCCCTACAATCTGCAGCTCGACGGCGACCTGCACCGTCCTGACCAGTCGAAGGTCGACGCCGTCGACGACGACTGGGACCAGTTTGAGAGTTTCGAGGCCTATGACGCCTTCACGCGGGCCTGGCTTCTGGCAGCGCGCCGGGTGCTGAAGCCCAACGGCACCATCTGGGTCATCGGCTCCTATCACAACATCTTCCGGGTCGGCGCCAAGATGCAGGATCTCGGCTTCTGGATCCTCAACGACGTCGTCTGGCGCAAGACCAACCCGATGCCGAATTTCCGCGGGCGCCGCTTCCAGAATGCGCATGAGACGATGATCTGGGCTACGCGCGACCAGAAGGGCAAGGGCTATACCTTCAACTACGAAGCGATGAAGGCGTCCAATGACGACATCCAGATGCGCTCCGACTGGCTGTTTCCGATCTGCACCGGCGGCGAGCGCCTGAAGAACGACAATGGCGACAAGCTGCACCCGACGCAGAAGCCGGAAGCACTGCTTGCCCGCATCATGATGGCCTCGACCAAGCCGGGCGACATCGTGCTCGATCCCTTCTTCGGCTCCGGCACCACGGGCGCGGTGGCCAAGCGTCTTGGCCGCCATTTCGTCGGCATCGAACGCGAGCAGGCCTATATCGACGCCGCCAACGAGCGCATCGACGCGGTGCGGCCGCTGGATGGTGCGGACCTCACCGTGCTGACCGGCAAGCGCGCCGAGCCGCGCGTTGCCTTCGTCAGCCTGATCGACACCGGGCTGATGCTGCCGGGTGCGACGCTCTATGACGCCAAGAAGCGCTGGGCGGCCAAGGTGCGTGCCGACGGTACGGTGGCGATCGGCGACAGCGCCGGCTCGATCCACAAGATCGGCGCCGAAGTGCAGGGTCTGGATGCCTGCAACGGCTGGACCTTCTGGCATTATGAGCGCAGCGGCGGCCTAACCCCGATCGACGAGCTTCGCCGCATTGCACGGCTAGGCATGGAGCGGGCAGGGGCCTGAGCCCCTGCCAATTGCTTCGAATTCCGTTGATTCAAAGGCTCAACGGATCGCGCGAAGCGATTCAAATCACGCCTTGATTCCGAGACGCTCAAGGTCTGCTTGAAGCGTCTTCGCATCGGTGAACAGCACCGATTGCCAGCCTGCCGCCTTGGCGCCATCGACATTCTTCTGGCTGTCATCGATGAACAGCGTCGCGGCCGGTTCGAGGCCGAAGGCAGCGACGTGATGATCGTAAATGCCGCGATCCGGCTTGATCAGGCCGATCTCGCCAGAGATGGTGACGCCGCGCGGCCGTTCGAGAAAATCGAAGCGCTCGCGGGCCTCGGCCAGCGTGTCGCTGGCAAAATTGGTCAGCATGGTCACGTCGTGGCCGCTCTCGATCAGGCCGACCATGATGGCGACGCTGTCTTCATAAGCATGCGGCACCATCTCGTGCCAGTGGCGGCGGAAACTACGGATGTTTTCCGCGTGATCGGGATGGTCCGCGATCAGCAGCGCCTCGGCCTCTTCCCAAGTCCGGCCGCGATCCTGCTCGATGTTCCAGTCATGCGTGCAGACATTGTCGAAGAACCACTTTCTCTCTTCGGCATCCGGAATGAGGCGGCTGAACGGAATGTTGGGATCGTAGTGGATCAGCACTCTGCCGATGTCGAAAACGATGTGGCGTATTTCAGTCATGGGGCCTCTTTGCACTGTGTGGCGACGGCTTTTTCGTCGCGCCCGGTATCGCCGCTTCGATTGCCTTTTTCATGACAGTCGGCAGCGCTTCCCCGGAAATCTCGTGGGCTGGCGACCAAAAATGCCCCGCCAGCGCATCACCTTTGATGTGGGCGTGAAAGACTTCGAGCTCGAGAGCGAAATGCGTGAATACATGCGCAATGCGGCCTGCATGCCGCCAGTCGGCGGGAAAGGGCGCGGACGCTTCCGTGGTCGCCCCATCGATCCGCGCTGTCCAGCCTGTCGTCGGCACCTCGGTCATGCCGCCAAGCAAGCCCTTCTCCGCCCGTTTGCGCAGAAGGATGGCGCCGTCGTTTCGCACGGCGACGAAGGCAGCACCCCGCCGCAGCGGCTTGTCGGCCTTGGGCAGGCGCACCGGGAAGTGCTCGGGATCGCCTGAAAGGACGGCGCTGCAGTCTTCACGCAGCGGGCACAACATGCAGCGCGGCCGCCGCGGGGTGCAGATCGTGGCGCCGAGATCCATCATCGCCTGGGCGAAGTCACCCGGCCTTGTCCCGGGCACCATGCATTCGACATGGACGCGTATCTCGGCTTTGGCTTCACTCAGCGGCGTTGTGATCGAAAACAACCGGGAGATGACGCGTTCGACATTGCCGTCGACAACGGCGGCCGGGCGGTCGAAGGCGATCGCCGTGATCGCGGCCGACGTATAGGCGCCGATGCCGGGCAATTCTCTCAAAGCCGCCTCCGTGTCGGGAAACTGGCCACCACGCTGAGCGACGAGATCGGCACAGGCCTTGAGATTGCGGGCACGAGAGTAGTAGCCGAGCCCGGCCCAGGCCTTCATTACATCCTCGGTCGGGGCCGCGGCCAGTGCCTCGACATCGGGCCATTTCTCGATGAAAACCCGGAAATAGGCCTTCACCGCCTCGACGGTGGTCTGCTGCAGCATGACCTCGGACAGCCAGATGCGGTAGGGATCAGGCCGTGCGCCGCGCGCATGCTCACGCGGTGTGATGCGCCACGGCAACTCACGGTGATGCACATCGTACCAGCCGAGCAGGCGGGATGCGATATCTCTGGATGCAGCTCTGCTGCTATCCCTGGATACAGCCATGCTGTTATCCTCGGATGCGGTCTTGCGGGTCTGGTCTGCTGATGCCATTGATCTTGTATTGGCCTGGCCGGTATCTGGTGGGGTCGTGGCTGGAGAACGTACATGGCAGGGAGAACGCCCTACGGCAATCCCGTCCCGGTCAGCGATCTCGCGACCAAGATCCTCGACCCGGTGCTGCGCAAGCGGGCCGGCATTTCGATCGGCCTCGTCCAGTCATGGGAAGAGATTGCCGGGCCACGACTGGCCAGCCACTCGCGCCCCGAAAAAATCCAGTGGCCGCGCCGCATGCATGAGGACGATCCGTTCGAGCCGGCCGTGCTGGTCATCGCCTGCGAAGGCATGGCGGCACTTCATCTGCAGCACGAGACCGGCGAGATCATCAACCGGGTCAATGCCTTCCTCGGTTTCACCGCGATCAGCCGCATCAGGATCTTGCAGAAGCCGGTGACAGCCGACAAAGGGAAGCGCAGACCGGCCCTCAGGCCGCTGACGGCGGCCGAGAAGACGAAATTGTCCGGAACGGTCGGCTTGGTCGACAATGATGAGTTGCGCGCCTCGCTGGAAAGACTTGGCGCGACCATTATCGGGGAGAGGAAGTCATAGGCCCTTGGAAGAAGTCGTGGGGCCCTTGAAGAAAGTCATGGATTTGTCGTCAATATCTCGCATTCGTGATCGCTCTTGTCAGGTTTCGCGATTGGATTGGGGATCGAGATGCCTTAATTCGCGCCAACTCTCGCCTTTTCGTGCCTTTGCATTGCAAAATCCAACCCTTGTCAGGTGATTCGTATGAACCGTCCCCCGTTCGGCCAAAGCTTGTCTCGCAGAAACGTCCTGTCTTCGCTGGCAGCCATTCCGGCGGTCGCCCTGCTCGCCGCGTGCAGCGACTCTGGCGAGGAAGCGAAGGCCGCGGATGTAAAGCCCGCGGATGTAAAGCCCGCGGCGCCGGCCGCTCCCGCGAAGCCGGCCACGCCGGCCGCTGCTACCGCCCCGGAAGCCCAGGGCACCGTGGATATGGCGGAACTGATGAAGCCGGGTGCGCTGCCCGACAAGCAACTCGGCAAGGACGACGCCAAGGTCACCATCGTCGAATACGCCTCGATGACCTGCCCGCACTGCGCGCATTTCGCCGAGACCACCTTTCCGGAGCTGAAGACCAAGTACATCGACACCGGCAAGGCGCGTTACATCCTGCGCGAATTCCCGTTCGATCCGAGCGCCGAAGCCGGTTTCATGCTGGCGCGCTGCGCCAAGGATAACTATTTCCCGATGGTGGACGTCCTGTTCAGGCAGCAGGCGAACTGGGTTGGCGTCCAGAACACCAAGGATGCGCTGCTGCAAATCTCGAAGCTCGCCGGTTTTACACAGGAGTCCTTCGAGGCCTGCTTGACGGACCAGAAACTTCTGGACGATGTGAGATCGGTCCAGAAGCGCGGCGCCAATGAATTCAAGGTCGACTCGACACCGACCTTCTTCATCAACGGTAAGACCTACAAAGGGGCGATGTCGATTGAGGAAATGTCGGCCATCATCGACCCTCTGCTCTGACGTCCAGTCAGCAATGAGGCGGCGGCGCTTCGGCGTGCGCGGCTTCTTGTCGTGCCGCGAATTCCTTTCGCAGAACCACGGAAATCCGCTTAGTGGGCGGCGCGAATGAAGTTTTCGCGCCTTCGCCTCCTCGGTTTCAAGTCCTTCGTCGAGCCCGGCGAGTTCGTTATCGAACGCGGACTGACCGGCATTGTCGGGCCGAATGGCTGCGGCAAGTCGAACCTGGTCGAGGCGCTGCGCTGGGTGATGGGCGAAAGCTCCTACAAGAACATGCGCGCGTCCGGCATGGACGACGTCATCTTTTCCGGTTCGGGCACGCGCCCGGCACGCAACACCGCCGAAGTCACGCTTTTCCTCGACAACAGTGATCGCTCGGCGCCCGCTGCCTTCAACGATGCCGATGAACTTCAGGTGTCGCGCCGCATCGAGCGTGAGGCCGGCTCGCTCTACCGCATCAACGGCAAGGAGGCCCGCGCCAAGGACGTGCAGCTTTTGTTCGCCGACCAGTCGACTGGCGCGCGTTCGCCGTCGATGGTCGGTCAGGGCCGTATCGGCGAACTGATCCAGGCCAAGCCGCAGGCACGTCGCGCCCTGCTCGAAGAGGCGGCCGGCATTTCCGGCCTGCACACCCGTCGCCATGAGGCCGAGCTGCGGCTGAAGGCGGCCGAACAGAACCTCGAGCGGCTGGACGACGTCGTCGGCGAACTGGAAAGCCAGATCGAAAGCTTGAAGCGCCAGGCGCGCCAGGCCTCCCGCTTCAAGAACCTGTCGGCCGATATCCGCAAGGCCGAAGCAACGCTTTTGCATCTGCGCTGGACGCTGGCCAAGACGCAAGAAGGCGAGGCGCGCTCGGCGCTGGCAGTTGCTACGGCACTGGTCGGCGACCGCGCCGCCGCCCAGATGGCTGCCGCCAGGGAGCAAGGCATCGGCGCTCATCGCTTGCCTGACCTGCGCGACGCGGAAGCAGCCGCGGCTGCCGCCTTCCAGCGCCTGTCTATCGCCAAGTCGCAGATCGAGGAGGAAGCCGGCCGCATCCGGGCCCGTCAGAGCGAACTCGAGCGCCGGCTGCAGCAGCTGGACGGCGATATCGCGCGTGAGGAGAGGATGGTCCGCGACAATGCGGATATCCTCGAACGCCTTCGCACCGAGGAAGCCACGCTCAATTCGGAAAATGCCGGCGCCGCCGACCGCGAGGCCAGCACCCGGGCCGCGTTCGAGCAGGCTGCATCGACGCTTTCACAAAGCGAAGCCAAACTCGCCGCGCTGACCGCCGAACGGGCCGAGGCTGCCGCCTCGCGCAACCAGATCGAACGGACGCTGCGCGACACCGCCGAGCGCCGCGACCGTTTCGCCCGTCAGCTTGCCGACGTCGATCGCGAATTGTCGGAGATACTCTCCAAGGTTGCCGGCCTGCCGGATCCGGCCGAGAAGCGCGTGCTGGTCGAACAGGCCATAGCGCTGCTGGAGGAATCCGAGGCTGCCGTATCGGATGCGGAGCAGTCGGTCATCGATGCCCGCGCCACGGAAAGTGCTGCCCGGCCACCGCTTCAGGATGCCAGGGCCGAGCTGGCACGGATCGAGACGGAAGCGCGCACGCTGGCAAAAATCCTGAACGCCGCCAGCGGCGATCTCTTCCCGGCCGTGCTGGAACAGATCAGCGTCGATCGCGGTTTCGAGACGGCGCTGGGCGCGGCACTCGGCGAAGACCTCGACGTGCCGCTCGACCGCAGCGCGCCGGTGCATTGGGGCGAAAGCGGGATCCAACCCGGCGACGCGGCTTTGCCGGAGGGCGTAAAGAGCCTTGCCAGCGTGGTCCATGCGCCGGTACAGCTCGCCCGCCGTCTGGCGCAGATCGGCATCGTCGACGCCGGCGATGGCCGCCGGCTGCAGGCGCTTCTTGCTCCCGGCCAGAGGCTGGTCAGCCGCGAGGGTGCGCTCTGGCGCTGGGACGGCTTTACCGCCAGTGCCGATGCCCCGACCGCCGCCGCGCAACGGCTGGCGCAGAAGAACCGGCTGGCTGAGCTCGATGCCGAGGCGATACAGGCGACCCTCGTCCTGCGTCAGGCTGAAGAGGCGCTTGCCCAGGCCGAACAGGCGCTTCGCCTGGCGAGCGAGGCCGAGCGCAACGCGCGCCAGGCCGGTCGCGACGCGCAGCACCGCCTGGACGCTGCCCGCACTGCGCTGGCCGAGGCCGAAAGGGCCGGCGGCGAATTGCAGAGCCGGCGCGCCGCACTGGACGAGGCGCGCGCCCGCATCGTCGACAGCCATGAGGAGACCTCGGCCGCCTTCGCCGAGGCGGAAATGCTGCTGCAGGACGCGCCCGATCTCGGCGATCTGCAATTGCAGCTCGAACAGTCCTCGGCCAATGTCGCCCGCGATCGCGCCACGCTTGCGGATGCGCGTGCGGTGCACGAGGGGCTGAGACGCGAAGCCGAGGCGCGTGCGCGCCGGCTCGATGCCATTGGCGCCGAGCGCAGCAACTGGCTGGAGCGGGCCGAAAACGCCTCGACGCAGATCGCGTCGCTCGGCGAACGCAAGGCCGAGGCCGAGGCCGAACGCGAGCGGCTGGCCGATGCTCCCGATGAAATCGACGCCAAGCGGCGCGCGCTGCTGTCCCAGCTCACCGAAGCCGAGACCTTGCGCAAGGCGGCGGCCGACCGTTTGCAGGAAGCCGAGAACCGGCAATCCGAAATGGACAAGGCCGCCACCGGCGCCATCCAGTTCCTGGCCGAGGCACGCGAGACCCGCGTTCGCGCCGAAGAGCGGCTGACCGCGGCCGACGAACGCCGGCAGGAGGTCGAGGCGCGCATCCAGGAGACGCTGAACACGCCGCCGCATCTGGTCATCCGCCACACCGGTCTGGAGGCTGACAGCCCGATGCCGGAAATGGCCGAGATCGAGCGGCAGCTCGACCGGCTGAAGATCGAGCGCGAACGGCTGGGCGCCGTCAATCTGCGCGCCGAGGAAGAGCAGAAGGAGCTTTCCGACCGGCTGGAGGCGATCGTCTCCGAGCGCGAGGACATCATCGAGGCGATCCGCAAGCTCAGGCAGGCGATCCAGAGCCTCAACCGCGAAGGCCGTGAGCGGCTGCTTGCCGCCTTCGACGTCGTCAATGGCCATTTCCAGCGGCTATTCTCGCATCTGTTCGGCGGTGGCACGGCGGAATTGCAGCTGATCGAATCCGACGATCCGCTCGAAGCCGGGCTCGAAATCCTGGCCCGCCCGCCCGGCAAGAAGCCGCAGACCATGACGCTGCTGTCCGGCGGCGAACAGGCGCTGACGGCGATGTCGCTGATTTTTGCGGTGTTCCTGACCAATCCGGCGCCGATTTGCGTGCTCGACGAAGTCGACGCCCCGCTCGACGACCACAATGTCGAGCGCTTCTGCAATCTCATGGACGAAATGGCCAACACCACCGAGACACGCTTCGTCATCATCACCCACAATCCAATCACCATGGCGCGCATGAACCGGCTGTTCGGCGTGACCATGGCCGAGCAAGGCGTCAGCCAGCTGGTGTCGGTCGACCTGCAGGCGGCCGAGGCGATGCGCGAGGCGAGCTGATCCAGGTCGCGCTGCCTGGCCGTTTTCAACCTCTGCGCTGCAAAATCCAGTTCATGGAGATCACGGCCACGAGCCCGCATGCCATGCCGACGCAATCGGCGACCCAGTCGAACACATCCAGGTCGCGCGCTATCAGTGCGGTGCCCTGGAGAACCTCGATCGCCGCGCCGACCAGGGCGAGGAAGACGATCAGCCTTGCCTTGCGGTCGGGCCAGCCGAGCCCTCCCAGGAAGGTCAGGACGGCAAAGGCGCTGGCGTGGTTCAGCTTGTCGTAGTGGAAACCGACATCGATCCCATACTCATTGAGACGAGGTACCGGCAGCAGCGCAAGCACAAGAACCGCGATGAGCGTGACGAGAAAAGCGACCCGTTCGGCGACTGAATAAAATCTCATTCTACTCCAACAACAATCTGCGCCGACCGCGGGGAAGGCCGAAGCCGTTCCCTAGAAATAAGTTCGCGGCGCGACAAGGTTCTTCTGCTGGCGAACATAAAAACAATAGAAGCCGAACGCTGCGGCGAACCACATGAAGGCCTCACCCATAGCCAGCCGGTTGTTTGAATTCGTAAGGATGGTTATGGCGAAAAAGACCAGTGTTGAGATGTAGCAGGACCATGCGGCCGGAGCGACAAGCTTGGCCCGCATGGCCAGCAGAACCTGCCTGGACGACCAGGTGTAGAGAAAGGCAAAGAACGCCAGTCCGACCACACCATAGCGCACGGCAATCTCCAGATATCCGTTGTGGAAGACGTTGAAGATCATGGGATGATAGGTTCTATGCTGCCATTCGGTCAGCCAGCTGGAGCTGGCTCCAAAGATCGGGTGGCGTTTCCAGATTTCGATCGCATCCGCCCACAGCATCAGCCGTTCCTTGGCTGCAAGCGGAACCGTATCGCTCGCGATGGCGCGGTCGAAGGCCGGAAGGACGCCATGCCTCAAGACATCCGGAACCAAGGCCTTGACGAAGATCATGGTGTCGCCGGCGGTGGACGAGAAGACGTTGCGTGTCGCGACGATGCCGACCGCCACGATCGCCAGCACGCCACACGAAACCAGCAGTTCGCGGCGATGGCCTCTCGCCAGGGTCATGACTGCCAACAAGAGCAGGACGAGCGCAAGCGCAAGCCAGACACCCTTTGACCGCATCTCGATGATGTTGACGAGGGCAAACAGCAGGACGGCTGCCGACAGCGCCCAATACAGGTTCTTGGTTGCTTTCCTCAGGTCCGTTCTTTGGGCCGTGTACGCCATGAATTGCAGCGCGCAAAGGAAGATGAAACCAGCCGCCACCGACGCGTGGATGGGATTGTTGAAAAGCCGCGGTGTCGGTTGGACGCCTTGAAACATGTCCGAATAGAAGGTGTCCGCCGCCAGGAAGACAAGACTGAGGATCATGAACCAGAGCACGAGCCGCGCGGGCTGCCTGACAAACAGCAGAAACGCGAAGCCGGTCGTCGCGTAAAACAGCGGAAACATGTAAACGCCTTCGGCGCCACCCAACTGATGGGTACCGAAATAGACGATCGCCAGTCGGATGAAGACATAGAGCGACCAACCCACGCACAGACCGCCGACCCAACCGATCAGCGGTTTGCTGTAGGTCCACAAATCCACCCTGAACCAGCGGACGACTGCGACCAAGGCCAGCGCCAGGCTCGCATAGCGGTAGGTGTCGGCCTCGCGCCAGACCGCGGAGACCAAAGCGAGGATGGCGAGCGCCGCAAGCAACAGAAGCAAGGTGTTGCGCGGCGCGTCGTCCTTGGCGTAGTCCGGGGTTTCCCGCGGCAAAGAGGGCCGCAGCAGGACGTGATGCAAGCGGCGCAGCTCGTCGCCGGCCCGCAACGCCCCGGCACTTAGCCGGCTCGGCCCGCCAAGCCTTGCGAATTTGTAGCTTCCCGAGGGACCGGCTATGCCGGAAATCTTGCTGCTGGCGGCGAAGCCAAGCACGTTTTGGCGGACCGAATAGACTTTCAAGCCGGTGTCCCAGAAGCGTTCGAGTGCGACGTCCCATGGCATTTTCATTACGGCGAGCGCCGACAACAGCCCCTGCGCGCCTTCCCGCGTCACCAGATAGGCGGCCGCCGAGCCTTGCGGGCCATGCAGCGCGCGACCGATCTCGTCGCCTTCCGTAGTCTCGACGGCGCGCATGAAGAAGCTCATGCGATGATTGGTCAGCTTGATGGCATCGAAATCCGGGACCGCCGCGATGATGGCCTCGATGCGCCGTATGGTGTTTTCGCTGAAGAGGACGTCGTCCTCGACAATCAGGCCATAGGCGCCGCCACCCGCGAGGAATGCCTCCAGCGCCTGGATATGGCTGCGGTAACAGGCATATTCGCCCGGCAGGATGTCGCGCCCGCTCAGCTTACGCGCGGCTGGAAGATCGATCTCCGTCCAGTCCTTTTTAGCGAGGGCGCGGCCGTCGACGGCGGCAATGCGCTGCAAGGTTAGGCCGGCCGCTTCCGCGCTGGCGAGCAATTCGCTCCAGCGACCGGTCTCGCGATCGAGGTTGATGGCGAATATAGGAAGGTTCATCGAAGTTCCATGTTGAGCCGCCACCCACCCGGTCGACCTATGTATGGAAAGAGGGAGATGTTCAAGGCGACACTGTCCAGATCATGCGCAAGTGGTGACCCGAATTTGCCGCGATGGCGTTGGCTCATCTGAATTTATGACACAGTCGAATTATTAGCCGATCGGCTTCATGGAAGATCGCAAAGGTACTCTCGGGTCCTATATGTCCAGTATGGACCAACCCCTTCGGGCCAAAAGTGTTACCCATGTCTCCGGTATAAACCGTAACCTATGTGTCCGGAACGGACCTACTTATGATGGCTGGGGCGCCAGGATTCGAACCTGGGAATGTCGGTACCAAAAACCGATGCCTTACCACTTGGCGACGCCCCAATTGCCGTCAGAGTCGCTTGTGCGGCGCGTTATTAGCAGAGCAGCCGAAAAGCACAATCCTCATGAACGATGGTCAGAACGTCCAATCGGGCAGCTAACGCAGCTGCCGCCAGAGGGCATGCGTGCGGGCTATTCGGACCACACCGCCATCTCGTTGCCGGCCGGATCGACGAAGTGGAAGCGCCGGCCGCCGGGGAACGGGAAGATCGGCTTGACGATCGCGCCGCCTGCACTTTCGACAGCGCGCAGCGTTTCCTCCAGTTCCCTGCTGTAGAGCACGGGCAGCGGCTTGGCCGGTGCTTCCGCGGCATCGGCCTGGAAGCCGCCGTCCAGGCCCTCGGCAAAGGCCGAATAGGTCGGCCCATAGTCGGTGAACGACCAGGCGAAGGCGGCACTGTAGAAGGCCTTCAACCGGTCCAGCGTTCCACCGATCGCCGGCATTTCAAGATAGTCGAGTTTCCCGGGCAATTTCATGGAGCACCTGTTTGTTCCTGTTATGTTCTACATTAAATGCCTCGGGATGGCAAGCCTTTTTGACGCATCTTTGGACGTAGCTTTTGCTTAATCGATTGTAGGGGCCGCACGGCTTTGCCGACGCCTTGCCTTTCGCACTGCAGCATCATATCGCTCCAAAGTCGGGACACGGCGGAACTTTCCGTTTCGCCAATCTTTCCAATCTCCTGCAACCGGAGAGCAAAGCATGACCAAATGGGTTTTCACCTTTGGCGACGGCGCGGCGGAAGGCCGTGCCGGCGACAAGAATCTGCTGGGCGGCAAGGGCGCCAACCTGGCCGAGATGTGCAGCCTGGGCCTGCCGGTACCGCCGGGCTTCACCATCACCACCGAGGTCTGCAACGCCTATTATGCCAATGGCCGTACCTATCCGGCGGGGTTGGAAGCCGATGTCGCGGTTGCGCTCGATCATATCGGATATCTGACCGGCCGTCGGTTCGGCGACCCTTCGAAACTGCTGCTGGTGTCGGTGCGTTCGGGGGCTCGTGCTTCAATGCCCGGCATGATGGACACCGTGCTCAATCTCGGGCTGAACGACGAGACGGTCGAGGCGCTCGCCGCCGATTCCGGCGATGCGCGCTTTGCCTATGACAGCTACCGACGCTTCATCCAGATGTATTCCGATGTCGTCATGGGTCTCGACCATGAGGTCTTCGAGGAAATCCTGGAAGACCAGAAAGGCGGGCTGGGGCATGAGCTCGACACCGAACTGACGGCGCTCGAATGGCAAGGTGTCATCGCACTCTACAAGGCCAAGGTCGAAGAAGAGCTCGGCAAGCCGTTCCCGCAGGATCCGCACGAGCAGCTGTGGGGCGCGATCGGCGCCGTGTTCTCGAGCTGGATGAACAATCGCGCCATCACCTACCGGCGCCTGCACGACATTCCCGAAAGCTGGGGCACGGCGGTCAATGTCCAGGCCATGGTGTTCGGCAATATGGGCGAAACCTCGGCCACTGGCGTTGCCTTCACCCGCAACCCGTCGACCGGCGAAAAGATGCTCTATGGCGAGTTCCTGGTGAACGCGCAGGGCGAGGACGTCGTCGCCGGCATCCGCACGCCGCAGAACATCACCGAGGCGGCGCGCATTGCAGCGGGCTCGGACAAGCCGTCGCTGCAGAAGCTGATGCCGGAAGCGTTCCAGTCCTTCGTCACCATCTCCGACAGCCTGGAGAAGCACTACCGCGACATGCAGGATCTCGAATTCACCATCGAGCGCGGCAAATTGTGGATGCTGCAAACCCGTTCCGGCAAGCGCACCGCCAAGGCGGCGCTGAAAATCGCCGTCGAGATGGCGCGCGACAGGCTGATCACGAAGGAGGAGGCCGTCGCTCGCATCGACCCGGCCTCGCTCGACCAGCTGCTGCATCCGACCATCGATCCCAAGGCCGCGCGCGACGTCATCGGCATCGGACTGCCGGCGTCGCCCGGTGCCGCCACCGGCGAGATCGTCTTTTCCTCAGGCGACGCCGAGGAATTGAAGACGCAAGGCCGCAAGGCGATCCTGGTGCGCATCGAAACCAGCCCCGAAGACATCCACGGCATGCATGCGGCGGAGGGCATCCTGACCACGCGCGGCGGCATGACCAGCCACGCCGCAGTGGTCGCGCGTGGTATGGGCAAGCCCTGCGTGTCGGGCGCCGGCTCGCTGCGTGTCGACTACAAGGCCGGCACGCTGATGGCGATGGGATCGACCTTCCGCAAAGGCGACATCGTCACCATCGACGGCAGCAATGGCCAGATATTGAAGGGCGCCGTATCGATGCTGCAGCCGGAACTTTCCGGCGATTTCGCCGCCATCATGGAATGGGCCGACGCGGTGCGCCGCATGAAGGTGCGCACCAATGCCGAAACGCCGCTCGACGCGCGCATGGCGCGCTCCTTCGGCGCCGAAGGCATCGGGCTTTGCCGCACCGAGCACATGTTCTTCGATGGCGACCGCATCGTCGCCATGCGCGAGATGATCCTGGCCGACACTGAGAAGGACCGACGCACCGCGCTCGCCAAGCTTTTGCCGATGCAGCGCTCGGATTTCCTCGAGCTGTTCGAGATCATGGCCGGCCTGCCAGTGACGATCCGCCTGCTCGATCCGCCGCTGCACGAATTCCTGCCCAAGACCGAGGCGGAGGTGGCCGAGGTCGCCGCCGCCATGAAGGTGTCGCCGGATAAGCTCAGGCAGCGCACCGAGGCGCTGCACGAGTTCAACCCGATGCTCGGCCATCGCGGCTGCCGGCTGGCGGTCTCTTATCCCGAGATCGCCGAGATGCAGGCGCGCGCCATTTTCGAGGCGGCCGTCGAGGCCGGCAAGAAGGCCGGCGCGCTGGTGGTCCCCGAAATCATGGTGCCGCTGGTCGGCCTGGTGAAAGAGCTCGACTACGTCAAGGCGCGCATCGATGCCGTAGCCAAGAGCGTCATGGAGGAAACCGGCGTCAAGATCGACTATCTCACCGGCACCATGATCGAACTGCCGCGCGCGGCCATCCGCGCGCATGTCATCGCAGAGTCGGCCGAGTTCTTCTCCTTCGGCACCAACGACCTGACCCAGACGACCTTCGGCATTTCGCGCGACGATGCGGCCTCGTTCCTGGAGACCTATCGGCAGAAGGGCATTATCGATCAGGATCCGTTCGTCTCGCTCGACATCGATGGCGTTGGCGAACTGGTGCGCATGGCTGCCGAAAAGGGCAGGGCAACGCGACCCGACATCAAGCTCGGCATTTGCGGCGAACATGGCGGCGACCCGGCCTCGATCCGCTTTTGCGAAGAGGTTGGCCTCGACTACGTGTCCTGCTCGCCCTATCGTGTGCCGATCGCCAGACTGGCGGCCGCGCAGGCAGCGGTGCTGGTCGCGAAGGCAGGCCGCGGATAGGTCCATCCAGGCCGAGCTTACCGTTTTGTAAAACAAGTCGCGCGAACGTGCTGACGGGTTTGCATAATCTCGACAATATTTCCGCTCAATTTGCAGACGTCCCGACAATTGCTCTCGGAAACAGATGTTGCAGAGTTCACCCGCACTGTTCCACTCGATCCTGGTCATTCAGACGAAGTTCATCGGTGATCTCGTTCTCGCCTCGACGCTTGCAGAAAACCTGCGGCTCGAATTCCCCGGCGCCAGGCTGGTGTTTCTGTGCGAGGCGCGCTTCGAGAGCTTCGTGATCGCCCATGGCATTGCTTCCGAGGTGGTCACGTTCAGGCGCGCCCGCATGCGCGGCACCAACCTCGAGCGCGGGAAAGAGCTTTACGCCATGGTGCGGGCGTTGCGCCGCTTCCGCTTCGACCTGACGATCGACTTGGCCGATTCGAAGACGTCGCGCATCATCACCGGGCTCGTCAACGCAAGGACCCGCGTCGGCTACAATCCTCCCGAAAGACCCTTGCGTATGCTGGAGCGGCAGCCCGCCAATGTCTTTGCCACGCCCTACGGCTCTGATGGCCAGCATTTTCAGTACCGCTACCTCTCGCCGCTCGAAGCGCTCGGCATCGAACTTCGCACGGTGATTCCGAGCCTTCAGCCGCTGCCGCTGGAGACGGCGAATGCATTGTCGCTGCTGGGTAAGCACCACCTGCGGCCAAACGCCTTCATCACCGTGCATGCGGGTGCAAGCTTCGAGGGGCGACGTTGGCAGCCGGAGCGGTTTGCCGCGGCGATCGTGGAAATTACCGGCGAAACCGGCCTGGACGTTGTCCTGGTGGGCGGCCCGGATGAGCGGGAGATTGCCGAACGTATCGTCGCCAGGACCGCGCCGTCAGTGGTCGATCTCGTAGGGGCTCTGTCGCTTGAAAGGCTGCTGGCGGTGCTGAAACAGGCCCGGCTGTTTCTTGGCAACGAGAGCGGCCCGATGCACATGGCCGCAGCCACTGGGACCCCGGTTGTCGGGCTGTTCGGTCTGACGGATCCGGCGCGCTGGGGTCCCGTCGGCGTGCCCAGCATCTCGCTCCAGCCGCCGATGCCTTGCGCCTGCGTGGCCAAGGACCTCTGCCGCGCGCCGGATCCCAGCAAGGCTTGCTGCGTCTGGGGCCTTGAGGTCAAGCCTGTCGTCGACGCGGTGCGCGAGCTTCTTTCGCGTACCGAAATGAAACGGGAACGCTCCGTCTGAGATCATGCGCCGCGCGGGCAAGCGCTGTCGCCGTCGTGGAATGGCCTGTTCAACACGCGAACGGTCAAATTGTCACGCCGGGCGCTTTTCTGCTATGCGCCATCCCGATTTCCGCCTTCATGCCGTTCTTGGGATGCCCGCTTGAAATGACCCGTCAGGAATTCGGTTTGATGCGCCTGCTGCAAGAAAATCTCTGCATGATCGCCATGTGCTTGGCGATGGTATCCGCCGGCCATGCCGCGCCGCTCGTCGAGCCGACGCTGCACATCAGGCCGCAGGCGAGCGGAGCCGGCCACGTTGCGCTCACGCTCGACGCATGCGGCGGACAGACCGACAACCGGATCCTTTCGGCACTGGTGGACAACAAGATCCCCGCCACCATTTTCGTCACCGGGATCTGGCTGAAGCGAAACGCTGCCGCCGTCGAGATCATGCAGGCGCATCCCGATCTGTTCGAGCTGGAAAATCACGGCGGCCATCATATCCCGGCGGTCGACACGCCGCGGAAAATCTACGGCATCCGCAGCGCCGGCAGCCCGGACGCGGTGCTGGCCGAGGTCGAGTCGGGTGCCGCCGCCCTTGCCGGGACCGGGGAGCCGGCGCCGAAATGGTTTCGTGGCGCGACCGCCGAATACAGCCCGTCGGCAATCGCCATGATCCGCAAGCTTGGCTTCAAGATCGCGGGATTCTCGATAAACGGCGACGGTGGCTCCTTGCTTGGCGCCAAGGAAACCGCGCGGCGCATTGCGGCGGCCAAGGACGGTGACGTGATTATCTCGCACATCAACCAGCCGACCCATGCGGCCGGCGAAGGCGTGGTGCAGGGGCTGCTGGCGCTCAAGGCCAAGGGCTTGACCTTTGTGCGGCTCGATGATGCCGACGGGGTCGGCAATCACGGCACCACCGACTGACCGGTGCATTGATATTCAGCCGGACTGCGAATGGTGGTTTCCTGTGCTTCCGGTACTCACGGACCCAAAAGTCCGCTCCGTTCCGGTTCTCGGAACGCACCATTCTCGGCTCGACCTGACCTGAATCTCGACGCACCTCACGCCGAGTTCGCCTGGGTTCGAAAATCGCTCAGGCCGGTTTGGCTTCGATCGAGACCTTGCTGGCGTAGAATGCGCCGTGGTCGCGGATTTCAGTCATTTCGTCGAAAGGCCGTTCATAGGCCCACATAGCGTTCTGGCCGGTCTCGCCGGCAGGCAGCACGCTCCAATAGTTTGCGTCGCCCTTGTAGGGGCAATGGGTCGAGTGTTCGGTGCTGCCGAGCTTGCCGAAATCGATGTCGGCGAACGGAATGTAGAAGGCCGCGGGATAGGGGGCCTCGGTCAGCACCTTGGCGTTCGCTGATGAAGCGATGACCACGTCTCCGGCGCGCACCGTGACGGTGCCCGCATAGGGCTCGATGGTGATGACTTTGTCGGGATTGCGTTGAAAACCGGGGGCGGGATTGGCGATCTGATCCATGGGGGTCTCCTTGCGTCGACTTTAAGTGTGTCGCGCAAGCGCATTGCGCAAGGCCCCCGGGGGCGTGCAACACACAAGGCCTGGCCGAGGCCGGCGATGATGGATCGCGCCTCCGAAGATACTTGTCCGCCAGAGCAATCCAGGAAAAATATGAAACGGTTTTCCCTTGGGAATTGCATCAAAACAGTCGGTTAGGCAGCGGCCTTGAACACGTCCATGAGACCGGCATAGGCAGCAGCGATACCGGCGACCGGATTGCTGCTTCTCGACACGGTCTCGACTTTCAAGGAACCACCGCCGGTCGGCAAGGTGAGCAGCAGAAACTGGCGATTGCCGCCGTCGCCGACGGATGCGGCAGCGACATGCTGGCCTTCGCCCTGATTCTGGACGCACATCTTGAACAGCAGTGTGCCGCCGACCGCTTCGAGCGCGCCGCCGACAACTTCAACAAATTCATCTTCGGAAACAGTCTTGGTATCCGGCACCAGATCGGCCAGACTTTCGGCAAGCGTACTCTCCAGGGCCTTGTCGTCGAGCTGCGCGTCCATGCGAACCTCTTTCAGTCGCCAATCGCACCCCTTTGCCCGTTAACGAAACTTAACGCCGACGATGGCCGGATTGTGGCGGTTTTTCACCAATGTAGCGCCCGGCGGTGCTGGCGGCTGGACAATCCGCGGGTTCGCTCCACAATGGCCCGAAAAGCACAACGCGAAAGCGTGAGGGAGGACCGAATGCTGGGACTGATGCAGGAATGGCCGCTGCTTTGCCACAAGCTCATCGACAATGCCGAGCGGCAGCATGGCGTGCGCGAGATCGTGTCGCGCTCGATCGAGGGGCCGATCGTGCGCACCACCTATGCGGACATCCATCGTCGCGCCCTGAAGGTCGCCCAGCGGCTGGAGCGTGACGGCTATCGCCTGGGCGACCGCATCGCCACGCTGGCCTGGAACACCGCGCGCCACATCGAGGCCTGGTATGGCATCATGGGCATCGGTGCCATCTACCATACGCTCAACCCGCGGCTGTTTCCCGAGCAGATCGTCTGGATCATGAACCATGCCGAGGACAAGGCTGTCTTCGTCGACCTGACCTTCGTGCCGCTGCTCGAGAAGATCGCCGGAGCCGTCAAGTCGCTGAAACAGGTGATCGTGCTGACCGACAAGACACACATGCCGCAGACGACATTGCCCAATGTGGTCGCCTATGAAGACTGGCTTGATGAGGCGGATGGCGACTTCGCCTGGAAGACCTTCGACGAAGGCACAGCCGCCGGCATGTGTTACACGTCCGGGACCACGGGCGATCCAAAGGGCGTCGTCTACAGCCACCGTTCGAACGTGCTGCACGCCATGATCGCCGCCATGCCCGATGCCATGGGCCTGTCGTCGCGCGATACGATCTTGCCGGTCGTGCCGATGTTCCACGCCAATGCCTGGGGCCTTGGCCAGAGCGCGCCGATGATCGGCGCCAAGCTCGTCATGCCTGGCTGCAAGATGGACGGCGCCTCGATCTACGAACTGCTCGACACCGAAAAGGTGACCTTCAGCGCCGCTGTGCCGACCGTCTGGATGATGCTGCTGCAGCATCTGGAGGAGACCGGCAAGAAGCTTCCCTATCTCAACAAGGTCGTCATCGGCGGCTCGTCCTGTCCGCGCGCGATCATGACGAAGTTTCAGCAGAACTACGATGTCCAGGTCATCCATGCCTGGGGCATGACCGAAATGTCGCCGCTCGGCACGCTGTGTACCTTGAAGCCGGACTATGCCGGTCTTCAGGGGGAAGCCCGGCTCGATGTCCAGCAGAAACAGGGCTACCCGCCCTTCGGCGTCGAAATGAAGGTGACCGACGACGACAACAATCCGCTGCCCTGGGATGGCAAGACATTTGGCCGCCTGAAAGTGCGCGGACCGGCCGTTGCCCGGGCCTATTATGGCGGTGCCGGCCTGGAGCAGTTCGACGAGGACGGCTGGTTCGACACCGGCGACGTCGCTCACATCGACGCTGGCGGCTATATGCAGATCACCGATCGCGCCAAGGACGTCATCAAATCCGGTGGCGAATGGATTTCGACCATCGACCTCGAGAACCTGGCTGTTGGCCACCCCGATGTCGCCGAGGCGGCAGCCATCGGCGTCCATCATTCGAAGTGGGGCGAACGGCCGTTGCTGGTCGTCGTCCGCAAGCCGGGCAAGGAACCCAGCAAGGTGGATATTCTCGACTTCATGAATGGCAAGGTGGCCAAATGGTGGATGCCGGACGATGTCGCCTTCGTTGGCGAAATTCCGCACACCGCCACCGGCAAGATCCAGAAGATCACCTTGCGCCAGCAGTTCAAGGACTATCGCTTGCCGACGGATTGACGGGGTGGTGCATGTTTCGGCTTCATGCCATCGCAAAAAGGCACTAAGTGTCCGTTCGGGTTGGGGCAGCGCAGAGAACGATGGTTAGCATTCCCGAACGGCAAACGTCGAAGGCGGCCGGATGGTCCCGGCGCACGGCCGCTTTTTCGTTGGTGTTGCTGCTGACGGTCTTCGTCGGCCATCGCTTCGATTTCGTCGAAACACCGGTCTTCCTGTGGGTGCTGGGCATTGTCGCGCTGCTGGCGGCCATGGCGCTGCTGTTTGCCGGATTTGCCTTTTCGCGGCTGTGGAACTTCGGCGATCGCGGCGGTCGCGACCTGACGGTCGGCGCGCTGCTGGCGCTGCTGGTGCTCGCGCCCTATGGCGTCGTCGCCTACTGGGCGACAATCTATCCGCCGCTCAGGGATATCTCGACGGATTTCGACGAGCCGCCGGCGCTCGACGTGAGCGACCGGACGAAGGACATGAACGTGCTCTCCCCGTCGACGCCTGGCGAACAGCGGCTGCAGACCGACAGCTATCCGCTGGTCAGCGCACGCAGCTACGACTTGCCGTTCGAGACTGTCGTCAATGCCGTGGAAACCGTACTCGATCGGCGCAACTGGGATCTGTCGGAACCCTATCCCGACCTCGCCGGGCAAAGCGACGTGACCATTACCGCCGTCGCCAAGGGCTTTGTGCTCGGCCTTCCCGCCGATGTGGCGATCCGCGTGACCGACGATGGCGATACGGTCATCGTCGATATGCGGTCAGCTTCGCGATACGGCCGCTACGATCTCGGCGACAATGCCGCGCGCATCACCGATTTCCTGGCGGAACTCGACCAGGAGGTCGCCGGCCAGGTTGGCGCGGCGCCGGCCGAGTAGGGCCGGCCTATCTGGCCGGCGTGAAGATGCCGTCAATGGCCGGGGCGGCGTCTGTCATGACCAGACCGCGCGCCACCAGATCCTCGAGATGGGCAAGCACCGACAATCCGGCGGCGCCATGCAGCCGCGGGTCGGTATCCCTGTAGATCGCCTTGACCATGTCCACAATCGTCCGGTCGCCCTCTCTGACCCGCTGCAGGATGGCGCGCTCGCGCATTTTGCGGTGCGTCTTCAGCCCGCGCATGAAAGCCCGCGGCGCCGTCACCGGTCCGCCATGTCCGGGCAGCAGCAAGCCATCCCCGCGTTCGATCAGCCGGTCCAGCGAGGCCATGTAATCGGCCATCGCTCCATCCGGCGGGGCGACGATGGAGGTTGCCCAGGCCATGACGTGATCGGCCGAAAACAGGATGCCGGTTCCTTCCAGCGCGAAAGCCGCGTGATTGGCGGTGTGGCCCGGGGTCAGAACCGTCCTGATCGACCAGCCGTCGCCGTCGACCACCTCGTCGTGGGAAAGGGCGATGTCGGGGACGAAAGCCATGTCGGCACTGGCGTCGAGCGCATTGGTCTCCCCGATATGCAAAGGCCTTGCCGGCCGGTGCGGCCCTTCTGCCAGCACGGCGGCGCCGGTGCGCTCTTTCAGCCGGGCCGCCAGCGGGGAATGGTCGCGGTGCGTGTGGCTGACGAAGATATGGCTGACCGGCCGGCCCGCGATCACGTCGAGCAGTGCGTGCAGATGCGCCTCGTCATCCGGCCCCGGATCGATCACCGCCAGCGTCTCGCGGCCAACGATGTAGCTGTTGGTGCCGTGAAAGGTGAAAGGGCTCGGATTGCGGGCCGTGATGCGCTGGATATCGGGCGCGACGCTTACCCCCTGTCCATAGAAGGGATCGAAGCCGGTATCGAATTTGAGTGCCATGGCGGATGCATCGGTGCCTTGTTTCAGGAAACGGCAAAACCGATTGCCGCATAACACGCAAGCCAATATAGGAGGACGTGAGGCCGCGAACATCGGAGTGCGGCAATCGGAATGGGGAAATACCATGGCAATTGCAACTACGATGCGTCCGCTTGTTTCTCTGGCTTTGCCGCAAAATGCCGCGGCGCGGCTGGCAACGCAGCTTTTCCTGGCGATCGCCGGAACGCTGGTGCTGACCCTGTCGGCCAAGACCAAGGTCATGCTTGGGCCGGTCGACATTTCGATGCAGACGCTGGCCGTGCTGCTGATCGCCGCCGCCTTCGGCATGCGTCTCGGCGTCGCCACCCTGCTGCTTTACATGGCGGAGGGCGCCATGGGCTTCCCCGTCTTCCAGAGCACCCCGGAAAAGGGTCTCGGCATTGCCTACATGCTCGGCTCGACCGGCGGTTATCTCGCGGGCTTCGTGGTCATGGCGGCAATCGTCGGCTGGGCCGCCGATCGCGGCTGGGACCGCCATCCGATCAAGCTTTTCAACGCCATGCTGGGTGCCGAGGTCGTCATGATGGCGATGGGCTTCGCCTGGCTGGCGCTGCTGATCGGCCCGGAAAAGTCGTGGCAGTTCGGCGTCGTGCCCTTCATCGTCGGCGACATGATCAAGGTTGCCCTGGCAGCAAGCCTGGTGCCGGCCGTTTGGACGTTGCTGAAGCGCGGCTGAAGCGCGAACAGGGCCTGCGGCTTGAGCAATCAAGCCTTGGCTGGAACGGCGGGTTGGCGGGGCGTGGTGTCCGCCAAGCGGCCTGCCTTTCCATCAAGCGGGCCGTTCTACTTCTCAATTCGCCGTCGTCATCCGCAATGTAGCATTTCTGCCCTTCCGACTTGTGTCTGGCGCGAATAATAGCAGAGAATGCGCCCAAGAGCTAAACCATCGACAGTGAGCAAAAAAATACTGCTCGAGGGTGCTCGAGTAGCGCGTTTTTTCCAACAGCACGGTTTGATGGGCGATGGCAACGCAACTGAGCCTTCTGGAGTGGATGGAAAAGCCGACACTCGAGGCGGTTGTGAAACCAGATATCGTCTTTGATAGCGAAGATTGGGTCTTCGTTACCAAGCACCCTGAAAATACCCGCTTTGAACGCAAGTCAGGACGGATCGAACCAAAGGACCTCGCAGTCTGTCTTTCTGCGTTCGGCAATGGGCCAGCGATCGAGGGCGGTATCGTCGCCATTGGCATCGAAAAGAATGGCAGCGTATCCGGCTGCAAGGACATCTCAGAGACGAAGTTGCAGGAATTGGAGTTCATGGGGCGCGACCATTGCGTCGCCGGACGCTTCGTGACCAAGAGGCGGGAAGTAACTAACCAGAAGGGTGAGCCGGATTTCATAATCCTAGCGCGGGTGTTTTATGTGGAAGAGCGCCTTGTCGAACTAACCAGCGGCACGGCTTATTGCCGCGAGTCAGATCGCTCACGGCGCTTGTTGGACGCCGAAAAGGCAGAAATTCGCATCAACAAGGGGGAACGGGCATTTGAGCTAGAAGCGTGCACGCTGACCTATCCGGACGATTTCCGAATTCCCCTGATCCGCCGCTTTTCACAACAGGTGCTTACCGCGCGCGCTTCATCGGCGGCAATCCTCGACGAGGAAGTTTTGGAATCAATGCGTCTAGGAAAAATCCGAGACGGGAAATTCATCCCAAACAACATCTGCGCGCTGATGTTTGCAAAAGATCCACAACAGGTTTTCCCCGGTGCCTATGTTCATTTTCTCCGTTTCGAGGGCACCGAAGAAAGGTCTGGAAGCGAATACAACGTCACTAAAGATCGGATGCTGTCTGGCACCCTTCTTGAGGTAATCGCGGACGCTTCCCAAACGCTCGACGCAAGCTTGCGGGAGTTTACCGAGTACCGTTCCGGCAAGTTCCATCAGGTTCCCGAATACCCTCGTGACGCATGGTACGAATTGATCGTCAATGCATGCGTCCATCGCTCATATCATGCCAAGACCCAGCCGATTTTTGTGAAGCAGTTCGACGACCATTTGGAGGTGGAAAGCCCCGGCGTGTTCATGCCGTCCGTCACTTCGGAGAACCTATTTCACAAACCAAGAAATCCGTTTCTTATGTTCGTCCTTCGCGAGTTTGGGGAAGTACGATGCATCAGTGAGGGAACGAAGCGCATCAAGCGGGAGATGACCGAAGCAAAACTGCCTCCTGCGGAATTCAAGGAAACCATACATTCGATCAAGGCAATCCTGCGAAACGACATCGCGAATAGGACAAATTCCCTCGACAACGAAGCGTATCGCATGTTGGGCGAAGCCCTCGCGTTTTCGCTCGACGCTGATGAGAGACGGCTTGTCAATTTTGTGGTTGAGCACGGGAGAATCAATTCCAGTGACGCGCTTAGAATTCTCAGCACTACCTATTGGCACACCGCCAAAGCCAAGCTGAAAAGGTTGGCTGATCGCGGGATACTGACATGGGTCTCAACTAAGGTTCGCGACCCAAATTCGCACTTCATACTGACTAAGCGTTCATAACTTGTCTCAAGGGGATAATTCCCATCATCAATGGGCAAATGCCCGACTTTCCTCCGCTGCTAGAACCGATGCCGATTCGGCAACGCGCCAAGAAACACAAGAAGAGTGACCAGATTGAAATGATGCTGCCAATAGGCGAGGGCATCCCTGTCAAATTGCGGAAGAACGAGGTTCTTGATCCTCGCTATCTCGATTTGGTTGGCTAGGCCGAGGGGCGTCCGCAATGAAAGAAGCGATTTAGCCTTACCGCTCAACTCCTATTCCGCTTTGCAAGATCCCAAGCGTCATCTACGACATTGAGTGCCTGTTCTCCAGGCATGTTACAAATGGGCGCTTCTGATGAAAGTTTTGGTCACCGGCGCTGCCGGCTTCATAGGCTATCATGTATCGAAACGGCTGCTGGAGCGCGGCGACGAGGTTGTCGGCATCGACAACGTCAACGACTACTATGATCCGCGGATCAAGGAGGCGAGGCTGCGGCTGCTGGAGGAGGCGAGCCGCAAGACCAATACCGGCTATCAGTTCATCCGTGGCAATCTCGCCAACAGAAGTGTTGTCGATGGCTGCTTTGCCGACCACGCATTCGACCGGGTGATCCATCTCGCGGCCCAGGCCGGGGTTCGCTACAGCCTGGAAAACCCGCACGCCTATGTCGAAAGCAACATCATCGCCTATGCCAACATGCTCGAGGCCTGCCGCAACAGCGCCGTTGCGCACCTGACCTATGCCAGCACCTCGAGCGTCTACGGCGCCAACACCGACATGCCGTTTTCCGAGCACCGGCCGGCCGACCACCCGCTGCAGTTCTACGCCGCGACCAAGCGCGCCAACGAGCTGATGGCGCACAGCTACAGCCATTTGTTCCGGTTGCCGACGACCGGGCTTCGCTTCTTCACCGTGTATGGCCCCTGGGGGCGCCCGGACATGGCGCTGTTCCTGTTCACCAAGAACATCCTTGCCGGCGAGCCGATCAAGCTGTTCAACAACGGCAACCACACGCGCGACTTCACCTATGTCGAGGACATCGCCGAAGGCGTCGTGCGGGCCAGCGACAGCCCGGCCACGGGCAATGCCGCCTGGGACTCCTGCCGTCCAGATCCGGCGACGAGCAGCGCCCCGTGGCGCATCTTCAACATCGGCAACAACAATCCAGTGAAGCTGACCGCCTATGTCGAGGCGCTGGAAAAAGCGCTGGGCCGGAAAGCCATCGTTGAACTGCTGCCGCTGCAGCCCGGCGACGTGCCAGATACCTTTGCCGACACATCGGCGCTGGAGCAGGCGGTCGGCTACCGCCCGACGACGACGGTGACCGAGGGGGTGGGGCGGTTTGTGGAGTGGTACCAGGCGTATTTTGGGCGGGGATAGGTCTGTTTTGGCGATTCCTGGCCGATTCCGCGCATAGCCATGGTCCGTGACCACGCAACCAGGGGGAGATGGAATCGATACGGCTCGCAAACAGAACGTCTGCACCCCACCGCGGTCCAAAGCGCTGTTGAGCGTTTGCATTCCTACGTTCAACCGGCGGGGCATCCACTAGTCAGCTAAGTTACTGATATGCCTCCACGCCCAAGGCGGGAGAGACACACAATGTCTCCCTTGTGTGTCTGACCTGCCTGATTTCCGGATTGAAAGGGAGACGGCAATACTCCACCATCGACCTGTTGTTGCAGTTGAACTGGTCGCAACAGTGATATTCGACAGCGAATTGCAATCCAGACGCGATTGAGCTTACGATGCCTTTTGCCAGCATACGGTCTGGCGGGGATCGGGCGTGGGGTCCGGCATGTATCACGGCAGCTTGTCACGAGCGGCTTTATGGAAAGCCGCATCATTGTCACGCGAGAGATTGCAGGCAGAGAGACGGAGAGGTTTCTCATGCTGATTGCGCGTCTCATATGAACCGCGTAGGCATCGCGGCATTCACCGCGCCGCTAACGCTCGCTGTGGTTCTGTTGGCCGTGCACAGATTTCCTGCCGGGCAGACAGCTGCAAACGTTGATGTGACGCCTGAAAATCAACAGCAACAGCCCGCTGCGATTGAAAGTACGATCCAAGGGCAGGCGTCGGTCATCGACGGGGACACACTGGAGATTCACGGCATTCGAATTCGGCTTAATGGTATTGACGCGCCCGAATCTGCGCAAAAGTGTGAAGCAAAGGGAATAAGTTACCGTTGCGGACAGAAAGCAGCGTTTGCGCTAGATGAAATTCTTGCAGACAAGACGGTAGCATGTACCAAACTCGGTATCGACAGATACGGTCGAACGATAGCGAAGTGTACTGTCGCAGAGGTTGATGTTAGTGCTGAGATGGTCCGCAGAGGGTGGGCAACAGCGTACAGAAAATACTCCCTTGACTATGTGTCGTTTGAGGATGTTGCACGAGCGAGTGGACTTGGTATATGGGCTGGTCCATTCGAGAACCCTGCTAAGTTTCGCCTAAATCGGAAAAAAAGTTGAAGTGAGACGACAAATAGAACTGGTTATATTACTGATAACGCAACGAGATGCGGGCTAGGGAGCATGGAAAATGGCAAAGAGAGACGAATCTAAAAGTCTTACAGCGAGTACTGAGCCTTTGGGGCAAGTCCCAACAGTTATTCCTCTGGGACAAAGCAGTCAAATCGATCTGTCATGGATGCCGGAAGACCAGCGTCGAGCGCTGCTGACCGAATACGCAAGAGGCGCGCTGGATGTGAGCAAACGAGCCCAGGAACTAGGTGTCGAAGTTTCAGTGCTTCGGAGTACATTAGGCACCTTGGGCGAGACCACTAAGCAGGTTGCGCAAGACGGCAATTCAGTGACGTTGACGCACGTACAGAACAGTCAATTTGGTCGCACTGAGGTAATCATGGGGAATACCGATGCCGCGACAGCAGGAAAACTTTCACGTTCTCAAACGGGAGAACGAGATTGGACGCCTTACTATGTACTAGGTGGAATAGTTGCGTTGATTTTTATTGCGATTGCCCTGGGTCGCTAACGTGTACCGGACGACGCTACGCCTGTCTGAAGACGTTGACGTTGAGAAGCAAATAGCCGTCTTGCGTAGAGATAGTTCTAGAGCAGGTCTTTCGGAATTAGTCATCGAGGAGATGACTGATCAGGTGCGGGTCGTCGTCGGCATGGCTGCGGCACAAGGCACGAAGTTAACGGCGCAAGGCAGCCAGATGTCGCTCTCTCGGCAAATAAGGGGAGAGGGATATGAACTGCAACTTATCTACGGGGCTGGCGCTCAAACGTCCTGGTTGGGCCGCTTTGTTCGCGCTCTGAAGGGGTGACAATGGCACAATACAGCCGCCGATATCCAAAGCGCCCACACTCCAACCGAGACTATGGGCATGAGCGGGCGCGTCAACACATTGAAGATGCGAGACGCTTAAGTCACGAACTCGGGGGAACTGATGAGGACGTTAAGCGGTATTTCTTTTCGCTGTCCCAGTCTGACTTGAGCCGAATACTGGACGAGTACGGTCGAACGTATGGATATCAAAAGCAGGAATACGCTGCAGAGACCATGCATGATTGGAGAACTGGGCGAAGGCAGATGAGCGGGACTGTTGCCGAGAGACTGTTCAATCTTCTTCCCCCCACTATGCCGCTGTCGGAGAAATATAGGCTGACTGAAGGTCTCTGGCGGCACTATGGACCAAGCTCCAGGCGCGTCATGCGAGTAGGACTTGACGCGAACCTTGAACAGGTTCTCGAACTGGCACGTCAGCACATTGACGAGGTTGTAACGCAGTACCGGATTCCAGAGCAGATAGAGCGCCGATTTAATTGGCTTTCGTCTGGTGACGTTGGCGTGAAGCAGGAACTTCTTAACCACGTGAGGTCGATGGAGCGCACAATGGTGGTTGAAGCGGCCCGCGCGCAGATGCCAGTTCTTTTAGAACATATCAAAGGCCAGTACGGGGGGCGAACATCGCGACTCGCTCAAGTTCTAAAGGTCGGCAAGCACGAACTTGAATTACTTATCGACAAGAGCGCGTCGGGAGTACGAATCGAAGAGGCAACTTACCGTGTAGCGTCCAGTCCGTCTGCGTCTGGTGGGGGCGGTGGATTGGCCCTGATGATCATTGTTGGAATAGTTGTTCTCTTTTGGTTGTTGCATTAGTCCACCTCAGCTGGTGATCTCCTTACGGAGAGCCGCGCAGGCACCTCGCAGGCGGTTATCGCCATCGCGAACCGGTGTGGGGAAGAGGCTCACAATATGGCGATGAAACGCCCGGGCGCGATATTGCAGGATCAGCCGCTCGTGCCCAGCTCGCATCGCTGGCGATATCTGCTTGCGCGAGCACCTCTTCGAGTTCTGTCGATGCGCTGCAACCGGCCCCATCCTCAACGGCTCTTTCTGGCGGCGGCACGCTGCAGGTGGTGAAGGATCTGCCTGCGCCGCAGAACACCCAGAATGGCAGCGAGCAGCCCTTGTCTGCCAACGATGTGCTCGAGGTCAGCGTGTTCCAGGTCGACAATTTGAACAGAACCGTTCAGGTCGACGCGGGCGGGCAGATTTCGCTTCCGCTGATTGGGGCGATGGCTGCGGCCGGGAAGACCGTTCGCCAGCTCGAGAAGGAAATCGAGACCGCCTATGGCGAAAAATACCTGCAATCGCCTGATGTGACGATTTTCGTCAAGGAATCGATTGGCCAGCGCATCACGGTCGATGGTGAAGTCAACAAGGCTGGCATTTATCCGGTGTCCAGCAGCGCTTCCTTGCTGGATGCGATCGCCCTTGCCGGGGGCTTCAATCCGGTTGGTGATGCCGGCAAGGTCTTCGTCTATCGCAATGTCGGCCAAAACAAGCTGGTCGCAAACTACAATGTAGAGGAAATCCGCGCCGGCAAGAATCGCAACCCGCGCATCTATGGCGGCGACGTGGTCGTCGTCTTTGCTTCGAAGTCGAAAATCGCGATGAACAATTTGAAGGATGCTCTGGGCATCGCCTCTAGCGCTGCCCGCATTGCGGTCATTCCGTAGACACGGACAACCCCTGGATCACCTCGCGCATGCTCGATCGTAACAGGCAGCCCCAATTTACCGGACCCGGACATGGCCAGGCCCTGTCAGCGGACCTCTATTACGACGTGCCGCAAAACTACGGCCCCTATGGTCGCGACTATGCCGGCCAGGATGAGGGGTTCAATCCGCTCAAGCTGCTTTTCTACATTGTCCAATACCGCTGGCTGATCGTCATGATGGCAGCCGCCGGGCTTGTTGCCGGCGTCATCGTGACGATGATGCAGACACCAAAATATCAGGCAACGACGCAGCTCGAAGTTCTGGTCCCTTCGGCGAAGGTCTTTCAAGACATTGAGGTTGTTTCCGAAACCAGCGATGTCAGGGCCTTCCTGACCGCGCGTGAGAAGCTGAGGAGCCGGGCGCTGGCTCAGCGCGTGGTGTTCCAGCTGGGGCTTGGCGAAAAGCCGGATTTCCTGTTTCCGACGCCGAGCTTTTCGCTGAGCAACATTGTCTACCGAGCGTTCGGGATGTCCAAGTCGCCTTCCATCGAGGAGAAGACACCCGAAGAGCGTGAGGCAATTGCCATCAAACGCATCCTCGAAGACCTGACGGTCAATCTGGTCACCAACACAAGCCTGCTGTCGATCACCTTTGTCGACCAAAAGCCGAAATATGCAAGCGATGTAGCCAATCAGGTGGCGCAGAGCTTTATCGATCAGCGCCTGGACCAGACCAGCGAGACCTCTGATCTGGCAAGGCAGTTCATCCAGGAGCAGGTTTTGCAGGTGAAGCAAAAGCTGCAGACCTCCGAGGAGGAATTGGTCGCCTATGCAAAAGATGCCGGCATTACGGTTACGGGCGACGACAAATCGCTGATCGGCTCGAACATCGAAGCCCTGAACACCGCACTGGCCACGGCAATCCAGGAGCGCCTTGATGCGGGGCGGATGGTGGATCAGATAGAAAAGGGCCGCGGGTCGAGCCTCGGTCCGGTTCTGGAAAGCGAAGGTCTGCAGAAGCTCAGCGAAAAGTTGGCGGATCTGACCAGCCAGTATCAGCAGAAACTGGGTATTCTGAAGCCTGGTTATCCGGAAATGCAGCAGCTGCAATCGCAGATCAAGGAACTGCAGCGGCTCTACAACAACGGCGTGCTGGCGATAACCGATTCGTTGCGGCTGAAATACCAGGAAGCGCAGAACAAGGAGGCCGATCTCAAATCCAAGCTCGCGGAGATGGAGAGGCAGCAGGTCGCCTTCAACGACAAGAATATCAAATACACGATCCTGAAGCGTGAGGTCGATTCCAACCGGTCACAGTATGACAGCCTCATCACAAAGCTGAATGAAGTCGGGGTTAGCTCGGAGCTCAAGACGCAAAGCGCCGCGATTGTCGATTTCGCTTCGTTGCCCACAGCCCCCTATTCTCCGCGCCTGAGCATCAATCTTGCAATCGCTCTGGCGCTTTTCATGGCCTTGGCTGCATCGATCATCTACATCATCGAGTTGCTGAACAACACCTTCACCAACCCTGAGCAGATCGAGAAAGAGCTGGGGCTGTCGATGCTCGGCATCTTGCCGCTTGTCGATGACCGCGAACTCATAGGCAGCATCGCCGATCAGAAGTCCGGGCTCTCCGAGGCCTATCGTTCACTGCGAACATCGCTGCAGTTCTCCGGTGCGGAGGGCGCGCCGCGATCGCTGCTGGTGACCAGCTCGGAACCGTCGGAAGGCAAGTCGACCACCTCGTTCAAGCTTGGCCAGGATTTCGCGGCGCTCGGCGCAAGGGTTCTGCTTGTCGATGGCGACCTTCGCAAACCCAACCTGCATCGGCTGTTTGGCCTCGACAATGCGATCGGGCTGAGCAACCTGCTGACAAATACCGTTCGCAAGGACGATCTGGCGGGCATTTTCAGGCCGACGAAATACGCCAATGTCACCGTGCTGACGTCCGGAACGATTCCGCCGAATCCGGCCGACCTGTTATCTTCGCAGAAGATGGCGCTGGTCTTGACCAATCTCGGCAAACGCTTCGATCTGGTCATCATCGACGCCCCACCGGTCGTCGGTCTTTCCGATGCACCAATCCTCAGCCGGCTTGCCGAAGGCACGTTGATGGTCGTTTCCACCAACCAGGTCACGCGCAAATCAGCCAAGACGGCGGTCAAGCGTCTGCGCGCAGCCGGTGCGAATGTGATCGGAGCGGCGATGTCGAAATTTGCGGTCAACACGTTCGATTATAACTACGCCTACAAATACATGAACTACCAGTACTACGACTACGGCGCGAGTACCCCGAAAATTGAGGGCAAAGTCGATGACGGAGCAGGCCAGCCCGCTCACGCGAAATCTGCGACGTTCAGGCGTTTGGTTCGTCGCCTCCGTTCTGGTGTTGGCGGCCTCGTCGATCGGGTTAAGTCGGTTTCTTGAGACCCGAACGCCGGCCGTATCGCTTGCGCTCGATCCGTTGAACATAGACGCCTTGATAGGTGAAATTACCGGTCAACTGAACGAAACAGACAATGGTGCTGATCTCGACGTTTTGGCTGAAAAGGCCAGGGACGCACTTCGCTTCAATGTCGCGGACGCCCGGCTCTACAGCCTGATCGGCGAGATCAAGTACCGGCAAGGCGAGAAAGACGAGGCTTTTGAACTCTTCGATCAGGCTCGAAGGCTGTCCAAGACCGAGATCCATGCGCTTCAGCGGTCGATCGACCGCTCGATCGAGCTGAGCGATCTGTCAAAGGCTGTCGGGGAGATCGACACCTTGCTGCGCCGGTGGCCGGACCGGTTTCCCGTCATCGCCGCGGGCATGCCGGCCATTCTTTCAAATCCAGACGGATATCAGGCTGTCCTGGCAGCCATAAGGATCGAGGCACCGTGGAGGGCCGGTCTTTTCTCCGCCCTTGGCCAGGATCCGCGCGGCCTGCGCGCAGCAGATCAACTGCTGCTCGACCTTGCCGGATCGGGTTCACCGCCGACACCGAAGGAATTGTCCGCCGTAATCAACGGCTACATCAGGCAAAAGCAATACGAGGCCGCCTATCGGCTGTTCCTTTTCAGCCTGTCCGATCAGGAGCGGACGCTGGGCGGATACATTTTCAACGGCGGCTTTGAGCCGGTCCGCAGCGGCAAGCCGTTCGATTGGCAGGTTCACGATCGATCCGGTCTGGAAATTACCTTTGCCGGGTCGCGCGAGGTCGGCGAAAGCGACAGCGGAGCGACCGTTCGATTTTTGAACACGCCGGTGAAGAACGCCGCGCTCCAGCAATATGTCGAATTGCCTCCCGGCTCTTACAGGATTTCCCTGATCGCCTCCGCGAGAAACCTGAAGCTGCCAAAGCAGCTGTTCTGGTCCATCAGATGCGCAGATCCGGCAAGCGAGATAGCCCGGTTCAACATCCCGGAAGGCACATTCAACCGGCAGGATTTGAGCCTGGATTTCGCGATCGGAGCAAGCGCGTGTCCCATGCAATTGCTGCGGCTGGAAACAGCCGCTATCGCTGAGAGCTGGCGATTTCGATACGTCGGCACGTTGGTCATGCACAAGCTGAGCATCGAAAGAGTTTCATCTTGAGAGAGCGGTCAACCCGGTCCACGGAGTGGGAAAAGTATCTGCTTGGGTCGGTTCTTTTCGTGTCGGTGCTGATTGGCGGCGGCACGGCGAGTGGCCTTTATACCGAAACGCTGATCGAGATTGCGGCGATTGTTTCGGCCGCGGCCGTCTTTTCAAGGCCATCGGGGCAGGGCATTCCCCGTTCGGCTCTGTGGCTGCTTGCCCTTGCCCTGGCCGTGTTATGTTTTCAGATCGTGCCGATGCCCGCGGCCCTGTTGAGCGGATTGCGGCCTGAAGTTCTGCTCGCGAGCCCGTGGCTCGCCGGCGAGACCGAGCTGCGCTTCATCAGTGTTGGCGTGGGGCGCACGATCGAGTGTCTGTTGTATTTCGCGGCGGCGGCGGCATTTTTCCTGGGCGTCACCCGCCTGCGCCCGGATCAGGTCTACGGCCTTCTGCCCTTCTTCTTTATGGGTGTCATCTGCAACGGATTGGCCGCGGCGATCCAGTATTCACTCTCCGACACGGTTGCCATAGAGGGGTTGTTGCCGTTCACGATAAACGCGGGGCTGTTTGCCAACCAGAATCATTTTTCAGCTTTGCTCTTCGTCTCCATTCCCTTCGTCGTCTACTACGGTCTGTTCCGCGGGCACCTTCTGTCCGGATCGCTGGGGTTGATGTCGCTGTTGCTGCTGCTTCTGGCCGCGGGTTCGCGCGCCGGTATTCTGATAGGGCTAGCGATCACGATAATAGCGGTTGTCTTTCTGTCTGCTCGCTCCAGGCTAGGCGGTTATGGCATCCTTGCTGTCTTCATCGGTCTTTCGCTCTACACGATAGGCGCGTGGACCAAGATCGATGCGGAGGTGGTTGATCCGGCCTTTGGGCGAGCTGAATTTGCCCGCACGACGATTGCGGGAATTGAAGAGAATTGGCCGACAGGAGTGGGTTTCGGCAGTTTTCAGAAGGTCTATCAGATTTACGAAAAGGGAGAGATGATCTTCAAGCCCTACGTGAATCACGCTCATAACGACTATCTGGAATTGGCACTTGAGGGTGGGGCGCCTGTTGTTTTTCTGATCGCAGTTTACCTGATATTGCTTTTTGCATCATCTGTTGGGGGCCGGCGAGATCCGCTTCAGAAAGCGGCGTTCCTCTCAGTGTCGTTTCTTCTCGTTCATTCTCTGGTTGATTATCCCTTGCGAACAGCGGCGCTTGCGATGGCTTTTGCGTATATGAATGGCATTATCCTTCACAAGGGATTTGCTGAACGGTTGAGCCAAAGAGGCGAGTCGACCGCGGCCCGTCATGACAATCTCCTTGTTCCCGTCAGGCCGTCGGCTCTGGCAAGATAAGAGCAGTGGGGTCGCCTGGAATTGGCGATGGATTGGCGCCGGACGTGGTCCGGTCGTTTGTCGAATCCCGAGATTGACAAGCCATTGCATGGAACCTAAGCACGGACTGCTCGGGCCGGGGGGCTTAGGCATGTCAAGGAGAGCTTCTTGAAAGGAATTATCCTTGCTGGAGGCAGTGGAACGCGTCTTTATCCGCTAACATTAGCAATCTCTAAGCAGATTCTGCCGATATACGACAAGCCGATGATCTATTATCCGCTGAGCGTTTTGATGCTCGCGGGTATCCGCGAGATTCTGGTCATTTCAACGCCGCGTGATCTGCCGGTTTTTCGCGATCTGCTTGGCGATGGATCGGAGTTCGGGCTCGAGCTGTCCTATGCCGAGCAGCCGCAACCCAACGGCCTTGCGGAAGCCTTTATCATCGGCCGCGAGTTCATCGGCAAGGACAGCGTGTCGATGATCCTCGGCGACAACATCTATTTCGGCGATGGGCTGTCGCAGCTTTGCCGCGACGCGGCCTCGCGCGAAAAGGGCGCTTCGGTGTTCGCCTATCATGTCGAGGATCCCCAGCGTTATGGTGTCGTATCCTTCGACAAGGCCACCGGAACGGCGCTGACGATCGAAGAAAAGCCGCAGAATCCGAAATCCAACTGGGCTGTCACGGGTCTCTATTTCTATGACAACGACGTCGTCGACATCGCCCCCGCCATCCGGCCCTCGGCGCGCGGCGAGCTCGAGATTACGGCGGTCAACAATGTCTACCTCGAGCGTGGCCAGTTGCATGTGCACCGGTTGGGGCGCGGCTATGCCTGGCTCGACACCGGCACGCAGGACAGCCTGCATGAAGCCTCCTCGTTCGTGCGCACCATCGAGCATCGCCAGGGCATCAAGGTCGCCTGTCCCGAAGAGATCGCCTTTGAACAGGGTTGGCTGACTGTGGACCAGGTTCTGCGGCGCGCCGACCGCCTGGGCAAGAATGAGTATGCCGCCTATCTGCGCCGGCGTGTCATCGATCTGTCGGAGGGCTAGGTGCTGGAAGTCAGGTCCCTTGGCATCGATGGCGTGCTGGAAATCGTTCCGAAGCGACATGGCGACGCGCGCGGTTTCTTCGTGGAAACCTACAATGCCGAGCGCTTTTCGCAGGCCGGCATAGACTTGGCTTTCGTGCAGGACAATCACTCCTATTCAGCGGCGGCGGGTGTCTTGCGGGGGCTTCATTACCAGCTTGCGCCGCGGGCCCAGGACAAGCTGTTGCGCGTCATCCGGGGCAGCATTCTCGACGTCGCGGTCGACATTCGCCGCGGCTCGAAGACCTTCGGAAAATGGGTCGCTCTCGAAGTGTCGGCCGAAAAGGGCAACCAGATTCTGGTGCCGAAAGGCTTCGCGCACGGCTTCGTGACGCTCGTGCCCGACACCGAGGTCCTGTATAAGGTCACCGACACCTATTCGCAGGCGCATGACCGGTCGATCCGCTTCGACGATCCCGCCATCGGTATCGAATGGCCGTCATTGACCGGCGGGTTCCAGCTTTCTGACAAGGACCTGAAGGCGCCGCTGCTGGCCGCCGCCGAGGTGTTTGCCTGATGGATTGCCAAGGCGTGAGGACAGCGGCATGAATTTTCTGGTGACGGGCGGTGCTGGCTTCATCGGTTCGGCGGTGTGCCGGCACCTGTGCGCCAACCCCGCCTATCGGGTTACCAATCTCGACAAGCTCACCTATGCGGGAAACCTGGCCTCGCTGCGGCCGATCGAGAATGCGCACAATTACCGCTTTGCTCATGCCGATATCTGCGACGAGAAGGCGGTGCTCGACATCCTCCACCGGGACGATATCGACATCGTCATGAACCTTGCCGCCGAGAGCCATGTCGACCGTTCGATCGACGGGCCGGGCACGTTTATCGAGACCAACATCGTCGGCACCTACAAGATCCTCAATTCCGCGCTGGAATACTGGCGCGGCCTGCCCGAGGACAGGAAGGGCCGCTTCCGCTTCCATCATGTCTCGACCGATGAGGTGTTCGGCGATCTTCCTTTCGATGGCGGCATGTTCGTCGAGGAGACGCCCTACGCGCCGTCTTCGCCCTATTCCGCCTCGAAGGCGGCCTCGGATCATCTGGTGCGGGCCTGGCACGAAACCTATGGCCTGCCGGTCGTGCTTTCCAACTGCTCGAACAATTACGGACCCTATCACTTTCCCGAAAAGCTGATCCCGCTGGTGATCCTCAACGCGCTCGATGAAAAGCCGCTGCCGGTCTATGGCGCCGGCGCCAATGTGCGCGACTGGCTGTTCGTCGAGGATCACGCGCGGGCCCTGGAACTCGTCGCCACGAAGGGCCAGCCGGGCGAGAGCTACAATGTCGGCGGCAATTCGGAGCGGACAAACCTGGGCGTCGTCGAGACGATCTGCGATCTGCTCGACAGCAGGCGTCCTCGAGCCGGTGGCAAGAGCCATCGCGACCTGATCTCTTTCGTCACCGACCGTCCCGGCCATGATCGCCGCTATGCGATCGACGCTTCGAAGATCAGCCGTGACCTCGGCTGGGCGCCGAAGGAGAATTTCGACAGCGGCCTGGCCAAGACCGTCGATTGGTTCCTCGACAACAAATGGTGGTGGGGGCCGATCCGCGAGCAGCGCTATGCCGGTGAACGGTTGGGCGAAGCACGCAAGGGGGTCGCGTGAGGCTCGTTGTCACCGGACGTGAGGGCCAGGTCGCGGCAAGCCTTCTGGAGGCCGGCCAGGGGCGTGCCGGCGTGGAGGTCATCGCCATTGGCCGTCCGGACCTCGACCTGGCAAGACCCGATACTGTCGTCGAAGCCATTGCGGCCGCGAAGCCGGACATCGTCGTCTCGGCTGCCGCCTACACGGCGGTGGATCAGGCCGAGGATGAGCCCGACCTGGCATTCGCGGTGAACGCCGTCGGCGCCGGCAAGGTGGCGCAAGCAGCAAGACGGCTTGGCGTGCCCGTCATCCATCTTTCGACCGACTACGTCTTCGACGGCAGCGCTCCCGGTGCCTATGTCGAGACCGACGCAACCGCGCCGCTCGGCATCTACGGCGCCTCCAAACTCGCCGGCGAGCAGGCGGTTGCATCAGCCAATCCGCGCCATCTGATCCTGCGCACGGCCTGGGTCTACAGCCCGTTCGGCAAGAATTTCGTCAAGACCATGCTGCGGCTTGCCGCCGACCGCGACGAGATATCGGTGGTGGCCGATCAGTGGGGAAATCCCACCTCGGCGCTTGATATCGCCGACGCAATCCTGCATGCGGCAGCACGGCTGTATGGAAACAAGGATTCCGCCGCGTTCGGCATCTATCATCTGGCCGGAACCGGCGAGGCCAACTGGAGCGGCTTTGCCCGCCATATCCTCGACACAAGCCGCGTGTTTGGTGGCCCTTGGGCGCGGGTACGGGACATTGCCACGATGGACTACCCGACCAAGGCGCGCCGCCCCGCCAATTCCCGGCTATCGAGCGCGAAATTCGCCTCCGTCTTCGGCTGGAACGCGCCGGACTGGCGGGCGGCGGCAGGCCGAGTTGTCGAGCAACTGCTTGCGAGGCGCATTTTAAATGGATGAATCATTGAAATCACACAATGACCGGAATGCAGCTCCCGACGTAACGCACCCAGATCAACTGGGCCCGATCCTAGACGACAGACTTGCTCCGCTATTTTGGCCGCCCGCGTCGCTCGATCGCGCAAGCGCCTGGTTCGGACACATCCCCTTTGCGCAGTGGCTCGTCAATACCACTAGCCCGAATGTCTTGGTGGAACTGGGCACCCACACTGGTGTCTCGTATTCAGCGTTCTGCTCGGCAGTCGCACGTGGAAATCTCAATACTCGTTGTTTCGCTGTCGATACATGGAAGGGGGACGATCATGCAGGTCACTACCCGGAACAGATTTACATAGATTTTTCACTGTTTAACGACGCGACTTACGGCAGTTTCTCGACCCTATTGCGGCGAACCTTTGATCATGCGGTAGAGCATTTCGCTGACGGGACCATTGATCTTTTGCATATTGATGGTTTTCATTCCTATGAGGCGGGTAGCCACGATTTCAATACGTGGAAGCCAAAGCTCTCCGACCGCGCGATCGTTTTGTTTCACGACACCAACGAACACAGAGAAGGCTTCGGAATCTGGCGGCTTTGGGAAGAACTAAAACAACAGTACCCAACCTTTGAATTTCTCCACAGCCATGGACTGGGTGTCCTTTGTTTTGGAAATCACGTCCATCCTGCTGCAATTGACCTGTGCAATCTCGATGGTGAAAATGCCAACAAGCTGCGAGAGCGTTTTCAAGCCATCGGAGACAGATGGACCCTGGATGCGGCCCTGCGTCGCAAATCAACCGAGGCTGAGGCTCGGCTTGGCAAGCAGGCTGAAGAAGCAGCCTCCCTTCGAAAGCAGCAGGAAATTGCAGCGAAAGAGCGCGCGGATTTGCTTCGGGCCAATGATGGATTCAAGTCTGAACTCGAATCCATTGCGCGACATAGAAACCAGGAGGGGGAGGCAGCCCGCAAATTGATCAGTACACGCGATGCTGAAATCGCAAGGCTGACGGCCGAGAAGAAAGGCTATGAGATACAGAGGCGGGAACTCGAAACTCATCTTGTGGGCCTTCGTCGAGAAAAGCAGGAATTCCTAGCATCTACTTCTTGGCGTCTCACTGCGCCGGTTCGCTTGATGCCAGCCAGCATACGCGTTCCAGCTAGGCGTCTCGCGAAGTTGGCTTGGTGGGGCATCACACCTCACCTTTGGGCTACGCGGTACAAATACTATCGAAACGCATTCTCTGTTAGGAATTCTGAAGAAAACACGACGTCTTCCGTTGTCACGGGATCTTCAAGTAGAACGCAAAAACAAGTTGAAATCAGATATCCTATAAAGCGAATAGAGGATAAGTTTAATTCGGTTGCGATCATCGTCCCTATCTATAATGCTCCAGAGGAAACGGAAAGATGTGTCCGCTCGATCTTGCGGCATAGTGACTCTTCGGTTCGCCTCATTCTGATAAATGATGCTAGCTCAGACCATAAAGTCCGGGAAATTCTGGAGAAATATCAATGTTTGCCAAACGTCGAGGTGGTTAATAATAAAGACAATCTTGGTTTCACAAGAACGATCAATCGTGGCATTGAACTGGCCGGTTCTGCAGATGTCGTATTTTTAAATTCAGATACGATCGTCACACCCCAGTGGTTGCGCAATCTTCAATTCGCAGCGTACTCGGAAGATCGTATAGCCACAGCGACGCCATTTTCGGACAATGCAGGGGCGTTTTCGGCGCCGGAGATTGGCAAAAGGAACTCAATCCCGGCATGGCTGGAACTCGACGACTACGCTCGTCTGGTCACGCGTGGCAGCATGCGGCATTACCCCAAGGTTCCGACCGGAAATGGCTTCTGCATGTTTGTCAGACGAGCCTGTATTGAGGAAGTTGGCGTACTTGATGCCAAGGCGTTTCCGCGTGGCTACGGCGAAGAGAACGATTTCTGCATGCGCGCCGGCAGGAGAGGTTGGCGGCATGTGATCGATGATGCGACGCTGGTTCATCATGTACGCTCAGCAAGTTTTGGCGATGAGAAAACGAAATTGATGAAGGATGGTCGCGCTGTTATCGACAAGCGCTACCCGGAATACACGCGGAAGGTTCGTAGCTTTATCGATGACCCCATCGCTTCGGCTGCACGCCAAAGAGTTGGCGAGGTTGCCTCTGTCCCGCTGCTGCAGAATGGAGTGCGCCCCCGCGCCGTATTCGTCATATCAACCCGAACTGGCGGCACGCCGCAAACAAATCAGGACCTTATGGAGGCCCTGGACGACCGCTACGAGTCTTATCTGTTGCGCTGCGATGCTAAAACAGTCGAATTTTTCCGGATCGCTGGACGCCAGCAAATACTGTTGGAGGCGGTCAAGCTCGAACGGCCGATCAAAGCATTTCCACATGTGTCGGAGGAATACGACGCGATCGTTCGCAGGCTTTTAATCCAGCACCAGATCGAGATTGTGCATATTCGGCACATAGCATGGCATAGCCTCAAACTACCCGCGATCTGCAAATCTTTGCAGCTTCCGGTCGTTTTTTCATTTCATGACTTCTATACTATTTGCCCGACGGTCAAGCTTCTTGACGAGAATCTGCAGTTCTGCGGGGGGGCGTGCACAGCGTCGCTCGGCCAGTGCAAACATGAATTGTGGACCGATCCAGACTTCCCTCCATTAAAACGTAACGCCATAACGGACTGGCAATCAGCGATGAGCGAGATGCTGGCGCACTGCGATGGCTATATTACGACTTCATATGGATCGCGTGATCAGATTATGAAGATCTATCCGATTACGCAAAAAAAGCCATTTCCTGTCATTCCGCATGGCCGCGATCTGCAGATGAAGAATGTGGCTAGTACGTCTAGATCAAAAAACGAGAAAATTCGCATACTGGTGCCTGGTAACATAGATGTTTCCAAGGGAGCAGGGATACTAGAGTCCTTGACGAAATTGGACAAAGAAGGAGTGTTTGAGTTTCATCTCCTTGGCAGGACGACAATACCGCTGACCAAGGATTTCGTCTTTCATGGACCCTATAAGCGGGAAGAATTTATTCAGAAGGTGGAGAGCATCCGCCCTCATTTCGGCGCCATCTTCTCCATTTGGCCTGAAACATTTTGCCATACTTTGACAGAAATGTGGGCGTGCGGGCTGCCCGTACTGGCGCTGGACTTCGGCGCTGTGGCCGAGCGCATACGCCAAACGGGAGGCGGATGGCTTCTTGCGAATTCCTCGCCGCAGACCTTGTTTGACCAGTTGCAGGCGATCGCGCACGATTTCGCGGACTATTCGCAGAAACTCGATGAAGTTCGTCTATGGCAGGAACGGATCGGCCGCACCAACTCCACGCTTTGGATGTCACAGTATTATGACGAACTTTATCGAAGCCTATTGACGCGCGAAGCACATGTCTCCGAAGGTCTGCACCGTCCTCGCGTCGGAGTGGTCCTGCCCGGAAATGGGCCTGATTATCCCGCTTCGAGTCACATCAGAGTTTTGGAAAAAATTCGCGACAACATACGGCGATCCGTCAGATACGACATCATCCCTGCCAGTGATGTGGCCGATGAAGCGACTGTCGGCCAGTTCAACGCTGTCCTTGTCCAACGTACGGCCTTGCAGCCGGATGATTTATCCAAGTTTGAATTAGCGTGTTCCTCCAGCGGCACGAAGATCATCTACGAGATAGACGACGACTTGATCGGCATGCGCGACCGACCCGACCTGACCGTCAATTACGAAGCATTTAAGGAGTCGATAAATTCAATCGCCAAAATGGCTGACGTGGTGGTCACATCCACACCGATTTTGGCGGATCGCCTCCGAACCATCAACAGTTCGGTGGTGATTGCGGAGAATGCATTAAGCGAGCGGCTCTGGTTTGGGCCAATCGACTCTGTCCTTGATGGCCTGGGAGTTCCCAACCTCCAAAAGCGCTCTACCCAGGAAATCCGTATAGTTTACATGGGAACAAAAACCCACAGCGCAGATCTCGCGCTTTTGGAGCAGCCAATCAGAAGGTTACGGTCTGAATTCCCAAACCTTCGATTCTTTACGATCGGAATTACTGGAGAATCAGAGGACTGGTTTGAGAAAGTCAGTATCCGGGACAAGTATAAGATCTATTCGAATTTTGTGCCATGGTTCAGAAAAATCGCAATGGAAATGGATATAGCGGTTGCTCCTCTCGAAGGAACGCTGTTCAATGCCGCCAAGTCCCCCTTGAAATTCTATGAATACTCTGCAGCCAAACTCTGCGGCCTCTACAGCGCGGTTGAACCGTATAAGTCCGCCGTTCGCCCAGGAGAAACGGGTTACCTAGTTGATAATACCGTTGAGGCTTGGACGAACAGGTTGCGACACGCAATCCAAAGACCGGATGAGAGGCGCCAGATGGTGGCCAAGGCATTTGACGAGATGCTTCATCATCACAGGATGAGTTCTGCGGCAGAGCAACTGGATGACATCGTCATGGATCTGTCCGACGTTCAGTCAGAAAAGATAGTGGCCGGCAGGTGAGGCCGACTGAAGTTTACGGGCAAGGGTGTCGATGGCCATTGGCCCTCAATCTGTTCTGTCGAAGGTGCCGGGGAGGGGTTGGCTGACATCGAGGGAGAGCCGCTTACGACGAAAGAGCCATAGCGCTGCTTGGGGCACTGTGGCTTACGGCGCACCTGCCCGTGCTGGCCGCCGGGCTGCTCTGTTGAGAGCGCGCTAAAGAGGGCCAAGATGGTCATCGATATTCTCGCCGACTGGTTGCGCGCTATCGGCGGTTGTGATTTGTGGACGTTTTCGTCAAGGGAGGGTGCCGGCAATGCCCCACGTGGTTCGCATCGAAGCTCCAGTCTCTAAGGTGATCGAATCTCTGGTAACGCCAATAAGGGGGTGGATCTCTTCAGACGTCGAGCCGTCGAGCGTTACAATTACCCTTGGTGGTCAGGAGGTAAGATCCAACCTCATCGACCGTCCCGATGTGCGGCGCGCTTTCCCTGGGAAGTCCGCTGCTGGATTTGTTTCCAAGATCGACTTTCGAACCGTTTCTAACTTCGACAAAATCGAAGATGTCGTACTTTTGGTGGACGGGAAAGAATTCGCACGGCTGCCGGTCAGGGTCGACAAGATTGCCTCGTTTCGGGATTCTTGGGCTAACACCAAAAAGAAGAAATTGGCTTGGGCAAATGATCATCTTGCGTGCTCCGTATGCGGAAAAAGTATAACATTTACATCGACCGAGATTGATTGCAAAACTTGCGGCTCTCACTTTACGATGGGTTCAAATTCGATCGATCTGCTCCCGCAGAGCTTGCGTGACGAATTCCGGATCATCGATACGGAAAACGTCTCCGCACATCCATATGCGCCAGAAGCAATGAAGTTCTTTTCAGAGGTGTCGGCAGATCGTGGCATGATCCTGGACATGGGATCGGGCGATCAAGCGTATATAGATCCCAGCATAATTTGTTCCGAAATCGTCGCATACCCAGCAACAGATGTGCTCGCGGTCGGGCAGAGGCTCCCCTTTCAAGATGCGTCTTTCGATGGTGTTCATTCCAACGCAGTCTTGGAGCACGTAACCGACCCCTTCGCTTGCGCTGCCGAAATAATGCGTGTCCTCAAGCCCGGCGGGCGGATATTCTGTTCCGTCCCATTCCTTCAGCCCGAACATGGCTACCCGCATCACTATTACAACATGACGCAGGATGGTCTGACCAACCTATTCACCCGCTTGGGCGCAAATGTTCTCGAAAAAGCCACTCCGAATTGGGGGCATCCCATGTACACAGGCCAGTGGTTTATGTCTTCTTATCTTAAATATTTGTCACCCGATCAGAGGACGAAGCTGGAAGCAATGAGCATTTCTGATTTCTTGAAACTTCGGCGATCACCAGTAGAACCAATGTTTTCGTCGCTCTCCGATGAAGGGCTACGGGTGCTTGCTTGCGCGACGTATGCTACATTTTCGAAGCCTTGCTGAAGGTACAATCCGGCGTGAGCTAGGCGGTAGTTAGCTTCGCCGTTTCCTTGTCCGCGGCCGTAACACCGGAATGTCATAGCAGCGCGCTAGACTCAGGAATAGGAACTGAGTTCTCCGGCAACGGTCGCCGACGCTTCTTCAGTGCTAGAGACGGATACTCCACATAACGCCATGAGAGCGCGGCGAAGCCCAGCGTGACGGGGAGTGCTATCGCGAACATCTGCCAAGCTCCTATTTCAGGAACTAGATGGGCAACCATCTGCTGCACGGGAAAGGCGTATAAGTAGGTGCCATATGAAAGGTCACCGAGCCTGGATGTTAGAGCTTTGCCCCGCGATCCGCTCATGCCGACATAGAAGACGAGATAGGGCAGGGCCACTGTAAGGAAGGCTGGGAAGGCCGGTGTCTTGGCTGAAAGGTAAAGGCCACCCACGAAAGCTGCTGCGATGGCCCCGTGCATAGGAATATGCTCGCGATAGAGCCAGAAGCCGGTCCCGATCATAAAAAATGTGCCGTAGCGCAGAAAGGGGTAAGTGGTAACGACGCTGAAAAGCTGTGGGCCGCGATGGGGACCGAATCCAAGCCCGTAGAACTGTACGCCCACTGCATACAAAATCAGGAAAATCAACAGAACGCCGCAGAATGTCCCCCTATGCAGCAAGCCGAGCCCCGCAAGAGCGGGAAGAATGAGATACCACACCGCCTCAAGCGGTATGGTCCACAGCGAGCCGTTGATCGTGCGGGCGTAAGGCGTTGTCTCGAACACACCCGGAAGCCTGAATTGAAGATCTACGATGAAGATGCCGGATAGATAAACCCAGGTTTGCGAGTTCGTGAAATAGGCCGCCAACGGGAGCGTGGTGGCGCTTGGCCCAATCACGAAAACGGCGAAGAGGAGAACGACGGCTAGTCCTGGGAAAATGCGCAGGGCGCGGGCGAGCAGATATTCCGCCAGCCTTCGTTCTTTGAATGAGCGTGCAATCAAGAACCCGCTTATCACGAAGAAGATCGCGACTGCGAGGTCGCCCCCGGACACGCCGAGCGGGCTGAACGGCTCTCCTTTGCTTCTTGTCAAAGGATAGCAGTGGCTAAAAAGCACAAGCGACGCTGCGAACAGCCTGATTGCGTCAAAGTTGTTGGCGCGGGGGTTGAAGCGCTCAGCGAGCGTTGGGGAGCAGATGTTGGGATGATTATGCACAACCGGTCCGCATGGGATGTTCTAGACTAGGCAACGATGGGGGGCCAGATACCAACGCCATCTACCTCACAAACTTGTTTTAAACTCGACCGCTGGCCACTTCACAAGCCGCTCCCGTTTCGCATCAATTCCCAGAAACCTCAATCCGCCAGTTCGCGGTAGGCACAGATTAGATCAGTTGCCACATCAACTCGAACGGCTTTAGGCTCGTGGGAGAGTTCACGCTACCGGCGACGTGCCGGCTTGCTTGCCGAACCACTCTTCAGCTCCGCTAAACGTCTTCAGCCGTGCCGCCTCCAATTCCAGAATCTTGTTGCAAGTCTTCTGCAACAGTGCGTGGTTGTGACTGGCCAGCACGATGATCCCCGCCTTCTCGGCCATTTCGTTCATGCGCTGCCGCGCCTTGTCCTGAAAATTAGGGTCGCCGGCGCCGATCCATTCGTCCATGAGCAGGATCTCGGGTTCTAAGCTGGTAGCGATGGAAAAGGCCAACCGCGCCGCCATGCCCTGACTGTAGGACTTGAAGGGCAGATCGATGAAATCGCCGAGTTCGCTGAATTCGATGATCTCGTCCATACGGGACCCAATCTCATCCGGACTCCAGCCATTGATGAGGCCGCGCAATTCGATGTTGCGCCGCCCGGTGGCCTCGGGGCGGAACCCCAGCGCGATGTTGAACAGCGCATCGACCCGTCCGTTGATCGAGACGGTGCCTGTTGTCGGCTCGTAAATGCCGTAGAGCACCTTGAGGAGGGTAGTCTTGCCTGCACCGTTAGCACCCACGAGACCGAGCCGATCACCCGCTTCAAGCGAAAAGCTCACGCCCTCAAGCGCCGTCACATGGCGAGTGCGGCCGACACCTTCGATGCGTCCGCCCGCCAGTGCACGCCTGTCGCGCAGGGCCAGCGTCATCTTTTGGCGGACCTTATAGCTAAGCCCAAGATTTTCAGCGCGGATCGAAACCATCAGAGCACGAAAACGATCTTCTTTCGGCATCCGCCCAGAAGCAGAGTGGCCAATACCCATAGGAGCAGGATGATCATGGTGCAAATGCCGAAAGCGGTGGCCGGGAATTCCGCGTTCATAACCGGCAGGCGCACGATCTCCAGGAAATAGGTGAAAGGATTCCAGCGATAGAATTCGGCGCGGATACCTTGGCCCGGGCCAATCCAGAACACCGGAGTGAGGAACGTGCCGATGCGCATAAGGTTCTGAACGACGAAGCTCAGATCGGGGAAGAAGGCGCCAGCAACGGCAAAGACCAGGATCGCCGCCGGCGTCGCTACGATAATCATGATGAGCCCCAGCCCCGACCAGAGCCAGTCAGAGGTGACCGGCGTGTGCACGAGCAGCAGGATGGCGAAGCAGCCAACCAGAGCGTAGCCCGCACGGATCACCGATTGCAAGGTTAGGCGCATGACATAGACGGTGAGCGGCAGGGTTGTGCCCTTGATGAAACTCTCCTCACGGGTGAAGAGCGAGACGCTTTGAGTGATCACCTCCATGAGATAAAGCCAGACCAAAAGGCCCGTTGCCACATAGGCGGCATAATGCGGCACAGAGTGGTTATCGCCAAAGATGACCACAAAGGTGCCCGCGTAGGCGAGGTAGTTGATCAACAGCCAGATGGGGCCAAGAGTCGTGCGTTTGTGCTGGTCGCCGATATCCTCATGGGCCAGAGCAATCCACACCCGGCGCAACTTCATGGCCTTGGAGATATCGTCAAAAGCGCCGGTTAGTACCGCAATCATGGCTGGTAGTATCGCATCCGTTGTTCTGGCGCATTATCCTTCGCCGCCATAGCGAACCACCAAGCCGTCTCTAATAGACATTTCGGCAGGCAGATGGCAACGCATTGCGTCGTAGCGAGGTCGGGAGCAGAGTCAACTGCGGCAAAACTGGACACATGCTGATGCCGCGTTGCCCCTTTAGTAGCATGATCTAATGTGGACTCGGCAGCATCATCCAAAAAACATCTAGCTATGCCTCCCGGCCCGCAGTATGCGATACAAGACGGCGGGGGCCGGGGATGGCACTTTGCGAAAGGTGATCGGCCACGAAGTATCTTCGTGTTCGCAACTTTCTGGTGTTCATATCCGTGAGCCTGGAGTCTAGTGCTGTCCTATGAATTCTTATCTCGAATCAGTATTCGGGCTCCGGCCACGGATGCGGCGTGCCTTCATCATGATCCAGGACATGGTCATGGTCCTGGTCGCCGTGGCGCTCAGCCTCGTGCTTTCGCGGTCGGATCTTTCGTTCGGCGCCCTCTCCACCGAGGGTCTGGCCACCTGGGTGAGCACTATTCTCATCAGCCATTTGCTGTTCAGATATTGTGGCCTCTACACGACCGTCTGGCGCTTTGCCTCGACGCCGGACTTTTTCAACATCCTGAAGAGCTGCGCGATTCTGACGCTCACGCTTTACGTGGTTTCGCTGCTGGTTCGTTCCTTCCTGCCCGTGCAGGGGCTCAACGAGCGTCAGTTCATCGTCTTCTTCCTCGTCTCCTTCACGATCATATCGGCGCCCCGGCTGTTCTACCGCTTCCTGCGTGATGGCGCGAGTTGGGGGATTTTGGGCCGCAAGACCGACAAGGCGCAGGCCAAGCAAGCGTTGTTCGTTGGCCGGCTCGGCGAGGCCGACCTGATCATTCGCTTCACGCGCACGGCGCAGCCGGCGGACTATTCCATCGCGGGCATCATGGCGACCGAACGCGGCGCGCCGTTGGGGACGCGGATCCAGGGTGTTCCCGTGGTGGCGACCCGGCCGCGCCTGATCGACGTCCTGGAAGACTACGCGACCGGCACCAAAAGCCTGGACTTGCTGATTTTCGGCAGCGGCGCCGAGCGCGAGATCGAGGAATATTCGGAACTCGTCCGCGTTGCCCGGCACGGCGATATCAATGTGGTGCAGTTCTCCGGTCTTTCGGAGCTGGAACAGCACGGAAAGCTGGTTCTCGACACGGTCGAGATGGAAACGATCCTGCGCCGCCCGACAGTCGCGTCCGATATCGAGCGCATCGGCGCCTTTGTGGGCGGCAAACGTGTTCTGGTCACGGGGGGCGCCGGCTCGATCGGCCAAACGCTGGTCAAACGGTCGCTGCAGCTGGGAGCGGAGGCGGTGCTGGTCGCCGACAACTCCGAGTTCGGCATTTTCCAGCTGAGCCAGTATATCGACGAGAAGGACCACGACCGTCTCAAGGTCCGCATCGTCGATGTCGCGGACCGGCGCCAGATAACGCGTGTCGTCACGGAATTCCGGCCGGACATCATCTTTCATGCCGCTGCGCTCAAGCACGTTCCGCTGCTCGAGGAAAACTGGGATTCGGCCATCCAGACCAATATTTTCGGAACGCTCGTCTGTGCCGAAGTCGCCGCCAAATGCGGGGTTGCGCAATTTGTCCTGATATCGAGCGACAAGGCGGTGGATCCCTCATCGGTGCTTGGCATGACAAAGCGGGCCGCCGAACAGATCATCAGCGCCTTGCACGGAACGCCAGCAGGCGAGACGGGCGGGCGTCGCTCCGCCACCAAATTCATAGCTGTGCGATTCGGCAATGTCTTTGGCAGCAACGGTTCGGTGGCGACCATATTCCAGGCGCAGATCGAGGCTGGGGGGCCCGTCACCATCACCGACCGGCGCATGACGCGCTATTTCATGACCGTGGCCGAAGCCGTCGATCTCGTCATCATGTCGGCGACCGATGCCGCGTCACGGCAGGGCGGGCAGGACTATGCCGTCTATATGCTCGACATGGGCAAGCCGGTGCCGATTCTTGAAGTGGCCGAAACGATGATCCGCATGTCGGGAAAGAGCCCATACAAGGATATCGCAATCCGGTTCACCGGCATAAGGCCTGGTGAAAAACTCCACGAAACGCTGCATGGCGAGGATGAGGAACTCGTCGAACTCGGCATTTCGAAGATTTTTGGCCTCAGCACGGACGTCGTGGAATGGTCGGATGTCCAGATCGCGCTCGCGGAGCTGCAGCAATCGGCAAAAAACCAGGACAAGGCCGCCGCGCTCGCCGTGTTGGCAAGCCTTGACCGCGCCAAGAAGGCCAGGGGGAGTGCGCGTCAAGACGCGATCCCGAAAACGGCCGGGCAGGCGAGCTAGGCCCGATTCAGAATTCAGAAAGCGATCTTGGTCGTGGGTAAAGCAGATCTGCGCGTCGCGGTCCTGATGGGCACGAAAGACGGCGCCGCCTTCATCGATGAGCAGCTGCAATCCCTGCTCGCGCAGTCGCACCCTCTGGTCGACCTGTGGATTTCCGACGATGGCTCCATCGATGGCACGACCGCCATCATCGAGACATGGAAATCCCGCTGGTCCAAGGGTCGAATGACCCTCGTGGAGGGGCCGCGGCAAGGTTTCGCCGCCAATTTCCGATCGATGATCCTCGATCGACGCATCGATGCGGACTGCTATGCCTTCTGCGACCAGGACGATATCTGGGAGCCCGACAGGTTGGAGAGCGCTATCGGCTGGATGCAGGCCCATGGCACAAAAAAAATCCCGCTGATGTTTTGCTCGCGAACCGCGACCATGACGGAAACGGGAAGCCTAGTCGGCCATTCGCCGCTGTTTGCCCGGCCGCCATCCTTTCGCAACGCGCTTGTGCAAAGCATCGCCGGCGGCAACACCATCCTGCTCAACGCCGCGGCACGCGACCTGCTGGCCAGGGCCTCCGCGCGGACCGGGTTCGTCAGCCACGACTGGTGGGCCTATCTCATCGTGACCGCCGCCGGCGGCATCGTCCGCTATGATCCGCGGCCGCTGGTGCGCTACCGGCAGCACGCGGCAAACCTGGTTGGCGCCAACGTATCGTGGAGAGCAAGGGTTTCCCGGCTTGGCCGCCTGTTCAAGGGCGAGTTCGCCGGCTGGACGGACCTCAACCTTGACGGTCTTGCCGTCAATCGCGACCTCCTGACCGAGGACGCTGCGGCATGCCTCGACCTGTTCGCCAGCGGGCGGCAGGGCGGTCTTTTCCGCCGCTTGGCGGCCTTGCGAAAAAGCGGTGTCTATCGGCAGACAGTTTCCGGGAACCTGGGGCTCAATCTCGCTTTCATCCTGGGGCGCATCTGAGCATCGAATAACTGTGCGGCACGCTTGGTCAACAGATGAACTCATGCTACGTCGACCGGATTGACGGGCTTGGGCTGCCGCGTTGCCTCGGGATTTTGGCAGGGAGCATTATCGGCCGTTCATGAAGCCAGCCAAGCACATCTTCGATCTTGCCGGTGCGGCTTTGCTGCTGGTGGCCACATTTCCTGTTTTGGTGCTGGCCGTGCTTGCCGTTCGGGCATCGTCACCGGGTCCGGCCATTTTTTCGCAGACGCGGGTCGGCCGTGACGGACTGCTTTTTCGCTGTCACAAATTGCGCACGATGTATGTCGGGACGCCGTCATTGCCCTCGCATGAGGCGCCGGAAAATTCCGTGACATCTGTTGGAAAGGTCTTGCGGAAGTTCAAGCTCGATGAACTGCCGCAATTCTGGAACGTCCTGAAGGGCGAAATGAGCCTGGTCGGGCCGCGCCCCTGCCTGCCGACCCAAACGGAATTGATCGAGTATCGCAGGCGGCTGGGGGTTTTGGCCGCACTTCCCGGCATAACCGGCCTTGCCCAGATCAAGGGCATCGACATGTCGAACCCGGAGCTGTTGGCGCAAACGGATGCCGCCTATCTGCGCACAGCGTCGTTCCGGCTCGACCTTCGGATCCTGCTTGGAACGCTCTATCTAAGCTGATCCCGGGAAAGATCATGATCAAAACAAGAAGTCAGGATTTGCCGAGCCGCGCTAGCTCGGCCAGCCGCTCCAGTGTGCCGGTTTCAGGCGCCCAGCCCTGCGACACCAGCAGGGCAGGATTGCATATCTGTGTCGCGGTCAGGCTATCCCAAAATGCTCGCCTGCCCAGCACGCTTGCTGCCGGCCGCATCAGGCCGGCTGGCACGGTCATCAGGCGCATTGGCCGTCCGAAACCCCTGCGAAAGGCGGCGATGATGGCCTCGACGGCGACCGGCGGCACATCGGCGCCAACATAGATCGGCCGAAGTGACCCCGAATGGCTCAGCAGGTGCGACACCGCTCGCGCTGTGGCCTCGCAGGACATCAGCGAGCGGCTTCCTGTCAAGGCGCCCGTTGGCAGCGGCAGCGCCGTATCGGCCAGGCGCATCAGCGTCGCGAGGTTTCCTTTCATGCCGCTTCCATAGACGGGAGGCAGGCGCAACACGGCGGCGTCTGAGCGGCCATGCGACGCATAGGCGTCCAAAACCTTGATCTCGCCCTCGCGCTTCGAGCGTCCATAGACGCATTGCGGGGCAGAGGGCGTATTCTCGTCAATTGTTGCGCTGACGCGAGCGCCGATCACGGCCCGGATCGAGGAGAGATGGATGAAGCGTCCGCTTGCCTGGGCGGCCGCTGCATGCGCCAGCCGCGCGCTCAATTCCACATTGGCCGCCTGGTAATCGGCTTCAGTGGCATTGCCCTGATCATTGTTGAGGCCGGCACAATGGACGACATGGGTCACATCCCTGGTGAGCGCCAGGAAGGCCGCGGCCGGCGCATCGAAATTGGGCATCGGCACCGTGTCATCCCCCGACCCGAGCCTCTCCGGATGGCGGGAGGCGAGGCGAAGCTCGGCACCGGCTTCGCGAAGGTGGCGCACGACAAGGCGCCCGACGAAACCCGTCGCGCCCGTGACCAGGACTTTCATAGCCTTGCCCGGAACAGCTCTTGCGTGGCTGATGGAAGTGCTCGCTCTTCCATCACTGGTGCAAGTGCCTGCTCTTCCACCACTGATGCAAGTGCCTGCTCCTCTAACAAGGGAACCTGGCGTCCGGAGGCGAGATATGTTCCGCTTACCAGGAAGACCATCAGCACTGAGTCCAGAATGTCATGGCCGACCAGGATGCCCGTCATTCCGGCCGTCAGATAAGTGATCACCACCACGACAATCATCGTGGCGCCGAAGCGCTCGATCGGATCGCTGCTGTTTCGCAAGACCTGGGCGGCATTTCCAGCGGCAACGACAAAGATCGCCGCCAGCGTCACGGCGCCCAGAATTCCGGCTTGCACCAAAGTGGTCAGGAAGCCGTTGTGAAAATGGTTGAAGCCGGCGTCCATCGCGAACTGGTCATGGAAGCCTTGCTTTATCAGTAGCTGAGTCGCACCCACACCATGTCCGAACACTGGCATGTCATGGAATGCCTTGAGGCCGATCTGCCAAAGCGCAACGCGTATTCCTACCGAGGTGCCGTAGTTGCCGCTGGCTCCAAGCGCATTCCAATCGGAGCGCAGAAAGTCCACGCGCCCGGATATCGCTTGGAATCCGAAAGCGGCGATCACGACGCCGACCGCCACCAGCAGCAGCAGCAAGCGAATGGCATTCCTGCCTCTAAGCCTGTGCCGGTTGATCAGCAGAACGGCGATGCCGGCGATCAGCAGCGCCAGCCAGGCAATACGCGAACCGGAATAGATGATGGCGATCGTCCCGGCCAGTGTGGCGTAGAAGAGGGGGTTTCGGGCTCGCTCTATGCCTGACAAGGCACCGGCCACGCAGATTACCACGGCAAGGCAGACGACGGTTGCGAAGACGATCGGATTTCCGGCCCCGCCCTCGGCCCTGACCCCAATCCAATATTGCTGGATGACGGCCATGAGCAGCGCGACAAAACAGGCGGCCATGCTGGAGAGCACGATGGTGCGGGCAAGCGTGGTTTTCTGCGTGATGCTCCAGGTCGAATAGGAGACAGGGAAAAACAGGAAGGTTACGAGCGGGAGAAGATGCGGCGCATCCCGGACGAACGAGTTGTTGACGATGGAAGCCAGGAGATTGGCGGCGCAGTAAGCATAGATCGCGACCGTCAGCCAGATCATGGGCCGATCGGCGTTGAAGCGCCTTTTCCGTAAAGCAATCAGCAAGACGGACGAAAGCCCGCCGCCGTTGAACACAAAGCTGACCACCGATCCCAGGACCGGCGGAAAAAAGAAGCAAAGGATGGAGAAGTAGATATTGACCCGCGAAGGCGTGAACTGCTGTCTCAGGGATGAAAACCGGCTCAATTTTGGCTCGCTGTTTTCGGGACGTTCATGCGGCGGATCTTGTTTAGCGAAGTAGAATGCGCTCGCCTCGAAATTGCCCATGCCTCATGATGCACTTGCCCGCTTCCCGAGGCTGGTATAGCGGCTGGGCTGCCTTTTCGATAGTGTATCGGAGCCGATTGCCCTGAAAATCGGCAGCCGGCGCCGATCGATCGGCGAAGATCCCTGGCGGGCCGCGGCCGGTCTACTCAAGCAATATTTTTCCCACGTTTTCTCAGCTGTTGAGCTGGCGAGCAGGAATTTCCGGGTTTTTAGGTGTCCGTGGAAAATTCATTCCCGAACCGTGTGCCGCGGGGCTAGTCCAGCATTGTTCTTGACAACAGCGATCTGCTAGAACGCCGGCACGACAGAGATTGTCCAGAAGCAAGGCTTGAACCGGGCGCGGAATGCTCGACGATTTGAGGCAAGGCCTTCTGTTAAAAGGCACGAGAGAACGCTCACAGTCCATGACAACAACGCTTACGCATCTTCAGCGGCTTGAAGCCGAATCCATCCATGTCTTCCGCGAGGTTGCGGCCGCTTTCACCAAGCCGGTCATGCTCTATTCGGTCGGCAAGGATTCATCCGTGTTGATGCATCTGGCGATGAAGGCCTTTTATCCCGCCAAGCCGCCGTTCCCCTTTCTCCACGTCGACACGACGTGGAAGTTCCGCGAGATGATCGCCTTTCGCGATCAGATGGCGCAGAAACTCGGCTTCGATCTCCTGGTTCATGTCAACGAAGACGGCGTGCGCGACAACATCAATCCGTTCGACCATGGTTCGAACACGCACACCCACGTGATGAAGACCGTGGCGTTGCGCCAGGCGCTCGACAAATACGGTTTCGACGCGGCCTTTGGCGGCGCTCGTCGCGATGAGGAGAAATCGCGCGCCAAGGAGCGCATCTTTTCCTTCCGCAACGCCCAGCACGTGTGGGATCCGAAGAACCAACGCCCCGAGATGTGGAAGATATTCAACACCCGCATCGCATCGGGTGAATCGATCCGCGTCTTTCCGCTATCGAACTGGACCGAACTCGATATCTGGCAGTACATCCTGCAGGAAAGTATCCCGATCGTGCCGCTCTATTTCGCCAAGGAGCGGCCTGTGGTGGAGCGCGACGGCATGCTGATCCTGCGGGATGACGAGCGCATGAAGCTGCGCCCCGGCGAGATAGTGGAGAACCGGCTGGTGCGGTTCCGCACGCTGGGCTGCTATCCGCTGACCGGCGCCATCGAATCGGATGCCGACACGCTGGAAGCGATCGTCGGCGAAATGCTGACTGCGCGCACGTCCGAACGGCAGGGGCGCCTGATCGACCGCGATGAAGCTGGCTCGATGGAAAAGAAGAAGCGCGAGGGGTACTTTTGACCATGCGGCACATCATGGCAAAGAGCCTCGCGCCCACCGACGGCGTTCGCGACTATCTGGCGGCACAGGAGAAGAAGTCGCTGCTGCGCTTCCTGACCTGCGGTTCCGTCGATGACGGCAAGTCGACGCTGATCGGGCGCCTGCTGTCCGACACCAAGCAGATTTTCGAGGACCAGCTCGCCGCGCTCGAGCGCGATTCGCGCAAGCATGGCACGACGGGCGACGACATCGATTTCGCGCTGCTGGTCGACGGTCTCGAGGCTGAGCGTGAGCAAGGCATCACCATCGATGTCGCCTACCGCTTCTTCGCCACGCCGAAGCGCAAGTTCATCGTTGCCGATACGCCCGGCCACGAGCAATACACCCGCAACATGGCGACCGGTGCCTCGACCGCCGACCTGGCGATCGTGCTGATCGATGCCCGCCAAGGCGTCCTGCGCCAGACCAGACGCCACTCGATCATCGCCTCGCTGCTTGGCATCCGCCACATCGTGCTGGCCGTCAACAAGATCGATCTCGTCGGGTTCGACCAGGCAGTCTTCGACCGGATCGTTGAAGACTACCGGCAATTCTCGCGCGATCTCGGTTTCCAGACCATCGTGCCGATCCCGATGTCGGCCCGCTACGGCGACAACGTCACCGGCCGTTCGGACAAGACGGAATGGTATTCCGGCCCGACGCTGATCGAGCATCTCGAAACCGTGTCGGTCGACGAAGCGGTGGTCGAACTGCCGTTCCGTTTTCCGGTCCAGTATGTCAATCGCCCCAATCTCGATTTTCGCGGTTTTGCCGGCACGATCGCGTCCGGCTCGGTTGCGTCAGGCGACGAGGTCGTTGTCGCCAAGTCCGGCAAATCCTCGCGCGTCAAGCGGATCGTCTCGTATGGCGGCGATCTCGCCCAGGCGGCGGCCGGCCAGGCCATCACACTCGTTCTTGACGACGAGGTCGAGATCTCCCGCGGCAACATGCTGGTTTCACCTGCCGCACGGCCGCAGGTCGCCGACCAGTTCGCCGCCAACATCGTCTGGTTCGACGAACATGCGCTGCTGCCCGGCCGCTCCTACATCCTGCGCACCGAGACCGATCAGACCAGCGCCACCGTCACCGACCTGAAATACCGGATCAACGTCAACGACTTTGCCCATGAAGCGGCCAAGTCGCTCGAAATGAACGAAGTCGGCATCTGCAACATCTCGACGCGGACGCCGATCGCCTTCGACCCCTTCGCCGAGAACCGCACCACCGGCGCCTTCATCCTGATCGACCGCATCTCCAACGCCACGGTCGGCGCCGGCATGATCCTGCACTCGCTGCGCCGCGCCGAAAACATCCATTGGCAGTCGCTCGATGTCGGCAAGCACGTCCGAGCCGACATGAAGAACCAGCGGCCCGCCGTGTTCTGGTTCACCGGGCTGTCGGGCTCCGGCAAGTCGACCATCGCCAACCTGTTCGAAAAGAAGCTGTTCGCCACCGGCCGCCATACCTATATCCTGGACGGCGACAACGTCCGTCACGGTCTCAACCGCGATCTAGGTTTCACCGACGCCGATCGCGTCGAGAACATCCGCCGCGTCGCCGAAGTGGCGCGCTTGATGGCCGATGCCGGGTTGATCGTCATTGTTTCGTTCATTTCGCCGTTCAGCGCCGAGCGGCGCATGGCGCGCGAATTGATGGCCGACGGAGAGTTCATCGAGGTGTTCGTCGACACGCCCTTCGAGGAATGCGCCAGGCGTGATCCGAAGGGCCTCTATGCGCGCGCACTGAATGGCGAGATCAAGAATTTCACCGGCGTCGATTCTCCTTACGAAGCGCCGGAAAACCCCGAAATCCATCTGAAGACACTCGGCAAATCGGCCGAAGAGATGGTAGACGCCCTGGAACACTGGCTGAACGAGCGCGACATTGCCGAAGACCAATACGACAGCGGCGGCGGCATCTGACGACAGGCTGATGCTTGAAATCTTCGAGCGGCTGGCCCTGGCGGCCGGGCGCGAGGTGATGCGTGTGTTCCATGCTGGCTGTGCAGTCGATCGCAAGTCCGATGCTTCGCCGGTGACCGAGGCGGACCGCGAGAGCGAGAAGATCATTCTCGCCGGACTGCGCGCCGCATTTCCCGACATTCCCTGCGTGGCCGAGGAGGAAGCATCCGCCGGCATCGTGCCGCCCGACCTGGACGGGCCTTTCTTTCTGATCGATCCGCTCGACGGCACCAAGGAATTCGTCAACCGCCGCACCGATTTCACCGTCAACATCGCTCTGGTTCGCGATGGCGTACCGGAAGTCGGCGTCGTCTTCGCGCCCTGCACCGGCCGCTTCTTTTCCGGCCTGCCGGGCAGGGCGGAATCTCTCGGAATCGATGGCGACTACCAGATCACCGGGCGCCGGCCGATTTCGGTGAGAACAGCCATGGCGCCGCTGGCCGTCGTTGCCAGTCGTTCGCACAACACGCCGGAAACCGAGGCCTATATTCGCGACCTTGGCGCGGCCGAAATCGTGTCGGTCGGTTCGTCCTTGAAATTCTGCCTTGTCGCCAGCGCCGAGGCGGATGTCTATCCGCGCTTCGGCCGCACCATGGAATGGGACACGGCGGCGGGCGACGCCGTTCTGCGCGCGGCCGGCGGCATGACGCGCACGCTGGACGGCCAGCCTCTGGTCTATGGCAAGCGCAGGCAAAGCGACGATGAGGATTTTGCCAATCCGCATTTCATTGCCAGCGGCAGGGCAGGGGTCAGCCCCGCCTGAGAAGGCCCCGCAGCTTACTCGGCTGCGGCCTGCGCTGAATTCGAGCCGATATAGTTGCGGATCGTTTCGATGATGCGGTCCTGGTCGGCTTCGCTGAGATAAGGGTGCATCGGCAGACAAAGAATCCGCTTCGGCAGGTCTTCCGACACAGCAAGGCCGGTCGGCGTGCGCGGGTAGTCGCGATAAGCAACCTGGGCATGCAGCGGCTTCACATAATAGATGACCGACGGAATTCCCTTTTCGCCGAGATGCGCCTTCAGCCCGTCGCGCTTCGGCGTCTCGATGGCGTACTGCGCCCAGGCCGAACGGCTGCCATCCAGATTGCGGGCGGCGGTAACGACGTCGCCAAGCCCATCGGCATAGCGCTTGGCCACCACTTGGCGGGCAACCATCTCGTCTTCGAGGATGGCCAGCTTCTCGATTAGGATCGCCGCCTGCAGCGTGTCGAGGCGTGAATTGATGCCGACGCGGACATTGTCGTATTGCGTTTCGCCCTTGCCGTGGAAGGCGAAGGATCTGAGTTGCTCGGCCAGCGCATCGTCATTGGTGAACATCGCGCCGCCATCGCCGTAGCAGCCAAGCGGCTTGGCCGGGTAGAAGCTCGTCGAGCCGACCGAGCCGAACGAGCCGCACATCTTGCCGTCGAGAGAACCGCCCATCGACTGGGCGGCATCCTCGATCACCATCAGCCCTTCGCGGTTGGCGATCGCCATGATCGCCTCGTAGTCGGCGGCAAGGCCAAACAGATCGACGGGAATGATTGCCTTCGGCTTCAGCCGGCCTTCCTTCTTGATCATGGTGATGGCCGCTTGGAGGCTGGCAATGTCGATGTTGTAGGTATGCGGGTCGACATCGACGAACACCGGCTCTGCCTTGGCCAGCGCCACCACTTCCGCCGTGGCGGCGAAAGTGAAGCTCGGCACGAACACCGCGTCGCCCGGGCCGACGCCGGCCGCAAACAGCGGCAACAGCAGTGCATCGGTGCCGTTCGCGCAAGCCACGACATGCTTGGTGCCGACATAGGCGGCGAGCTTGTTCTCGAATTCGGTGACTTGCGGGCCGAGGATATAGCGGCCCTCATCGACGACACGGTCGATCGCGGCCTTCAGCCGGTCGCGGATTCGTTCGCGCTGCGCGCCAAGATCGATGAACTGCATGTCGGCCTCAAAACGGTTTCAACCAGGCGGTTTAGCCAGATAACGGCCCGCTGGTACCAGAGTTGCGCTTGACGAGAAAGCCGGACGCACAGAGCCGTAAATTGCCTGTGTGTCGTAGCCTGTTACCTGTATTTCCCGGCAGACCTTCGCGAGATGCCGGAAATCCGGGCTTCGTCGGGCGCGATCGCGCCTTTATAGCCCCACGCATCGGTCCTGCGAAACATAAAGTGATCGACTGGCTCAATCTATGTTGAGCGCTACTCAGGCGATCTCGTGTCGCCAGGGTGGATTGGCGCCGGCCCGTGACACCGTTACCGCTGCTGCCTTGGCGCCAAGCGCCAGCGCCTTGTGGATGGCGTCTTTCGATAGGTCGGAAATCGACGCTTTCGTCAGCAGGCCCTGCTCATGCAATGAGGCTAGGATGCCGGCGTTGAACGTGTCGCCGGCGCCGACCGTGTCGACCATCTCCACCTTTTCCGGCATCACCGTGACGGTGTGCTCCTTGCTGTAGCCGACAGCGCCTTCGCTGCCATGGGTGACGACGATCAGCTTCGGGCCGCGGTCCAGCCAGTTGCGGATGACATCCTCATGCGAGCCGGCTTCGCCAAACCAGTTCAGGTCTTCGTCCGACAGTTTCACGATGTCGGCCATCGCCATCATGGCGCGGATGCGCCTGAGGTGCTTGGCCTTGTCCGGGATGAAGTTCGGCCGGATGTTGGGATCGAGCATCATGACGCGGCTTGCCTGCTCGCGCCGCATGAACTCTTCGTAGGCACTGCCGGCGGGCTCCGAGATCAGGCTGATGGCGCCGAACAGCATGGCTTCGATCTCGTTGCCGAGCTGTGGCAGGTCGTCGATGGTCAGCATGCGGCCGGCGGTGTTCTCGTCATAGAAGGTGTAGGTCGCCTGGCCGTTGGTGAGCTTGACGAAGGCCAGCGTCGTTGGCCGAGGCGAGGTGTGTGCATAGGTGGAACTGACCTTGCTCGCCCCCAGCGCATCCCGGAACTGGCCACCGAACAGATCCGACGACAAGCCGGAAAAGAAGCCGGCTGGCGCGCCGAGCCGGCCAAGCGCGATCGCCGTGTTGAACACGGCGCCGCCGACATAAGGCGCAAAGGCCGGCTCGCCCGCTGTCGTCGTGCGCGGCAGCATGTCGATCAGGGCTTCGCCGCAGCAGAGGATCATGGCTTCCTGGTCTCCGGCGGATAGATCACGCCTTTGCGGATGATGATGTTGGCGTAGAGCCGCGGCTCGCTTGTTGCGACGATGGCATGCGCCGATTTGACCCGTGCATAGAAGTCGGCGCCGGCCAGCGCAACCACCTTGCGGCCTGGCGCACGTTTGGCGCAGATCGCCTCGATCTCATTATGGACGGGATCGGCAAGCGAGGGGTCACCCTTGACCGAGGCGCGGAACAGCGCCTCCGGCACGGCGTCGTCCACCGGCAGCACGCTCAAGATCGCGTCGAGCACCGGGATGAGGTGGTGACCATCGGCTCGTACCAGCCTTGTTGCCTGCTGTTCCGCCGGATAATTTCCGTCGACAAGCGCGATTTCGTCGCCATGGCCCATGCCGCGCAGGATCGCCAGAAGCTCCGGACCGAGCAGCGCCGGGATTCCGATCAGCATCAGGCGCTCCTGGAAATCGTCGTCGAGCCGATCAGGAAGCGTTCGGATAGTGGCAGGCTGGCGCCTCCGAGGGCCCGGGCATGAATGCCGACGGTTCCCTCGCGAACCGCGGGCAGCTTCAAACCTTCGCCGTCGATCGTGGCGATGGCCGCAATGATGGCGTCAACCAGACGACGGCGCACCGCCTTCGGCATCCAGCCGTCGATCACCGCCGCCTCGAAATCGATGACCGAGGATGCGGCGACGATGGCGTAGGCGAGCGCTCGCGAGGCGCTGGCGATCCAGTCGTCGAGCTCGGGTCCGATCTCGCCCCAGTCTTCCGGCGATGTCCACAGATGCGAGGCCTCGACGCCGCGCGCATTGAGCGCCTTTTCGAGCATGGCGATGGACGCCACGTCGATCAGCTGGGTCGGTTTGCCGTTCGGCCCGGGCACGGGCATGGAGCCGAGTGCTCCGGCATTGCCGGTCGGGCCGCCAAACAGCCGGCCATTCAGCACGATGCCGCCACCGGCAAAGGCACCGATATAGAAATAGACGAAGTCACGCGCGCCGCCCGCGTGGCCGAAGACGAGCTCGGCGCCGCAGGCCGACGTGGCATCGTTCTGCAAATAGACCGGAAAATCGCATTGCGCCTGGATGTCGGCCCTGATGTCGCGGCGGCGCCATTCGTCCATGACGTCGCGCGGGGCGCCGGCAGTATCGGTCCAGTTCCACAACTCGAACGGCATGGCGATGCCGAGCCCGGCGATGCGCTTGTCCTGTGCGGGCGTCAACTCGCCGCGCATCTGCCGAATGCCGTTGCTGACGAAGTCCACCGTCTCGCGCCGCGCCGGGTAGCGGTATGAATGCTGCAGCATCGAGCGCACATTGCCAAGGAAATCGATCAGCACCAGTTCCGCGCTGCGCCGGCCGATCTTCAGGCCGATGAAGAAAGCGCCTTCGGGATTGAGCGCCATCGGGATGGAGGGCTGGCCGATCTTGCCGCGCAACGGCGCCTGGCGCAGCAGAAGGCTTTCTTCCTCCAACTCACGCATGATGACCGAAACCGTCTGCGCCGAAAGTCCGGTCATGCGAGCGATGTCAGATTTCGCCAGGCTGCCGTGCTGGCGCACCAGCGAGAGCACCAACCGCTCGTTGTGGTCGCGCATGCCGCTCTGGTTAGTGCCGCGGTGAATGAGGCTGTCATTCACCTCGGGCGAACCGTGCCTCGCAATGGCGGTTTCCACCCTGTTCCTCCCGTCGTTTCCCCTCAATGCTTTTGGGCCAGAATGGGTGAACGAAGCAATGCTGTCAATAATAAATAAGAGTGATTTAATTATTGACAGAGGCTTCGGCCTGGTGTCTGTTGAGGCAGCGTCCACACTGGGAGAATTTCGTTGGATGCGCTGCAGGTGCCGGTTGGCCGGCATCGGAATGGTTCCACTGGGAGGAAAATCGTGACCAATACAAAACTGTTGAAATCGACCGTGTTTGCCGCCGCGGCTCTTGGCCTGATGGCGTTTGCCTCGTCCGCATCCGCGGCCGGTGTCGGCGCCTGCCTGATCACCAAGACCGACACCAATCCCTTCTTCGTCAAGATGAAGGAAGGCGCGACCGCAAAAGCCAAGGAACTCGGCGTCGACCTCAAGACCTACGCCGGCAAGATCGACGGCGACAGCGAGAGCCAGGTCGCGGCGATCGAAAGCTGCATCGCCGACGGCGCCAAGGGTATCCTGATCACCGCGTCCGATACCAAGGGCATCGTGCCGACCGTGAAGAAGGCGCGTGATGCCGGCCTGCTGGTGATCGCGCTCGACACGCCGCTCGATCCCATCGACGCGGCCGACGCGACCTTTGCGACGGACAATCTCGAAGCCGGCAAGCTGATCGGCGCCTGGGCCGCCGCCACGCTCGGCGACAAGGCCAAGGACGCCAAGATCGGTTTCCTTGACCTGACCCCTTCGCAGCCGACCGTCGACGTCCTGCGCGACCAGGGCTTCATGATGGGCTACGGCATCGATGTGAAGGATCCCAACAAGATCGGCGATGAGGACGATCCGCGCATCGTCGGCCACGATGTCACCAACGGCAACGAGGAGGGCGGCCGCAAGGCGATGGAGAACCTTCTGCAGAAGGACAACACCATCAACGTCATCCACACCATCAACGAGCCGGCCGCTGTCGGCGCCTACCAGGCGCTGAAGGCCGTCGGCCTCGAAAGCCAGGTGCTGATCGTTTCCGTCGACGGCGGCTGCCCCGGCGTGAAATCAGTGGCCGAAGGTGTCATCGGCGCCACGTCGCAGCAATATCCACTGCAGATGGCAGCACTTGGCATCGAGGCGATCGCCGCTTTCGCCAAGGACGGAACCAAGCCGAAGCCGACCGAAGGCAAGAATTTCTTCGATACCGGTGTCAACCTGGTGACCGACAAGCCGGCCACTGGCGTGAAGTCCATCGACACCAAGGAAGGCCTCGCCAAGTGCTGGGGCTGATGCCGGTCTGACAGGCATCTACGGAACCTGAGCGGTCGGGGCTTGATCCCCGGCCGCTTCGGGTGGACGATGGGTCGCGTGACCGCGAACAATCCCGGCGACAGACCGGAAAAGCGTGGACGGGTGTTGGCGCGTGGCTGGCACCCAACGGGGAGGAAACATGGCTCAAGCTCAGGAATTCGAGAAGGTTCTCTCGAGCAGCGATACAAGCGTTGCCGCTTTTGACGAGCACAAATCGGCCGTCAAGCGCATCCAGCATTTCCTGCATTCGACGCCGGCCGCGGTGCCATTGATCGTGCTGGTTCTGGCGATCGTCGTCTTCGGCATCACCATCGGAGGACGCTTCTTTTCGTCCTACACGCTGACGCTGATCCTGCAGCAGATCGCCATCATCGGCATTCTGGGTGCTGCGCAGACATTGGTCATCCTGACCGCCGGCATCGATCTGTCGATCGGCGTGATCATGGTGATTTCAGCAGTGATCATGGGCAATTGCGCGGTCAGCTACGGCATGCCGAGCGTGCTCGCCGTGGCGATCGGGCTTGCCGCCGGCGCGGCCTGCGGGCTGCTCAACGGGGTGCTGGTCGCCTACATGAAGCTGCCGCCATTCATCGTGACGCTAGGCACCTGGAACATCGTCATGGCCACGAACTTCATCTATTCGGCCAATGAGACGATCCGCGACACCGACGTCGACACCCAGGCGCCGCTGCTGCATCTGTTTGCATTAAGCTTCAAGATTGGCACCGCGGTGCTGACGCTCGGTGTCATTGCCACGGTCGTGCTCGTTCTGATCCTGTGGTACGTGCTCAATCACACGGCATGGGGCCGCCATGTATACGCCGTTGGCGATGATCAGGAGGCGGCGAAGCTGTCGGGCATCCAGACCAAGAAGGTGCTGATGACGGTCTACACCCTTGCCGGACTGATCGCCGCTTTCGCTGCCTGGGTCTCCATCGGCCGCAACGGCTCGATCTCGCCGTCAGCCGCCGTCACCGACTATAATCTCCAGGCGATCACCGCGACGGTGATCGGCGGTATTTCTCTGTTTGGCGGACGCGGCTCGATCCTGGGCACGCTGTTCGGCGCGATGATCGTCGGCGTCGTCTCCATGGGCCTCAACATGCTGGGCGCCGATCCTCAATGGAAAGTGCTGCTCACCGGTGTGCTGATCATCGGCGCCGTGGCAGTCGACCAATGGATCAGAAAGGTTTCGGCATGACCATGACCCAGGAACCCATTCTCACCGCTCGTGGACTGGTCAAGCGCTATGGCCGTGTCACCGCCCTCGACAATGCCGACTTCGACCTTTACCCCGGCGAAATCCTCGCCGTCATAGGCGACAATGGCGCCGGCAAGTCGTCGCTCATCAAGGCGATTTCCGGCGCGGCCGTACCCGACGAAGGCGAGATCCGGCTTGAAGGCAAACCTGTCGCCTTCAAATCACCGATGGAGGCCCGCGAAGCCGGCATCGAAACCGTCTATCAGAATCTGGCGCTGTCGCCGGCACTCTCGATCGCCGACAACATGTTCCTTGGCCGCGAAATCCGCAAACCGGGTTTTCTGGGCGACTGGCTTCGTATGCTCGACCGTCCGGCAATGGAAAAGCGCGCCCGCGACAAGCTCACTGAGCTTGGCCTGATGACCATCCAGAACATCAGCCAGGCGGTGGAGACGCTTTCAGGCGGCCAGCGCCAGGGCGTGGCGGTGGCGCGCGCCGCCGCCTTCGGCAGCCGTGTGGTGATCATGGACGAACCGACGGCCGCCCTTGGCGTCAAGGAAAGCCGCCGCGTGCTCGAACTGATCCTCGACGTCAAGAAGCGCGGCCTGCCGATCGTTCTGATCTCGCACAATATGCCACATGTCTTCGAAGTGGCCGACCGCATTCACATCCACCGGCTGGGGCGTCGCCTCTGCGTCATCGATCCCAAGCAATATACGATGTCCGATGCCGTCGCCTTCATGACCGGCGCAAAGGTTCCGCCCGAGGCGGCGCTGGCGGCTTGATGCATGTCGCCCAAAAGTGCGTAGCGGTTTTCGGAACAACGACATGTATGGAACAAGAAATTTGAAGCGCGTCGCGCGGGATCGCCTGGGCGCGTGACGCTTCGAACTGTCAAATTGCCGCAGGGTAAGCCAGTATGCGCTGATCTAAATCGATTGAATATGTAGTGGTATCGGCTAGCATGGGCTGGGAGGAACGATGAAAGCCGGTATGATCGTGGCAACCGCACGAGAGGCAGCATGACGCGCGCGATGACATCCGAAGCTCCCCAGCCCGAACTTGAAAATCCCGATCCCAAGACACTCGCCTCGGAAGTCTTGAAGGCCCTCAAATACCGGGTTGGCAAGGACACCACCGTCGCGACCCAGTACGACTGGCTGACCGCCTCGATCAAGGTCGTGCGCGACCGCATCGTCGACCACTGGATGCAGGCGACGAAGGAGGCCTACGACCAGCAGGAAAAGCGCGTCTATTATCTGTCGCTGGAGTTCCTTATCGGCCGCCTGATGCGCGACGCCTTCTCCAATCTCGGCCTGATGGACAATATGCGCGCGGCGCTGTCGTCGCTGGGCGTCGATCTCGATCTGATCGCCGCTCTCGAGCCGGACGCGGCACTCGGCAATGGCGGCCTCGGCCGGCTTGCCGCCTGCTTCATGGAAAGCATGGCGACCGTCGACATTCCCACGCATGGCTATGGCATCCGCTATGCCAACGGCATGTTCCGCCAGGAGATTCATGACGGCTGGCAGGTCGAACTGCCCGAGACCTGGCTCGATCACGGCAACCCCTGGGAATTCGAACGCCGTGAGCGCTCTTTCGAGGTCGGTTTCGGCGGTTCGGTGGAATCGATCACCTCCAAGGACGGCCGGCTCGAACGCCATGTCTGGAAGCCAACCGAGCATGTGCTGGCCGTCGCCTATGACACGCCCGTCGTCGGTTGGCGGGCCAATCGCGTCAACACGCTGCGGCTCTGGTCGGGCATGCCTGTCGATCCGATCCTGCTCGACAAGTTCAATGCCGGCGACCACATCGGTGCGCTTGCCGAAAGCAACAAGGCCGATGCCTTGTCGCGCGTGCTCTACCCCGCCGATTCACACAAGGCCGGGCAGGAACTGCGGCTCAGGCAAGAATACTTCTTCTCCACCGCCTCGCTGCAGGACATCGTCCAGCGCCATCTCAGCCAGTATGGCGACCTGAAGTCGCTGCCCGACAAGGCTGCGATCCATCTCAACGACACCCATCCGGCCATCGCTGTCCCCGAGTTGATGCGCCTGTTGATGGATGTCCACGGCATGGATTTCGACCTTGCCTGGAGCATCACCAAGCGGACCTTCGGCTACACCAACCACACGCTGCTTCCTGAAGCGCTGGAAAGCTGGCCGGTGCCGCTCTTTGAGCGGCTGCTGCCGCGCCACATGCAGATCGTCTACGCCATCAATGCCGAAGTGCTTCTTGAGGCGCGCGCCTCCGACCAGTTCTCCGACGAGCAGATCAGTCGCATCTCGCTGATCCAGGAAAACGGCGACCGTCGGGTGCGCATGGGCAATCTGGCCTTTGTCGGCTCGCACTCGATCAACGGCGTTTCGGCGCTTCACACCGACCTGATGAAGGAAACGGTGTTCGCCGACCTGCACAAACTCTATCCCGATCGCATCAACAACAAGACCAACGGCATCACGCCGCGGCGCTGGCTGATCCAGTGTAATCCCGGGCTGACGTCGCTCGCCCGCGAGACGATCGGCGACCGTTTTCTCGACGACATCGACGCCATCAAGGGTCTCGACGTCTTCGCCGGCGATGCCGCCTTTCGCGACAAGTTCGCCGCCGTCAAGCGCGCCAACAAGGCGCGGCTGGCCAACCTCGTCGCCGACCGGCTCGGCATCAAGGTCGATCCCTCGGCGCTGTTCGATATCCAGATCAAGCGCATCCATGAATACAAGCGCCAGCTTCTGAACATCCTTGAGGCGATCGCTCTCTACGACCAGATCCGCTCGCATCCCGAGCGCGACTGGATGCCGCGCGTGAAATTCTTCGGCGGCAAGGCGGCACCCAGCTACCACAATGCCAAACTGATCATCAAACTCGCCAACGACGTCGCCAAGGTCATCAACCGCGATCCGGCCGTGCGCGGTTTGCTGAAGGTGGTGTTCGTGCCAAACTACAATGTCAGCCTGGCCGAGATCATGATGCCGGCGGCCGACCTGTCCGAGCAGATCTCGACCGCCGGCATGGAAGCGTCAGGCACCGGCAACATGAAGTTCGCGCTGAATGGTGCGCTGACCATCGGCACGCTCGACGGCGCCAATGTCGAGATCAAGGAGTGCGTCGGCGACGACAATATCTTCATCTTCGGCCTGACCACCGCCGAGGTCGCTGAGCGGCGCAACAACGGCTACGATCCGCGCGCCGTCATCGAAGCATCACCCGAACTGGCGCAAGCGGTTGCTGCCGTTTCGTCGGGTGTCTTTTCGCCGGACGATCCGGAGCGTTACCGCGACTTGATGAACGGTCTCTATCAGAGCGACTGGTTCATGGTCGCCGCAGATTTCGACGCCTACGCCGCTGCGCAGCGCGAAGTCGATGCCGTCTGGCGCAACAGTCCCGACTGGTACGCCAAGGCGATCCGCAACGTTGCGCGTGTCGGCTGGTTCTCCTCCGATCGCACGATCCGCCAATATGCGAAAGAAATCTGGAACGTACCTGTCTGATGTGATTGCATGAGGCCGCGAACAATGTGGTCCCAGGGTGTGAAATGCACACCCTAGAACAAAACACTCGGTGCCCGGGGAGGGACGCTGCCTGATGAAGAAGCCGCGCGCGACCGCTGCGACAAACGGGCCGGACGGACTGGCGCAAGCCAGCGATGTTGCGGCGATTGTTGCCGGCACGCACGGAGATCCCTTCGCGGTCCTTGGTGTCCATGAGATCGGCAAGAGCCTGTATGCCCGATGCTTCGTTCCGCATGCCGAATTCGTTACCGCTTATACGCTGACCGGCACCATCGCGGGTGAACTGTCCAGGCGCGACGACGGCGGCTTTTTCGAAGGCAAGCTCTCGATCAAGAAGCGGCAGCCCCTGCGCTATCACGCGCGCAATGCCGGCGGCGACTGGTGGCTGACCGATCCCTATTCGTTCGGTCCGGTGCTTGGCCCGATGGACGACTACTACATCGCCCAAGGCTCGCACCTCAGGCTGTTCGATAAGCTCGGCGCCCATGTCATCGACCACGAAGGCGCTTCCGGAGTGCATTTCGCCGTCTGGGCTCCCAATGCACGGCGCGTCTCGGTGGTCGGCGACTTCAACGAATGGGACGGTCGCCGGCACACAATGCGTGATCGCCGCGACACCGGCATCTGGGAACTGTTCGTGCCCGATATCGGTGCCGGTCGGCCCTACAAATACGAGATCATCGGTCCCGATGGCGTGAGACTGCCGCTGAAAGCCGACCCGTTCGCCTTCAAATCTGAATTGCGTCCGGCCACTGCTTCGGTCGTGGCCGTGCCACCGGCGCATGAGTGGGGCGACGAGGCGCACCGCAATTTCTGGCGCAATGCCGATCACCGGCGCGAAGCCATCTCGATCTACGAGGTCCATGCCGGCTCCTGGCAACTTCACGACGACGGTGCGTTCCTGTCATGGGACGAGTTGGCCGACCGGCTGATCCCCTATGTGGTCGAGACCGGTTTCACCCATATCGAATTCATGCCGATCTCTGAACACCCCTATGACCCGTCCTGGGGCTACCAGACGACCGGCCTCTACGCGCCGTCGGCCCGCTTCGGCGACCCGGACGGCTTTGCTCGTTTCGTCGATGGCGCCCACCGCGCCGGCGTCGGTGTCATCCTCGACTGGGTGCCGGCGCATTTCCCGGTCGACGCGCACGGCCTTGCCAACTTCGACGGCACCGCGCTCTATGAACATGCCGATCCGCGCAAGGGTTTTCATCCCGACTGGAACACCGCGATCTACAATTTTGGCCGCCGCGAGGTGGTGTCGTTCCTCGTCAACAACGCCTTGTTCTGGGCCGAGAAATATCATGTCGACGGTTTGCGCGTTGATGCGGTCGCCTCGATGCTCTACCTCGACTATTCGCGCAAGGCCGGCGAATGGATCCCCAACGAGAAGGGCGGCCGCGAGAACCTCGAGGCGGTCAGCTTCCTGCAGAAGATGAACAAGGAGGTCTACGGCCACCATCCGGGCGTCATGACCATCGCCGAGGAATCGACCTCCTGGCCGAAGGTCTCGGCACCGATGCATGAAGGCGGCCTGGGCTTCGGCTTCAAGTGGAACATGGGCTTCATGCACGACACGCTGGAGTATTTCTCCAAGGAGCCCATCTTCCGCAAACATCACCACAACGACCTCACCTTCGGCCTGACCTACGCCTTCTCGGAAAATTTCGTGCTGCCGCTCTCGCATGACGAGGTCGTGCACGGCAAAGGCACGCTGCTTGGCAAAATGGCCGGCGACGACTGGCAGAAATTCGCGACATTGCGCGCGTACTACGCTTTCATGTGGGGTTATCCCGGCAAGAAGCTGCTGTTCATGGGGCAGGAGTTCGCGCAGCGCCGCGAATGGAGCGAGGCGCGCGCGCTCGACTGGAACCTGCTGGAGTTCCGCCCGCATCGCGGCGTCTGGCAGACGGTGCGCGATCTCAACTATCTCTACCGTTCGCGCCCGGCGCTGCATGGCCGTGATTGCGAGCCGGAAGGGTTTTCCTGGCTGATCGTCGACGACAGCCAGAATTCGGTTTTTGCCTGGCTGCGCAGCGCACCGGGCGGCAACTCGGTGGCCGTCATTTCCAATTTCACGCCGGTGCCGCGCGACAATTATCGCGTGCCGCTGCCGACGGCCGGCAAATGGCGCGAAATCATCAACACCGACGCTTCGGAATATGGCGGTTCCGGCAAGGGCAATGGCGGCATGGTCGAGGCGCGGGCGGAGGGAGGGAGCATCTCCGCGACTATGCTCTTGCCGCCGCTGTCGACGATCATGCTTGAACTCGTTGCGGACTAGGTCCGTCAACTTGTCGCCGACTGAACCATGTCGAGATCGAGTAACTTGGGAGGGTAAAAATGGCAGACTTGAAACGGACCCAGCCGCTGGCGCGCGATGCCATGGCCTATGTGTTGGCCGGCGGCCGTGGCAGCCGCCTCAAGGAACTGACCGACCGGCGTGCCAAGCCGGCCGTCTATTTCGGCGGCAAGACGCGCATCATCGACTTCGCGCTCTCCAACGCGCTCAATTCCGGTATCCGGCGCCTTGGTGTCGCCACGCAGTACAAGGCGCATTCGCTGATCCGCCACCTGCAGCGCGGCTGGAACTTCCTGCGTCCTGAACGAAACGAGAGTTTTGACATCCTGCCGGCCAGCCAACGCGTCTCGGAAACGCAATGGTATGAGGGCACCGCCGACGCCGTCTATCAGAACATCGATATCATCGAGGCCTATGGACCTGAATACATGGTCATCCTGGCCGGCGACCACATCTACAAGATGGACTACGAGATGATGCTTCGCCAGCACGTCGACGCCAATGCCGATGTCACCGTCGGCTGCCTCGAAGTGCCGCGCATGGAAGCCACCGGCTTCGGCGTCATGCATGTCGATGCCAACGACAACATCATCGCCTTCGTCGAAAAGCCCGCCGACCCGCCCGGCATTCCCGACAAGCCGGAATTCGCCCTGGCCTCGATGGGCATCTATGTCTTCAAGACCAAGTTCCTGATGGAGCAGTTGCGCCGCGATGCGGCTGAGCCGGGCTCAAGCCGTGACTTCGGCAAGGACATCATCCCCTATATCGTCCAGCACGGTAAGGCGATCGCGCACCGCTTCGCCAAGTCCTGCGTCCGCTCGACCGCCGAGAACGAGGCCTATTGGCGCGACGTCGGAACGGTCGACGCCTATTGGGAAGCCAACATCGACCTGACCGACATCACGCCGGAACTCGACCTCTACGACCGCGACTGGCCGATCTGGACCTATGCCGAATTGAAGCCGCCGGCAAAGTTCGTGCATGACGAGGATGGCCGCCGCGGTTCGGCGGTGTCCTCGCTTGTCTCGGGCGATTGCATCGTCTCGGGGGCTTCGCTGAAGAGAAGCCTGATCTTCACCGGAGCGCGCATCAATTCCTATTCGACCCTGGAAGAAGTCGTCATGCTGCCCGACGTTCATGTCGGCCGGAACGCAAAGTTGAAGCGCGTGGTCATCGACCATGGTGTTAGGATACCGGAAGGGCTGGTGGTCGGCGAAGATCCCGTTCTCGACGCCAAGCGCTTCCGCGTTTCTGAAAAGGGCATCTGCCTGGTCACCCAGGATATGATCGACAAGCTGGGGCTCTAACGCATGCAGGTTCTGTCGGTCACGCCCGAGATTTTCCCGCTGATCAAGACCGGCGGGCTTGCCGACGTGACCGGCGCGCTGCCCATTGCGCTGGCGGCCAAGGGCGTGACCATGCGCACGCTCATCCCCGGCTTTCCGACCGTTATGGCCGCCTTCAAGAAAAAGCGGGCGGTTCTGCAATATCCCTTGCTGCAGGGCGGTAAGGCCTCCGTTCATTCCATCCAGCTTGCCGGGCTAGAGCTGTTCGTGCTCGACGCGCCGCATCTGTTCGACCGTCCCGGCGGTCCCTATGGCAATGCGACCGGCGTCGATTGGCCCGACAACTGGCGGCGCTTTGCAGCACTAAGCCAGGTCGGCGGCGATATCGCCGGCGGCGCCATCTCGGGCTACCAGCCTGACATCGTCCACGCCCATGACTGGCAGTCGGCGATGACGCTGGCCTATATGCGCTACGGCAAGGCGGTCGGCGTACCGTCGATGGTGACCGTTCACAACCTCGCTTTCCAGGGCCAGTTCGGCGCCGACATCTTCGGCGAGCTCGGCTTGCCTGCGGCGGCTATGGCGCTCGACGGCGTCGAATATTATGGCGGCGTCGGCTTCCTCAAGGCGGGCCTGCAGGCCGCCTGGGCGATCACCACGGTCAGCCCGACCTACGCGCAGGAGATACGCTCGGCGGAATTCGGCATGGGCCTCGACGGCCTCATCAACATGCGCTCCAGCGATCTCTATGGCATCGTCAACGGCATTGACATCGACATCTGGGATCCGGAGACCGACAAGCATTTGGTCTCCACCTACACGGCCGGGACGCTGAAGGCGCGCGCGCCCAACAGGGCCGCCGTCGAGGAGCGCTTCAGCCTCGATCGTGACGACAGCCCGATCGTCTGCGTCGTCAGCCGCCTGACTTGGCAAAAGGGCATGGACATACTAGCGCTGGTGGTCGACGGCATCGTTGCCACGGGCGCGCGGCTGGCCATCCTGGGCTCGGGCGACGCCGGCCTCGAAGGTGCGCTGCTTGCCGCCGCAGCCAGACATCGCGGCCGTATCGGGGTTGTCGTCGGCTACGATGAAGGGCTGTCGCACATCATGCAGGGCGGTTGCGACGCCATCGTCATTCCCTCACGCTTCGAACCGTGCGGGCTGACGCAGCTTTACGGCCTGCGTTATGGTTGCGTGCCGGTGGTTGCCCGCACCGGGGGCCTGGCCGATACGGTCATCGATGCCAATGAGGCCGCCGTCTCGGCCGGCGTTGCCACCGGCTTCCAGTTCGCGCCCAACAATGGCGGTGCCTTGCTGCACGCCATCCGCCGCCTCGTCGACGCCCATGCCAGTCCGCCGGTCTGGGAATCGCTGCAGCGCCAGGGCATGAAGGCCGACGTGTCGTGGGACAAGAGTGCGGATAAATATGTTGAACTCTATCGCTCGCTGCTTTCGAAAAGGGTTGCCTGAAGCATGATACGGACCATCCCCACCAAACCCTATTCCGATCAGAAGCCCGGCACGTCGGGCCTGCGCAAGAAGGTGCCTGTCTTTCAGCAGGAGCACTATGCCGAGAATTTCATCCAGTCGATCTTCGACGCGCTGGACGGTTTCAAGGGCAAGACCCTGGTGATTGGCGGCGATGGCCGCTTCTACAACCGCGAAGTCATCCAGAAGGCCATCGCCATGGCAGCCGCCAACGGCTTCGGCAAGGTGATGGTCGGGCAGGGCGGCATCCTGTCGACGCCGGCCGCCTCGCATGTCATCCGCAAATACATGACCTTTGGCGGCATCATACTGTCGGCCAGCCACAATCCGGGCGGTCCGCACGAGGATTTCGGCATCAAGTACAATGCCGGCAATGGCGGCCCGGCGCCGGAAAAGCTGACCGACGCGATCTTCGAAAAGACCAAGGCGATTTCGAGCTTCAAGATCGCCGACATCGATCCGATCGACATCGACACGGTCGGTGCGGTCAAGGCCGCCGGCATGACCGTCGAGATCATCGACCCGGTCGCCGACTATGCCGAGCTGATGGAAAGCCTGTTCGATTTCGACGCATTGCGCAAACTGTTCAAGTCCGGCTTCCGCATGCGCTTCGACGCCATGCACGCGGTGACCGGGCCCTACGCCAAGGAGATCCTGGAAAACCGGCTTGGCGCGCCCAACGGCACCTGCCGCAATTTCAAGCCGCTGCCGGATTTCGGCGGCCACCATCCGGACCCGAATCTTGTCCATGCCAAACACCTCTATGACGAAATGATGGGGCCGGACGCGCCGGATTTCGGCGCCGCCTCCGATGGTGACGGCGACCGCAATTTGATCATCGGCAAGGGCATTTTCGTCACCCCGTCGGATTCCGTTGCCATGCTTGCCGCCAATGCGCGCCTGGCGCCGGGCTACAAGGCCGGTTTGAAAGGCATTGCCCGCTCGATGCCGACCAGTGGCGCGGCCGATCGTGTCGCTGAAAAACTCGGCATCGGCATCTATGAGACGCCGACCGGCTGGAAGTTCTTCGGCAATCTGCTCGACGCCGACATGGCGACGATCTGCGGCGAGGAGAGTGCCGGCACCGGTTCCAACCATGTCCGTGAAAAGGACGGCCTGTGGGCGGTGTTGCTGTGGCTCAACATCCTGGCCGCGCGCGGCGAAAGCTGCAAGCAGATCGTCACCGAGCACTGGGCGACCTACGGTCGCAACTACTATTCTCGGCACGATTATGAAGAGGTTGAGAGCGACCGCGCGAATGCGCTGGTCGACGAACTCCGCGCCAAACTCGGCTCATTGCCGGGCACCAGCGTGCGCGGCATGACAATCGCCAGCGCCGACGATTTTGCTTATCGCGATCCGGTCGATGGCTCGATCAGCGAGCACCAGGGCATCAGGGTGCTGTTTGAAGGTGGTTCGCGCGTCGTCTTCCGGCTGTCCGGCACAGGTACGTCGGGCGCGACGTTGCGCGTCTACATCGAGCGCTACGAGCCGGACGGAGCGAGGCACGATCTCGACACGCAAGAGGCGCTTGCTGATCTGATCGCGGCCGCCGATGATATAGCCGGCATCAAGAGTCACACCGGTCGCAACGAGCCGAGCGTGATTACTTGAGAGTGGCTGTGTGCGCTTTCCCTTCTCCCCTTGTGGGAGAAGGTGGATCGGCGCGCAGCGCCGAGACGGTTGAGGGGTGCGCGAAGGATCGCCGTCGGCGCCAAGCTGGAACGCCCCTCATCCGTCGCCTTCGGCGACACCTTCTCCCACAAGGGGAGAAGGGGGAGCCCGCATGACGTCACTCGGCGCTACCGTCACCTGCGAAGGCATCCGCTTTGCTGCGTGGTCGCAGGCCGCCCGCCGGCTCTGGGTCTCGGTCTTCGACGAGCAAGGCAACCGGGAAATCGAACGGCTCGAACTGCACCCGGAAGGCGAGGGCGTCCATGCGCTGTTCGTTGCAGGCCTTGGCCCCGGCACCCGCTATGGCTTTCGCGCCGATGGCGATTATGCGCCCGAGCGTGGGCTTTGGTTTGATCCCGACAAGCTGTTGACCGATCCCTACGCCGTCGAGATCGACAGGCCCTACGCCTATGACTGGCGGCTGGGCCGGCGCCGGGGCGAGGGGGCCGATACCGCGCCGCTGGTGCCGAAGGCGATTGCCGCCGCCTTGCCGAAGCCCGTGCAGGCTGCGCCGCCGCTTTTTCGTGCCGGTGGTCTGATCTACGAGGTGCCGGTACGCGCCTTCACCATGCTGCACCCAGACGTTCCTGAAAAGCTGCGAGGTACGGTCGCCGCCCTCGCTCACCCCGTGGTTGTCGAGCATCTGAAGAAGATTGGCGTTGGCGCGGTCGAGCTGATGCCGGTGACCGCCTCTATCGACGAGCGACATTTGCCGCCGCTCGGGCTGCGCAACACATGGGGCTACAACCCCGTCACCTTCATGGCGCTCGATCCGCACCTGGCGCCGGGCGGCATCATGGAATTGCGAAACACAGTCGCCGTGCTACGCAAGGCCGGCATCGGCGTTATCCTCGATCTCGTCTTCAACCACACAGGCGAGAGCGACAGGCTTGGTCCGACGTTGTCGCTGCGCGGCCTCGACAACCAGGCCTATTACCGGCACACATCAGACGGCAGGCTGGCCAATGAGACCGGGACGGGCAACACAGTCGCTTGCGACCATCCCATCGTTCAGGAAATGGTCCTCGACACGCTTCGCCATTTCGTCAGGGATGCCGGCGTCGACGGCTTCCGCTTCGACTTGGCAACCATTCTGGGGCGGGTCGAGGGCACATTCGATGCCGAGGCGCCGCTGCTGAGAGCGATGCGCGACGACGCGCTGCTGGCCGATCGCGTGTTGATCGCCGAGCCGTGGGACATCGGTCCGGACGGCTATCAGCTCGGCAATTTCCCACCATTCTTCCTCGAATGGAACGACAAGTATCGTGATGATGTCAGACGCTTCTGGCGCGGCGACGCCGGCATGGTCGGCGCCCTGGCGACCCGGCTCGCCGGTTCGTCCGATGTGTTTGCCGCGAACGGGCAAGACGCCAGCCGCAGTGTCAATTTCATCGCCGCCCATGACGGCATGACGCTCGCCGACATCGTGCGTTATGAGCGCAAGCACAACGAAGCCAATGGCGAGCAGAACCGCGACGGCCACAATGAAAACCTGTCCTGGAATAACGGCGTGGAAGGTGATGCGGACGACCCAGCCGTAGCCATGGCTCGCCTGAACGACCAGCGCGCGCTGCTCGCCACGCTGTTTGTCTCACGCGGCACCATCATGCTGACCGCGGGCGACGAATTCGGCCGCACCCAGCACGGCAACAACAACGCCTATGCGCAGGACAACGCGATCACCTGGCTCGACTGGCCCGGCCGCGATCAGGCGCTGGAGCGCTACACGGCGCTGCTCTCGACGCTGCGCCGAGCGATGCCCGCGCTTTCCGACACAAGCTTCCTTGCTGGCCAGCCGCCGGCAGGTTCGGAGATACCGGACGTCGCATGGCTGACCGAGATGGGCGTGCCGCTCGACGAACAGAGTTGGCAGGATCCGCAGCGGCACCGCCTTGTCATGATCCTGGCCGCCGATGACGACCGCAGTCTTGCGGTGCTCATCAACGGCGATCGCCGGGCCTGCATGTTCACCTTGCCCGAGCGAGATGGATTTTTCTGGGCTCCGGCCATCGAAACGCCGGATGCGGCGGATATCTCCCGGCCGATATCGGGGCGGACAGTTATCTTCATGATCGAACGAGTGCAGACCGGCACAAGGGAGAAGCGCAATGGGGGCAGGTGACAAGGCCGGATGGTGGCGCGGCTGCGTCATCTACCAGATCTATCCGCGCTCCTTCCAGGACACGACCGGCCACGGCAGCGGAGACCTCAGCGGCGTTACGTCGAGGCTCGCTCATGTTGCTTCGCTTGGTGTCGACGCCATCTGGCTGTCGCCCTTCTTCAAGTCGCCGATGGCCGACATGGGCTACGACGTGTCGGATTACTGCGATGTCGATCCAATGTTCGGCACGCTTGAGGATTTCGATGCGCTGGTCGCCGAGGCGCATCGTCTCGGCCTGAAGATCATCATCGACCAGGTGCTGTCGCATTCATCCGACAAACATGACTGGTTCGTTGAAAGCCGCGCCAGCCGCGATAATCCCAAGGCCGACTGGTATGTTTGGGCCGATACCAAACCCGACGGCAGCGCACCCAACAACTGGCTCTCCGTCTTCGGAGGCCCGGCCTGGGAATGGGATTCGACCCGCCGGCAGTATTACATGCACAATTTCCTCGCCTCGCAGCCGGACCTGAATTTCCATAATCAGGAGGTTCAGGACGCGCTTCTGGAAACGGTGCGGTTCTGGCTCGAGCGTGGCGTCGATGGCTTCAGGCTCGATACGGTCAACTACTATGTCCACGACCGCTGGCTGCGCAGCAATCCACCCTTGGCATCAAGCGTCGCCGGTACCAACAGCGAGACCAACACCTACCTCTACCAGGAGCACCTGTTCGACAAGACGCAGCCGGAAAACCTGGCGTTCCTGCGCCGCTTCAGGGCGCTGCTCGACGCCTATGAGGACCGCGCCGCTGTCGGCGAGATCGGCGATGAGGGCCGCTCATTGCAGACGCTCGCCGCCTACACCTCCGGCGGGGATACGCTCCATATGTGCTACACCTTCGACCTGCTTGGCCCACAGTTCTCTGCGGCGCATGTGCGCGGTTGCGTCGAAGCCTTCGAGGCAGCCGTTTCCGATGGCTGGGTCTGCTGGGCGTTCTCCAACCATGACGTGGTGCGCCATATCAGCCGCTGGACAAGGCCGGGCAGCGATCCCGACGCGATCGCAAGATTCTCGATCATGCTGCTCTCCTCCCTGCGCGGCTCGATCTGCCTCTACGAAGGCGAGGAACTCGGCCTTGAAGAGGCGGAGCTTGCCTACGAGGATCTGCGCGACCCCGTCGGCATCCGCTTCTGGCCGGGCGTCAAGGGTAGGGATGGGTGTCGAACGCCGATGGTCTGGGAGGCCGGCGCCGACAATGCAGGCTTCTCTACGGCCAGGCCGTGGCTGCCGATACCGGCCAGCCATCGCGCCCGAGCAGTCGACGTCCAGAACGCCGACACGGCCTCGGTGCTCACGTCCTATCGGACCGCGCTGGCGTTGCGCAGGGAGCATGAGGCGTTGGTAACAGGCTCGATCCGCTTTCTTGACGCTGAGGGCGACGTGCTCGCATTCGTCCGCCAAGGCGGCGGCGAGAGACTGCTCTGTATCTTCAATTTCGCTAGGGAGCCGGGGACCTGGCCGTTGCCGCCTGATATTGGAGCGGTTGCAAAGCTTGACGGCGATACAGCGGTCGTCGAGGAGTCCGAGCTTTCGCTGCCTGCGCTCGGATACTACCTTGGTCGCCTCGATTGATGCCTCGGCCGTCCCTACTGGACGAGCACCGAGCGTCCGCAGGTCGCACCGGTGACACGGACATCGGCCTGGCCGACGCCGACACCGAGCGCTGAAAGCACATTGTAGAGCAGGTCGTCGACGGGTGCTGTTACACCGTTCAGCACCGCCACCACCGCCGGCTTGACCGTTCCGAGCAGTGCGGTCAGGTCGATCCCCAGGCCAAGCGCATTGACTGAAAGCGACAGGTTGCTGACCAAGGATGTGGTGAGCGACTGCGTAATGTTGCGCGTCGAAACGGTCTTGATCGTCTTGTTGGCGATGTCGGTCGCATCGAAGGTCAGCGTCGTCGGGTTGTTGTTGGTGATCGCGGTGGCGGCGGAGCCCATCACCTGTATCAGCGGAATGTTGATCAGCAGCAGCTTGAGGCTCACATCCGCGATTTCCGCGTCGGTGAATGTCTGCGGTTGGCTGAAGTCGCCAAAGCCTGATGAGTTGCTGTTGGCCAGATGCAGCGAGGCGATACCTGGGTGTGCGGCGATGGAAACCTTGATGCTGGACGGCCCTGTCGGACAAGTGATGTCGGTCAGTTTGGCTTCGGCATAGGCGACTTCCACATTGAGCGGCAGATTGACGGCCAGCAGGCTGATGCCGCCACCGAGACTGGGTGTGCCGACGCCAACGGTGGCCACCAGCTTGATGCGCGTCTGGGCCGTGCGCACCACCGTGCCGATGCCGTCGACCGCGAGCCACGGCGAAGATTTCGCCGGCTCGCCAATGGCAATGGTAAGCGCGGTGGACAAAAGCCCGGGTACGGTGGCCCCGAGGTTGACCTGAGCCTGGTTCGTGCCGTTGGCCAGCACGGCGGCGGCGGTCAGCATTCCCATGGCGCTTGCGTCAACGCCAAGGCCGGCCGGTTTTTGCCCGAGGCCCAGGCTGCCGAAGGAGCCGAGGTCGACAAGTTTGTTGAGCGGGATCTTGACCGTGCTGGTCGCCTTGGACGCGATCGTCTGCAGGGCGACCTTGGCCGTATTGCCAACTCCGGGCACGTTGGCCATGGCAGTTGCGATCTGGCCGACGGTCGCCTTCGATGCCAGTACGTCCGAATAGGACACGCCGGTCAGGTTCAGCTGCGTGGCAAGGCCGTCGACGAAGGAAAGTACGCTCACATCCGCGGAGATCAGCGCGTTGTAGTCCATGACACTGAGCGAGATGTTGCCGCCGAGAAGTCCGCTGAGGAGCGCGTTGAGAATGCCGCCATTGACGCTGAGCAGCCTCGATCCGACCGAGAAGGTCGCCTGCGGCGTCATGCTGGCGGTGGCCTGCGTGCCGATCACGGGAGAGGGGATCAGCGAACTCGCGAAATAGCGGGCGGGGATCTTCTTCAGGGTGACACGGACGGCATTGTAGGGTGTTACGCTGGCCTGGAAGCGCTGGCTCACATTGGTGCCGGATGCCGCGTATCGCCCGGGCGTGACCGTAACGACGGTTTTCCCTACGGCCGGAGCGATCGTCTGTCCCGAGCCTTGAACGACCACCCCTGGCATGCCGTTGTCGGTCAGCGTGGTCACGACTGCTGTGTTGACGTTGGTGATGTTCGAGGCGGCGGTGATCGCCGCCAGATCCACCATTGCCTGCGCCTCGCGGCGCTCGGTGTAGATCGAGGCTTCGTCGATAGCCACCGCGGCCAGCGCCAGCGCCACCGGCGCCATGAGCGCCGTCATGACGGCGAAATTGGCCTTTCTGTCGCCCAGCATCAACCGTGCAAGCCGGAAGATCTCCTTGCGCTCACGCAGCAACATTCAGATGCCTCCGACCCTGATCGTTGACTTGCGCGTGATGGTGGTGCCTGGCATCGCTATGCCTGGGAAAAGATTCCAGATCGGCAGGTTGCGGGCATCGTATTGGATGGACACAACGAACTGACTTCCATCGGCCACGCTATCATTGGCCTGGTAGGTCAGCTTGCTGGCATCCACGAAAGGATACCCGCCGGCATTGTTGGTGACGAAGCTGGCGACGAGCGTCTGCCGTTCGGTCTGGTTCAATCCGGAGATCGCTGTGCGGGCCGCGTCCGCCGCGATCTGCTGGATCGAGTTGGCAGCGCCGAAATATATACCGTATGCAACCATCCCGAGTAGAAGAAGGATGAAGATCGGTGAGAGCAGGGCGAACTCAACCGCCGAAGTTCCTGACGTATCCATCTGGAATCGGCGGCTTATGACCGTGGGAATGACATTGCGTACCATGGCTCTGAACATGCCAAAGTTCGGATGCAAAAGCGAAAACTCTAGGCGCAACCTGGAGGTGTGCACGATTGAAAGACAGTTCTAATTTAGTGGATGCTTGCTTTGATTTCTGACTATTGACTTAAGGTCAATCAGTACTCGGTTGAAAAGACCTTACCTCCTGTCTAGTCTCCTGCCACCAGCCATCGGAGGGAACCGGTGGCGCGCTCAAAGGGGTCAGATATCGGCTCCGGGGCGTCAACACTTAAAAGGTGCGCCGACGGCAGCGCCGACAGGGAGAACTTCATGCTGATGAAAAACATGCTGAAGGCGACGGTGCTCGCCACGACGATGGCTTTGGCGGCCGGCACGTTCTACACACCGGCTTTCGCCGGGACCGTCTATAACAGAGGCAGCGCCGCCGAAGCGGAGACGGTCGACCCGCACAAGACCTCGACTGTCTACGAAGCCGATATCATACGCGACCTGTTCCAGGGCCTGGTCATGCATGACCAGAAGACCAACCTCATTCCGGGCGCCGCCGAAAGCTGGACGGTGTCCGACGACGGCACTGTCTACACCTTCAAGCTGCGCAAGGACGGCCTCTGGTCGGATGGCAGCCCGGTGACGGCGGACGACTTCGTCTATTCGTTTCGACGGCTGGAAGATCCGGCCACCGCTGCCGAATACGCTTCCATGCTCTATCCCGTGAAGAACGCCGAGGAAGTCAACACCAAGAAGGGCAAGCCGGAGGATATGGGCGTCAAGGCACTTGACGCAAATACCCTCGAAGTCACGCTCAAGGCGCCGACGCCTTACTTCCTGGAGATGCTGACCCACCAGGCCACGTATCCGGTCAACAAGGCTTCAATCGAAAAGCTCGGCGCCGACTGGATCAAGGCGGGCAATCTCGTTTCGAACGGCGCCTATACCCTGGCCGAGTGGATTCCCAACGACCACATGAAGCTGGTCAAGAATCCGAAATTCTGGGACGCCGCGACCGTCAAGATGGACGTCGTCAACTATATCCCGACCGAAGACCGTTCATCGGCGATGAAGCGCTTCGAGGCCGGCGAACTCGACAGCTACGGCGACCTGCCGACCGAACAGCTTGCTGACCTCAAGACCAAGTTCGGTGATCAGGTCCGCGTCGGACCGTATCTCGGCACCTATTACTATGCGATCAAGACCGACAAAGCGCCGTGGGACAACCCCGAACTGCGCAACGCCATCTCGATGGCGATCGACCGGGACTTCCTCGCCGAGAAAGTCTGGCAGAACTCGATGCTGCCTGGCTATTCTATGGTGCCCCCGGGCATCGCGGGCTACACGCCGGCAATGGCCAAATACGCCGACATGTCGCAGATCGACCGCGAGGACGCTGCCAAGAAGACCCTCGAGAAACTCGGCTATACGCCCGAGCATCCGTTGAAGATGGAGATCCGCTACAACACGTCGGAAAACCACAAGAACACCGCGGTTGCCATCCAGGAACAGCTGAAGCCGCTTGGCGTCGACGTCACGCTGCTCAACACCGACACCAAGACCCACTATTCCTTCCTTGAGCAGAAGGGCAACTATGATGTGGCGCGTGCCGCCTGGATCGCCGACTACAAGGATCCCGAGACCTTCCTCGGCATCACACGCAAGGCCAGCGGCAACAACTATTCCAACTATGTCAGCCCGGCATATGAAGCGGCCATGGACAAGGCGGCGGCTGCCGGCGGCAAGCCAGAAGAGCGCATGAAGGACCTCACTGAGGCCGAGCGCATCCTTGTCGATGACGTCGGTAACATTCCGCTTCTCTACTACAGCTTCCACGATATCGTTTCCTCGAAGCTGCATGGCTTCGATGACAATGTCATGGACATCCATCCGTCCCGCTTCGTCAGCAAGGACTAACTCCCTGGCCAAGCCGCCGCGCCCTTCAGGGCGCGGCGGCAGTGGTTTGCCATCGCATCGGCCCGGGAACCGGAATCGATTTTCGGCATGTCGGTGCGAAGATTTGAAGGCTAGAGCGCAACCGTCCGGCTGGACGCGCGTTGCTCTGGATCAAGCGGGGCACCGATGCTGCGATACGTATTACGGCGGCTTCTAACCGCCATCCCGACGCTGTTCGTCATCGTGACCATGGCGTTTTTCCTGATGCGCGTCGCGCCAGGCGGTCCATTCAACCAGGAGCGGGGGCTAAGTCCCGAGATCAGGGCCAACCTTGAAGCCCAGTTCGGCCTCAACGATCCGCTCTGGCTGCAATTCGTCCACTATCTCGGCAATCTGCTGCGCGGCAATTTCGGCCCGAGCTACAACATGCCGGACTTCACCGTCACCGAACTGTTCGCCAAGGGGCTGCCCATTTCGGTCCAACTCGGTGCTTCGGCGCTCGTCCTGGCGCTTCTGCTCGGTTCCGTGCTCGGCACCATTGCCGCGCTCAACCAGAACAAGCTTGGCGACTACACGGTGATTGCGTTGGCGACCGCCGGCAGCACCATCCCCACCTTCGTCATCGCACCGGTAATCCAGCTCCTGTTCGGGCTGACCTGGAAGCTCTTGCCGATCGGTGGATGGGGCGACGGCGCTTTCATCAACAAGGTCGGCCCGGTGCTGACGCTCGCTCTGCCGCAGATCGCCATCGTCGCCCGGCTGATGCGTGGTTCGATGATCGAATCCTTGCGGTCCCATCATATCCGCACGGCGCGCGCGCTCGGCCTCTCCGACTGGTCGGTGGTGGTCAAGCACGCGCTGCGCGGCGCCATCCTGCCGATCGTCTCCTTCACCGGCCCGGCAGCCGCGGCATTGCTGACCGGCTCGGTCATCGTCGAGACGATCTTCTCCATTCCGGGCGTCGGCCGCTATTTCGTCGATGCCGCGCTGAACCGCGACTACACGCTGGTGATGGGAACGGTGGTGGTGATCGCCATCTTCACCATCGTCTTCAACCTGATCGTCGACGTCATGTACGCGGTCGTCGACCCGAGGGTGCGCTATGACTGACATTGCAGCCACAGCTCCCGCCGTCGTCGGTCGCTCGCTCTGGGGTGATGCCTGGGCGCGCCTCAAGGCCAATCGCGCCGCCATGTTCAGCCTGTATTACCTCGCCCTGATCGGTGTCGTCAGCGTGTTCGGGCCCTTGTTCGTGCCGCATCAGTACACCACCATCTATGCCGACTATGTGCGCATGCCGCCGAGCCTGTCGGCCTATCCGAAGGCCGACATGATCGAGACGGCACTCACCGAAGCGATCAAGCGCATGCGGGTCGACATCAAGGAGTGGCGGCAGGAAGGCAACCAGGTCTTCGTTACCGTCAAGTCGACCAAGCCGATCGACGACCGCAACATCCGCTATCTCGACCGCTCCGATGCCTTTGACGACACCAAGATCGAGGCCAAGTCGCCTGACGGCCTCGAAGTGACCATGAGTGCCTCGATCAAGCAGCAATATTTCCTGTTCGGCACCGACAACACCGGCCGCGATCTGTTGTCGCGCACGCTGATGGCCGGGCGCATATCGCTGGCCATCGGCCTGCTTGCCGGCGTCGTGGCGGTGGCCATCGGCGTGGTCTACGGGGCCGCTGCCGGCTTTGCCGGCGGCAAGGTCGACGAGGTCATGATGCGCATCGTCGACGTGCTCTATTCCTTGCCCTTCATCTTCTTCGTGATCATGCTGGTGGTGTTCTTCGGCCGCAACTTCGTGCTGATGTTCCTGGCGGTCGGCGCCGTGCTGTGGCTCGACATGGCGCGCATCGTGCGCGGCCAGGCGCTGTCGATCCGCCGGCAGGAATATGTCCAGGCGGCGGAAGCCATGGGTGTCGGCCAGCGCGGTATCCTGCTGCGCCACGTCATTCCCAACCTGCTCGGCCCGGTGGTGATCTATATGACGCTGCTGGTGCCGCAAGTCATCATCCTGGAGAGCTTCCTGTCATTCCTCGGGCTCGGCGTGCAGGAGCCGATGACCAGTTGGGGCGTGCTGATCTCGGTCGGCGCCAAGAACATCGGCACCGCCAACTGGCTGCTCCTGTTTCCCGCCTTCTTCCTCGTCTCGACACTGTTCGCGCTGAACTTCGTTGGCGACGGCCTGCGCGACGCGCTCGACCCGAGAGATCGATAAAGATGGGGATCGCTGAAATGGCTGCTTCCGAAACGATCCTCAGCGTCAAGGATCTGCGCGTCCGCTTCCGCACGCTCGACGGCGCGGTCGAGGCGGTGAAGGGCATCAACATCCACGTCAAGTCAGGCGAAACCGTTGCAGTGGTTGGCGAATCCGGCTCCGGCAAGAGCCAGACGATGATGGCGGCGATGAGCCTGCTGGCATCGAATGGCGAAGCGACAGGCAGTGTCGACTATCGCGGCCGCAATCTTCTGACACTGAGCAAATCCGAGCTCAACAAGGTCCGAGGCCGCAAGATCAGCATGATCTTCCAGGAGCCGATGACCTCGCTCGATCCGCTCTATTCAATCGGCAACCAGCTGATCGAACCGATCCGACGGCATCGGGGCCTGAATGCTGCCGAGGCGCACGAAGAGGCGCTCAGGCTGCTGCGGCTGGTGCATATCCCCGACCCCGAGCGACGGATGAAGTCCTATCCGCACGAAATGTCCGGCGGCCAGCGCCAGCGCGTGATGATCGCCATGGCGCTCGCCAACGACCCTGACATATTGATCGCCGACGAGCCGACGACGGCGCTCGACGTGACGATCCAGGCGCAGATCCTGATGCTTTTGGCTGAATTGCAGCGCAAGCTCGGCATGGCGATCGTCTTCATCACCCACGATCTCGGCATCGTCCGTCGCTTTGCCGACCGGGTCTATGTCATGCGTCAGGGCGAGGTTGTCGAGGAGGGGGAGGCCGAAGCCATCTTCGTCAACCCGCAGCATGCCTATACGAAAATGCTGCTGGCGGCCGAGCCGACCGGCCACAAGGCGCCACCACCCGCCAATGCACCGGTGCTGCTCGAAGGCAGGAATGTCGAAGTGACGTTCAGGATCGGCGGCGGGTTTCTGGCCGGCGAGCCGCTGATGCTGCGTGCCGTCGATCACATCTCGATCCGGCTGCAGCGCAACCAGACCATCGGCATCGTCGGTGAATCCGGCTCGGGCAAATCGACGCTCGGCCGCGCTCTGCTGCGGCTGTTGCCGAGCGACGGGCTCATCCGTTTCGGCGATCGCGACATTTCCCAGGCGGACCGGCAGGCGATGCGACCGCTACGGCGTCAAATGCAGCTCGTCTTCCAGGACCCGTTCGGCTCGCTGTCGCCGCGCATGACCGTCGGTCAGGTCATTACGGAAGGGCTGCTGGTGCATGAGCCGAACCTTTCGGGCAAGCAACGCGACCAGCGCGCCGTCGAGGCCTTGCGCGAGGTCGGCCTCGATCCGAACGCCCGCAACCGCTACCCGCATGAATTTTCCGGCGGCCAGCGCCAGCGCATCGCCATTGCGCGGGCCATGATCCTGAAGCCCAAGCTGGTGGTGCTGGATGAGCCGACCTCGGCGCTCGACCGCTCGGTGCAGAAACAGATCGTCGAGCTGCTGCGCAAACTGCAGGCCGACCACGAACTGTCCTACCTCTTCATCAGCCACGATCTGTCGGTCGTGCGCGCCATGGCCGACTACATCATCGTCATGAAACAGGGCAAGATCGTCGAGGAGGGGCCGACCGAGGCGATCTTCAGCAATCCGCAGCACGTCTACACACAGACGCTGATGGCCGCGGCGATCGACGTCACGCGGTTTCGCCTGAGCGCCTGAGCCACTGCAGGCAGTTGCCGCAGATGGTCTGTTCACTCAGTCCGTTGACCGCGGGCACTTGCGCGCCCGTGCCCCGACAATCGCCTCTTGTTGCTGCTTCAGCCGATCGATTCTGGCCGTTTCACGGCTGGCGACCGCGGTCTTCACACGCGAGCCGCCCAGCAGCCAGCGCGGAACACTGGTGTTCGCGACCTTGCCACGGGTGATTGCGGTTTGTGAGATGTCACGGGCAACGGCTCCCAGCGCGCTGTTGAGCTTGGCACACGTCATCGAATCGTATTTCGCCGGATCGACGGATCTGCTGATCGATGAACAGCCAGCGACAAGAAACAGTGCAATCATCAGGACCGGTGGCAAAGCTGTCGTCGAATTCAAATTCATGTCGCATCCGGCTCGCCGTTTCATCGACCCATCATACCCATCGAACTACCTAGGGCCGAGGGCCATTTCGTCAAAGTTTGCGACTGCGAAGGACTCTACCACCGCGCTCAGCCTTTCCGGCCAAAGCAGGAACATTCTCGGTCACTCGCAGTTGGTACCCGTCGAGTGCTTTAATTCAATCACTGGTAAACGGAGAGAGCCCGTCTCGGCTAACGCCGGGACCGGCTTTTCGTGCATTTTGGTGATCTCCGACCACAACGGCTGCCGGGTCGTTCATTCGATGTCCCTGGAAATTCTCACGCTGCTTCAGCAACGAACGTCGTCGGGGCGCAACCGTCGAGCATTGCCTGGGCGATGTCGGTCTCATTTCCATCGACATGGGCCGTCACCAAAACGATCCCCTCGGTGTTACTCCGATCATCCGTCTTCACGGCAGTCATGGGGAATGTTCCAAGCAGACCGCCAGCAACGCCGCCACAGGCCCCGCCGGCCACGACTGTTGCCCATACGCTTGCAGCAAGAGGACTGATGCCGTGGGCCGCAACAGCGCTCAGGCAGGCCAACCCGCCGGCGGCAGCGCCGAGGATGACCCCCAAAGCGGAAATCCACAGAGATCCAACTTCGTCATTGTAAGGTCCGATGATGGCGATCTGTACCCGAGGAATTCCGGCCGCCACCAGATCGCTGGCGACCCGGGCCGCTTGGGCATGGGAATCAAAAAGTCTGCTGATTGTTGGCATGGTCACTCAAGGCTTTTGACTGTTTGGCAGCGTGTCGGTGACGAAGGATGCGGCAATCAGGTCGTCGCTTTCAATTCGGCCCTGGCGGTCTTCCATGATGGCCGCGACCTTGTGGAAGGTCTTCATTTCGCCCTCGGTGATTTGGGCCTTCTCCATCTTGGACTTGAGGTCAGCGACGCGCATCCCCAAGGCATGTGATCTTGCAGTCTCAGGGTTCGACATGATGATGGTCATCCGTTTCATTTTTGTTGGTCTTTGCCCCAACCAACCGAACTGGGGCAAGTGCAAAAGGTTCCCAAGTCGGGCTTCGGTCGGGCAAGGCACCGGACCTAGGTCTGATCGCAAAAAGCAATGATCCTATTGGGGGCGTCGCTCGGAACGGCCACTGCCTGCGGTCGTTGTCCGCTGCACGTTTGCGGGAGGAAGCTGATGGAGAGGAGTGTTGGCCAAGCGCGCTGGTTGCTCGCACCGGTCTTCGCCGTGGCCATCACCTTCATCGTGATGGGAATAGCTCTTGGCTGACCATCCGGAAGACCTGCTCGCGAAAGTTTTGCACATCGGTGCAGCTACGTCCCTTCCTGCGCTGATAGGGTTCGCTCGCTGCTCCTGTGTGACGGGCGAACCCTCAACTTTCAGGAGCGACGACCAAATGCCCGACTCCTGGGAGCCGGGCGGTTCGCGATCAGTAACCGTCGTTTTCTATCACCACGGGGTGGTGGCGATGAGTGGAGACGGAGCCTGTCACGACGACGGTGTCTCGACGATGATGCCGGCGCCCATGGTCATAGAACGCATCCGCACCGTGCCGGCGGTGGTGCAAGCGCTGGCCGTCTTCGTTGATGATCTTGACGCTGTTGTGGTGTCGATGGTGGGTTCTAATAACCACATCGGTCTCGGCAGCCGAAGCCATAACGGGCAATCCCATGGAAAGCGCCAAGGCGCACATGATCATTGTTTTCATTGCAGTTTCTCCATTTCCTTAATTAGCCCTTCGTCGGATAACTGCCTCTGATCACTTTGGTTCCGGCCTTCCCCAAGGCCAGCCAGAACACTTGCGGCAAGTCGAAGAACGGGCGATCGCTCTTGCAGAGAGCGATGTGTCTGACCGCATCAGTCTCGCTCGGCGCATGATGGCTCCTGACCCAGCCGGCGGTCTGCTTCTGCCGTCGGGGTAAATAGGCTCCGAGGCCAATATGAAGGCAATTCACCAGGCCATCGCTCGATCTCGCCAAACAGCGGAACATTAGGCACGTCTGATAGTTCTATTTCTCGCAGCCAGCACTGCGGCTTTGGTGTCTGCTGCGGATCAGCCGCTAAGGCTGGTCGGCCCGCGTCTCCGCCAGAGGCGCGGGCTTCCCCCAGGCAACAGGAGAGAAATTATGAACAACATCATTTGGCTCGTCGGAGCGGTGGTCATCGTCCTAGTGATATTGAGCTTTTTCGGCCTTCGTTAAGCGCGACGTGAGCCATGTCCATCGACCCTCTATCGGAAGGTGATCAGCCGAAGCGGACACTGCGAAAGCGACGCAAGCGGCCGGCCGAAGATCGACACGATGGCAGGGAGGCCATCGTCTCTGTGCCATCTGAGGAAAAGAGCTTTCGCGTCTGGTTCCTGTCCAATGAAACAGGCATCAGCCTGGACCAGGCTAGCGAACTTGTCGACAGAATCGAGGCAGATGGCGCGGCATTGATGAATGCCGCGCGGCTAATGAAAATTCACTCGCAATGACTGGCAAATCTGTAGCCGCCGACGTCGTCGGCGACTTCGAGAAGCTCACTGGCGCTACGTGCCCGACGACGAAAGACAAGACTCTGGGTTTGTCTCATCAAGCAGTGAGCTCTATCTTCAGGCGGGATATCAGTCTGAGCGCCGAAGTCGGGATGCGCTAACACTTTGTTTTTTCTGGTCGGAGTGGCAGGATTTGAACCTGCGACCCCCTCGTCCCGAACGAGGTGCGCTACCAGGCTGCGCTACACTCCGTGACCAGACCGCGGGCTTATAGCTGCCGTACTTCGTTCCTGCAAGCGGCAATGGCAGCGCTTCTGTCGCATTTCGTCCGCTTTCGTCGGGCATTTCGGCCAAGCTCGGATTTCGGTCCGGGATAAACGTGGCTTAAAGCCTTGTGTGCTAAGCCGCGGCCCTCGATAGATTGTATTTTCTGCCGCCTGGAGCTCTGCTGTCTTGCCCCCAAAAATCGTTGGCGACGCCCGGCCCAACAGTTTCGAATTCGAAACCGAAGCGCTGATCAAGGCGTCCGGCTTTCGCGAATATGATGCGCGCTGGTGGTTCGGCCATCCCGGCTCCGCGCAACCGCCAGAGCTCAATCTGATCGGCGTCCAGGCGCTCGGCATGGGGCTTGGCACGCTGATTCGCCGTCTCGGCGCCGGGCCGGATATCGTCACCGGGCATGACTTCCGCTCCTATTCGCTGTCGATCAAGTTGGCGCTGGTGTCCGGCCTGATGGCGGCGGGCGCCCGCGTGAGGGACATCGGCCTGGCGTTGTCGCCAATGGCCTATTTCGCTCAGTTCGCCTTGGATACGTCCTCGGTCGCCATGGTCACCGCCTCGCACAACGAGAATGGCTGGACAGGCGTCAAGATGGGCGCGGCGCGGCCGCTGACCTTCGGCCCCGAAGAGATGAGCGCGCTGAAGGCGATCGTGCTGGCCGGCGATTTCGATCTTGCCGGCGACGGCTCCTATGATTTCGTCCGCGATTTTCGCGCGACCTATCTCGACGATCTGACCCGCGACAAGCGCATCACGCGAAAGCTGAGAGTGGTCGCCGCGTCCGGCAACGGCACCGCCGGCGCCTTTGCCCCGCAAGCGCTGCAGCGCATCGGCTGCGAGGTCATCCCGCTCGATGTCGAACTCGACTATACCTTCCCACGCTACAATCCCAATCCTGAGGACATGCAGATGCTGCATGCCATCAGGGACAAGGTGCTAGAGACCGGTGCCGATGTCGGCCTTGGCTTCGACGGCGACGGTGATCGCTGCGGCGTCGTCGACAATGAAGGCAACGAGATTTTTGCCGACAAGGTCGGGGTGATGCTGGCGCGGGATATTTCCAGCCAGCATCCGGGCTCGACTTTCGTTGTCGACGTCAAGTCGACCGGCTTGTTCAACACCGACGCAGTGCTGCTCGCCAACGGCGCCGTCACCGATTACTGGAAGACCGGCCACTCCTACATCAAGCGCCGCGTCGCCGAGCTTGGCGCCGTCGCCGGTTTCGAAAAGTCAGGCCATTTCTTCTTCAACCCGCCGATCGGCCGCGGCTATGATGATGGGCTGGTCACCGCCATCGCTATCTGCCAGATGCTGGATCGCAGCCCCGGCAGTTCGATGGCCGATCTCTACCGCGAGCTGCCGCTGACCTTCGGCACACCGACCATGTCGCCGCACTGCGCCGACGATGTGAAGTATGGCGTGGTCGAGCGGGTGGTTGCCGACTTTCAGGCCATGAAGCGGGATGGAATGGTTTTCGCCGGCCAGAAGATCGGAGATCTCATAACCGTCAACGGCGTGCGTGTCGTCGCCGAGGACGGCACCTGGGGGCTGGTGCGCGCCTCGTCTAACAAGCCGGAGCTCGTGGTGGTCGTCGAAAGCCCGGTATCGTCGCAGCGTCGCCGGCAGATGTTCGAGGCCGTCGACGCGGTGCTGCGCCGCAGCCCCGAAGTCGGCGCCTACAACCAGACTTTTTAAGATCAGCGATCGGTCGTGGAAGCTGTCCGCTCCAGGACGCTCCAGTCGAACGACCGCGCCCAGTCGGCAAATCCGTGCCAGCGGACTTCCGGGAATTCCTTGCGCAACGCGGCGATATCGACATCGTAACCGACGCGGTCGAACCACTCGAACATGAGTGCCGCGTCCTCGCTCTGCTGGCGGGCCGCCGCGATCGGGATTTCCTGATAGCGGATCAGACGGCCGATGGCCTCGGACAGGATTTTCGCCTGCTCTTCGCCGGACAGTTCGTCCCCGGCGAAGTCGAAGCGCTTGCCGAATACCTGTTCTCGCCGCTCGACCAGGGCAGCAACGAAGGCGCCGATGTCCGTCAGGCTGACAAGCTGGAGGACGCGTTTGGCAGGCAGGGCGAAGGCATGTGTGCCTTGGCTGAGCGCGTCGATCGACCATGGCGCGACGGCATTTTCCATGAACGCGACCGGCGCGCTGATCGTATAGGGGATGCCGAGACCGACGACATGTTTCTCGACGAGATATTTGCTCTCGAAATGCGGGATATCGGTTTTCTTGTCGGCATCGGCGACTGACGAATAGATCAGGTGTCCGACGCCGGCAGCCTTCGCGGCATCGGCTGCAAGGATCCCCTGGCGGGTCTCTTCCTGCAGACCGGCCTCGTAGCTGTTGCCCATCAGGAACATCGTGTCGACGTCTTTTGCCGCCCTCACAACGGAGGCTGCGTCAGCGAGATCGCCGGCCACGATATCGGCGCCCGCCGACGCCAGTTGCCGCGCGGCCTCGCTGTCCGGCTTGCGCGTCAGCGCCTTTACGTGATGGCCCCTCGACAACAGGGCACGGGCAACCGCGCCGCCTTGTTGGCCGGTGGCGCCGGTTACCAGGATGTTTCGCTTGCCGGTCATGATCTCTGCTCCTTCTTGTTTCTCCTGGAGCAAAACTAGGGCCTGTCGCATTGATGCATAATTGGCTATAATTGGAAAACTTAGTGCCAATTTTAGATACAATGCTCGACCTCAACGACATCATCGTGTTTGCCCGCGTCGTCGAAGCCGGCAGCTTCACTGCTGCCGCGCGTCTGCTCGCCATGCCCAAGACAACGGTCAGCCGCCGCATTGCCGCGCTCGAGCGCGAGGTCGGCGTGCGCCTGCTGCAGCGCACGACACGCAGCCTCAACCTGACGGATGCCGGGCGTCTCTACTATGAGCAGAGCAGCCGGGGGCTGCGGACGATCGAGGAGGCAAATCTGCGCCTCGCACAGGCGAGGGCGGAGCCGTCGGGCACGATTCGCATTTCGGCCCCGGTCGGCTTTGGCGGCCATTTCCTCATCCGCGCCGTGGTCGACTTCCTGGCAATGTATCCGAAAACCAACGTCGAGCTGCGCCTCACCGACGACAGGCTCAATCTGGTCGAGGACGGTATAGACCTCGCTTTCCGCACCGGGATCCTTCAGGATTCGACGCTGATCGCCCGCAAACTCGGCTCCACGCACAGGCTGCTCTGCGCCAGCCCGGACTATCTCGCGCGGCACGGCATGCCCGAGAGCCCGGCGGACCTTGCGCACCATCAATGCGTCATCGCCGGCCCTTCGGTCTCAGGCGCTCATTGGGTGCTGGATGGGCCAAGCGGCCAGGAAACGGTCGTGGTGGCCGGGCGCTTCGCCGCCAATGAAATGCAGGCGGTCGTCGCGGCCGCGCTCGCAGGCTTCGGCATTGCCCAATTGCCCCAGGCGATCGCAGAAGGGTTGATCAATGACGGACGACTGCAGCGAGTTCTCAGGACCTACGCGACACCGGCCGGCGGCCTGCACGTTCTCTATCCGAGCAGCCGGCATCTTTCTCCTTTGGTCAAGGCGTTCATCGAGCTTGCATCCGAGCGCATTCCCAATGGGATAAACACCGCTTAAAGGCTAGGTGTGATAGCAACCGGCACCACTTGCCTCCTGAGCGTGAGACCTGAATGACCGAGCGGATTGTCAGTTTTGTCATGAGCGGCGGCGTCGGCTCGCGGTTGTGGCCGCTGTCGCGCGAGGACAATCCCAAGCAGTTCCACGATCTGTCGGGCGACGGCTCGATGCTGGCCAAGACCTTGCGCCGGCTGACCGCCCGGCCGCAAGGCGAAACGCCGATCTTCCTGATCGCCGCGGAGCGCCACGCCGATCGCGTCCACACCGATCTTGCCGGCCTCGATCTCGCCGGCGGCGGTCCGCTGTTCGAGCCGACCGGGCGCAACACAGCCGCCGCCGTCGCGCTGGCGGTGCTGCGCACACTGTCCGAGTTCGGCGACAGCCTGGTGCTGGTGGTGCCGTCGGACCATGAGATAGCGACCCCGCGCCAATTCTGGCAGAGCGTCGAAGCAGGCACCGAGGCAGCACGCGAGGGCAGGCTGGTGGTGTTCGGCATCAAACCGACACAGCCCGAGACCGGCTACGGCTATATCGAGGTCGCAGCCGAAACCGGCGGCACCTTCGACGTGTCGCGCTTCGTCGAAAAGCCGGACCTTGCGACTGCGCAAACTTATCTCAAGGCCGGAACTTTCTACTGGAACACCGGCATCTTCCTGTTTCGCGCCGGCGCCATGCGTGACGCCTTCATGGCGTTCCAGCCGCACATCTGGCTGGCCACCGAAGCAGCCTACAAGGCCGCGACATCGGATCTCTCCGGCCTCTACATGCCGCTTGAGCTCTACGCCGCCATTCCGTCGAACTCGATCGACTATGCCATCATGGAGCGGGCAAGAGACATCGCCATGGTGCCGGCCGGCTTCCGCTGGAACGATCTCGGCTCGTGGCAGTCGCTGCTTGATGTCGGCCCCGCCGACAACCAGGGCAATGTCATCATCGGCGATGTCGTCGCCATCGATTGCGAGAATTCCTACATCCGCAGTGACGGCCGCCTGCTGTCGGCGATCGGCATGAAGGACGTCGCCATCGTCTCGACATCGGACGCCACCTTCGTCGCCCCGGTCAGCCACAGCCAGCACGTCAAGAAGATCGTCGAGCAGCTCGAAAAATCGGGCCGGCTGGAAACCAGGTTCACGCCGGCGCAAGACCGCGTCATCGAGAGCGGCGCCTGGCGGCGGCGCGTGCACCACTGGCTATTTCAGGAGACCTTGCCGCTGTGGTCGACATCAGGCGTCGACGAACGCCATGGCGGTTTTCATGAAGCGCTCAGCCTGGACGCCTCGCCGCTGATGAAGCCCAAGCGCATGCGCACAATGGCAAGGCAGGTCTATGCTTTTGCGGTCGCCAAGGAGCGCGGCTGGGACGGTCCGGCCGACCGGCTGATCAGCCACGGCATCGACTTCATGGAAGGGAAGGGCCGCACCGACAAAGGCGGCTGGGTTCGCACGCTGAATGTCGACGGTTCGGTCGCCGATGCCACCGAGGATGCCTACGATCATTCCTGCGTGCTCTTGGCACTGGCGCATGCGCATATGTCGGGCAATCCCGACGCCTTGCGGCTCGGCGAGGAAACCTTCGCCTTTCTCGATGCCCATCTCGAAGACAGCCGCATGACCGGCTTCCTCGAGACATCGGACGGGGAGGGCGAGCGCCGCTCCAACCCGCATATGCACCTGCTCGAGGCCTTCCTGGCCTGGTATCAGGCGACCGGCGAGCGCGCCCATCTGCGCCGCGCGGCGCGCATCATCGACCTCTTCCGCAGTCATTTCTTCGATCCGGAAAGCTGGACACTTGGCGAGTATTTCGATGCCGAATGGAAACCCTCCGCCGGCGAGAAAGGCTCATGGACCGAGCCTGGCCACCATTTCGAATGGGCCTCACTGCTGGTCGATTTCGCCGGGCGCAGCGGCCAGGCCGAGTTGAGCGGCTTTGCCCGGAAACTCTACGCCTCGGCCATCGCCAACGGCCTCAACCGCGCCACCGGCCTTGCCTATGGCGCCGTCTCGCGGCAGGGCCTGCCGCTCGACCTTGTCTCGCGCAGCTGGCCGCAGGCCGAAGCGATCAAGGCGGCGATCGCACTGGATGGCTCGGGCGGTCCCGACCTGAAACCCGAGATCGAGGCGCGTGTCGGCCGCCTGTTTCGCTGGCACATCGACCCGGCCCCGCTCGGCCTGTGGATCGACCGCATCGACGAACGCGGCCGCTCGCTTGCGGCGGATGTTCCGGCCAGCATCTTCTATCATCTGGTCTGCGCACTTACGCAGTATCTTGACGGGACGGCGGAGAAGGGGTGAGGCGTTGGGACAGACGGCCGCCAGGGAATTTGTGGACGTTCCGGGTGATACAACTTTCCGGAAGACGCAGGACATTCCGCCACAAAGGATAGGCCTTCCATTAGAGGCCCATGGCCGTTTTCGTTGGTACTATCCGATCTTCGGAATCGCTGCCATTTGGGCACTGTGTTCTTCGATAAAGTTCTATTCGGTTGCAGTCCAAAATTGGGAGCCCGGAAATTCACTCGACCGCATGGCATGGGTGGCTGGAGTGGTCGGATGCTTTTTTGTCAGCGTTCTCTTTGCGGGAATGCTGGTAAGGATGATACTCGACGCGGCGAGTTCGCGCCCGTTGCTAATTCTTACCAGAGAAACGTTGTGGGATAGGCGTCAGTTAGAAGAGCCGATGCCATGGAGTAACGTCCAGCACATAAGGTTTCAATCCGTCAGGGATACTGTTGTCGTTCACCTGAAACTTGCGCAACCGGTGTATGTTAGAAGTGGATTGTTTCGGATTGGTGGCGCGATGAAAAGCGGGCTCAGGTCAAGGATAATCGTATTGCTTTCAGACTTGGAGGACGAGGGAATCATTGAGAAGGTCATCATCGCCCTTGCTAAAAAAGTCGAAGGCTGAATCACGTCAATACGGGCTCGCCACGTTCCCAGTCTCGACGTAGATGGACTTCAGCTGCGAATAAAGCGCCAGCGCCGCCAGCGAATTCTCGCGCCCGATGCCGGACTGCTTCACCCCGCCGAACGGAATCTCCACCGGCGTCAGATTGTAGGCGTTGATCCAGCATGTGCCGGCCTGCAACTCGGCGATGACGCGGTGGGCGCGCGGCAGGTCGCGCGTGAAGACGCCTGCGGCAAGGCCAAATTCGGTGTCGTTGGCGCGGTCGATCACCTCGTCCTCACCGTCGAACTTCAGCACGCTCATGACGGGCCCGAAAATCTCCTCACGGGCGATGCGCATCGTGTCGGTAACGCCGGTGAACACCGTCGGCTCGACGAAGAAGCCGCCCTGAAAACCCTGCAGTGAAGGCACGTTGCCGCCGCAGGCGAGAACGGCGCCGTCCTGCTTGCCGATTTCGATATAGCCGACCACCTTGTCGTGCTGCGCCTTGGAGACCAGCGGGCCCATCTGGGTTTCGGGATCGAGCGGGTCGCCGATGCGGATTTTCTTGGTCCGCTCGACCAGGCGTTCGACGAAGCGGTCGTGAATACCGCTCTGCACGAAGACCCGCGTGCCGTTGGAACAGATCTGGCCGGTCGAATAGAAATTGCCGAGCATGGCGCCGCCAATGGCGTTCTCGATGTCGGCATCGTCGAAGATGATCAGCGGCGACTTGCCGCCGAGCTCCATCGTCGCGTGCTTCATCTTCGAGCCAGCCAGCGATAGCACCTTGCGGCCGGTCGGTACCGAACCGGTCACCGAGACCTTGGCGACGACATCGTGGCCGACGAGGCCGGCGCCGACATCGCCATAGCCCTGCACCACATTGAACAGCCCGTCGGGCAGGCCGGCCTCGCTGTAGATCTCGGCCAGCGCCAACGCCGAAAGCGGCGTGTTTTCCGAAGGCTTGAACACCATGGCATTGCCCATGGCGAGCGCAGGCGCCGATTTCCAGCCGGCGATCTGGATCGGGTAGTTCCAGGCACCGATGCCGACACAGACACCGAGCGCTTCGCGCCTTGTGTAGGCGAAGGGCCCGCCGAGATCGACCGATTCGCCATTGTAAGCGGCGACCGCACCGCCGAAATATTCGAGGCAGTCCGCCGCCGAAGGGGCGTCCGCGACCAACGTTTCCTGGATCGCCTTGCCGGTGTCGAGCGTCTCGATGCGGGCGAGGTCGGCGTTGCGGGCGCGCAATATGTCGGCGGCACGGCGCAGGATGCGCCCGCGCTCGACCGGCTTCAGCCGCGCCCAGGCGGGTTGCGCAGCGCGTGCTGCCTCGACGGCTAGTTCCAGCACGTTCGGCGTCGCCGAACGCAGCAGGGCAATGGTCTCACCGGTTGCCGGGTAGATGACCGGCAGGGGCGCGCCGCCTTCGTCCTCGATGTAGCGTCCATTGACATAGTGCGATGCCGTGGGCTGGGCGCGCATGGGAGTCTCCAAATCGTCTTGGCTTGGGCGCAACGTTCGCCGGATCATGCTCTATCTGTCCGACACCTGCCAGCGCGGATTGATCCATGGTTCCTGGTTGGAAGGCGCCAGCGGCGTGCGGCCAAGGATGTGGTCGGATGCCTTCTCGCCGGTCATGATCGATGGCGCGTTGAGATTGCCGTTGGTGACGCGCGGGAAGATCGAGGAATCCGCCACCCGCAAGCCTTCGACGCCGATGACCCGGCACTCGGGATCGACGACGCTCATCATGTCGTCGGCGCGGCCCATCTTGCAGGTACCGCAAGGATGGTAGGCGCTCTCGGCGTGGTCGCGAATGAAGACGTCGAGATCGTCGTCCGTCTGCACCTGGCTGCCCGGCGAGATTTCCTTGCCCCGATAGGGGTCGAACGCTGACTGGCCGAAGATCTCGCGCGTCAGCCGGATGCAGTGGCGAAACTCCGCCCAGTCGTCTGGATGCGACATGTAATTGAAGCGGATCACAGGCTGCGATTCCGGGTTCGGCGAGCGCAGCGTCACCGAGCCGCGCGACTTCGAGCGCATCGGTCCGACATGGGCCTGGAAGCCGTGCGACTTGGCCGCCGCCTTACCGTCATAGCGGACAGCCGCAGGGATGAAATGGTACTGGATATCGGGGTAGTCGACGCCGGCACGCGAGCGCACGAAGGCCGCCGCTTCGAAATGGTTGGTGGCGCCGAGGCCGGTCTTGAAGAACAGCCACTGCGCGCCGATGAGTGCTTTCGAGAACGGGTTCAGCACGGAATTGAGCGTGATCGGCAGTAATGATTCCTGCTGGATGTAGAGCTCCATATGATCCTGCAAATTGCGGCCGACGCCGGGCCGGTCGGCCACCACGGCAATGCCGTTTTCGCGCAAATGCTCGGCCGGGCCGATGCCGGACAGCATCAGGATCTTGGGCGAATTGATCGACGACGCCGCGACGATCACCTCACGTCGCGCCTTAACGACTTGAATCTGCTTGTGAGCTTCGATCTCGACACCGATGGCGCGTTGATTCTCGATGATCACCCGCCGCGCAAAGCCCTTGACCAGACTCACGTTTTTGCGCTTCAGCGCCGGCTTCAGATAGGCTGATGCCGCCGACCAGCGGCGGCCGCCGCTTATGGTCTGCTCCATCGGCCCAAACCCTTCCTGCTTGGAACCGTTGTAGTCGTCGGTCAGTTCGAACCCGGCCTGGCGGCCGGCCTCGACGAAGGCGCCATAGAGCGGATTGCGCCGTGAGCCGCGCTGCACATGCAGCGGACCACTTTTGCCCCGCCAGCCATCCTCGCCGCCGTCCGAGTCTTCCATGCGCTTGAAATAGGGGAGCACGTCGGCAAAGCCCCAGCCCACCGCACCGTCTTCGGCCCAATGGTCGAAGTCGCGGGCGTGGCCGCGCACATAGACCATGCCGTTGATCGAGGACGAGCCGCCGATCACCTTGCCGCGCGGTGTCGCCAGCACGCGGCCGCCGAGATGCGGCTCCGGCTCGCTGGCAAAGCCCCAGTCGTAAAGGCTCATGTTGAGCGGGATCGACAGCGCCGACGGCATCTGGATCAGCGGCCCGATATCGCTGCCGCCGAATTCGATGACGATGACCGAATGGTTGCCGTCTTCCGACAGGCGATAGGCCATGGCCGAGCCGGCCGAGCCGGAGCCGATGATGACGAAATCCGCTTCAAGCATGGTTCATATGCGCCATGAAATCGGCGAGCGAGACATTCCCGCCGGTAGCCACAACCAGGACGGTCTTGTCCTTCACATCCACCTTGTCGCCGAGCAGTGCCGCGAGCGAGGCGGCGCCCGACGGTTCGAGCACCAGCTTCATGCGCTCGAAGGCGATCCGCATGGCGCTACGCACCGACTGATCATCGACGGTGATGCCGCGGACACCTGCCGACTTCACTGCGGCAAATGGAGCATCGCCCGGGCGGCGCGACATCAGCCCGTCGCAGATCGACTTCGGCCCGATCGGCATCGTCTCGATGCTGCCGTGTGCCAGTGACGAACCCATGCCATTGAATCCCTCCGGCTCGACGCCGATGATCTCGGTGGCGGGCGACAGATAGTGGAAGGCGAGCGAAACGCCGCCGATCAGTCCGCCGCCGCCGACCGAACAGAACAAGAGGTCGGCACTGGCGTTCTTGGCGGCAAGCTGGTCGAGCGCTTCGAGGCCGGCGCCCGCCTGGCCGGCAATGATCTCCGGATCGTCGAATGGATGCAGCAGCGCCAGCCCCTCTGTCTCGGCGATCTCGCGGGCCTTGGCGGCCGCGACTTCCTCCCGCGCGCGCTCGCCATGGTCGGTCAGCACGACACGGGCGCCATAGCCCGCGGTGGCGTCGCGCTTGGCGGCCGGTGCATCGATCGGCATGACGATGGTGACGGGAATGCCGAGCGCCTGGCCGGCGGCCGCCAGCCCTTGCGCGAAATTGCCGGAGGAATAGGCGACGACGCCTTTCCTCGCCTCGTCAGCCGAAAGCTGCTTCAGCCGCCAATAAGCGCCGCGCACCTTGAACGAGCCGGCCCATTGCAGCGATTCCGGCTTGATGAAGACGCGGGCCGCCCCCGTCTCCCTGGCCAGTGCCGTCGATTCCAGCAGCGGCGTGATCTGCGTCGCCCGTGATGTCACGGCATAGGCCTGCTTGAGATGGTCGAGGGAGGGAACGAGAAGGTCCGACATCATTCGCCTCGCGGATACCGCTTGCTCTCTTCGAGATTGTCGAGGTTCATGTGATTGCGCATGTAACGCTCGGACGCTTTTTGCAGAGGCTGGAAATCCCAGGGGTAATAGGCGCCGTTGCGCAGCGCCGGATAAACGACCCAGCGGCGCGCCTGGCTTTCGCGCACTGCGGCGTCGAAGCCGGCCATGTTCCAGCGCGCGTGGACCTTGTCCATGTATGCCGCCACCAGGCCAGCATTGGCGGGGTCGTCGGCCAGATTGTTTCGCTCGAGCGGATCGGCTTCGAGATCGAACAGTTGCGGCGAATCGAGCTCGCAGTGGACGAATTTGTATCTGCCGTCGCGGATCGCCACCAAAGGCGCGTTGGACCCTTCGGCAGCATATTCCATCAGCACAGGTGCGGTGCGCTCGATGCCGTCGGCGAGCGGCAGCAGCGACTGGCCGTCCGTCCAAGGTGCGATCGCAGCGATGTCGATGCCGGCGAGGTCGCAAAGCGTCGGCGCCACGTCGAGATTGGAGACCGGCGTCTCGATCAGCCCGGCGTGAACGCCCTTGCCGGCAATCATCAGCGGCACCCGCGCCGACCCCTCGAAGAAGCTCATCTTGAACCACAGGCCGCGCTCGCCGAGCATGTCGCCGTGGTCCGAGCAGAACAGGATGATTGTGTCGTCGGCCATGCGGGTGCGCTCGAGAACATCCAGGATCTCGCCGAGCTTGTCGTCGACATAGGAGATGTTGGCGAAATAGCCGCGCCGCGAACGACGCACCTGCTCTGGCGTGATCTCGAAAGAGGGATAGTCGCTGGCGTGGTACAGCCGCCGGGAATGCGTATCCTGCTCGTCATGCGCGATGAACGCTGTTTCCGGGTCCAGCGCCTGGCAATGCTCGTAGAGATCCCAATACTGCTTGCGCGCGACATAGGGATCGTGCGGGTGCGACAGCGAGACGGTGAGGCACCAGGGCCGATGGTTCGCGTCGTCCTGTTCGCGCGAAAGCTGATAGAGCTTCTGCGTGGCGAGAAACACGACCTCGTCGTCATACTCCATCTGGTTGGTGATCTCGGCGACGCCGGCGCCGGTCACCGAGCCCAGATTGTGATACCACCAGTCGATGCGCTCGCCGGGCTTGCGGTAATCGGGCGTCCAGCCGAAATCGGCCGGGTAGATGTCGGTGGTCAGCCGCTCCTCGAAACCGTGCAGCTGATCCGGCCCGACGAAATGCATCTTGCCCGACAGGCAGGTGTAGTAGCCGGCGGCGCGCAGATGATGGGCGAAGGTCGGGATCGATGAGGCGAATTCGGCGGCATTGTCGTAGACGCCGGTGCGCGACGGCAATTGCCCGCTCATGAACGAGGCACGGCCCGGCGCGCAGAGTGGCGACGCCGTATAGTTGTTGGCAAAGCGCGCCGATCGGGCGGCCAACGCCTTCAGATGCGGTACGTGCAGAAACTCTGCCGGCCCATCCGGAAACAGGGTCCCGTTGAGCTGATCGACCATGACGATCAGGAAATTGGGTCGCTTCGTTGTCACTGTTTGCACCGCTCACCGAGTTTGGTTTCGAGATAGTCCTCGACCAGCGCGATCGCGGTCGCGGCGTCAGGCACGCCGTCCTTCAGCGCCCGCCTGATGTAGAGCCCGTCGATCATCGCCGCTGTCGCTTCGGCTGCGCGGTCGGCTTCGGCTCTGGGCAGGATGCCGGTCAGGCCGCTCATCAGGTTGGAGTGCAGGCGCCGCGCGTACACCCTGAGCAGCCGGCGTAAGGCCGACGACTTCTGCGCCTCGACATAGAAGGCGAGCCATGCGGCGATCGTTTCCGGCTGGAACTGGATGTCGGAGAAGTTGACGGCCACCACGGCCGAAACGCGTTCGCGCGGGGTGGCAGCCGATTGAAGGGCGCGTCGCATGTCGATGGTCAGCTCGGCCAGGATGTGGCGCATTGTCGCCAGCAACAGTTCGTCCTTGGCGCCGAAATAGTGATGGGCAAGCGCGGAGGACACGCCGGCGCGTCCGGCGATCTCGGACATGGTCACGTCGAGCGAACCGCGCTCGCCGATCGCCGAGATCGTCGCGTCGATGAGCGCCTTGCGGCGCAATGGCTCCATTCCGACTTTCGGCATCTCGCTGGTCCTTTGAAGCAGGATTATTTTTTATTGACGGGTCAATCAACAAAAAAATCGGCACCGGCTTTGCCTGTACCAAGCGATTGTCTGGTCCCGGCCCTTTCCGATGCGGGGATGATTGTTTATATTTGAACAATAAACGCAAAGTGCACTGTGAGCCCACGTGTTAGGCTCGCGTCAAGGATGGAGACCGCCATGACCGCATGCATCGTTGGCTGGGCGCATTCCCGGTTCGGCAAGCTTGAGGGCGAAACGCTCGAAAACCTGATCGTCAAGGTCGCAACGGACGCGCTCGACCATGCCGGCATCGGTCCCGACGAGGTTGACGAGATCGTGCTCGGCCACTTCAACGCCGGCTTTTCGGCGCAGGATTTCACCGCCAGCCTGGTGCTCCAGGCCGACGACCGGCTGCGCTTCAAGCCGGCGACGCGCGTCGAGAACGCTTGTGCCACCGGATCGGCGGCGGTCCGCCAAGGCATCCGCGCTATCGACGCCAATGCCGCCCGCATCGTGCTGGTGGTCGGCGCCGAGCAGATGACGACGACGCCCGGCCCAGAGATCGGCAAGAACCTGCTCAAGGCGTCCTATCTGCCAGAGGACGGCGACACGCCGGCGGGTTTCGCCGGCGTCTTCGGCAAGATCGCGCAGGCCTATTTCCAGCGTTATGGCGACCAGTCGGACGCGCTGGCGATGATTGCCGCCAAGAACCACAAGAACGGCGTCGACAACCCCTATGCGCAGATGCGTAAGGATTTCGGCTATGAGTTCTGCCGCCAGGAGAGCGAGAAGAACCCGTTCGTTGCCGGTCCCCTGAAGCGCACCGACTGCTCGCTGGTTTCCGACGGCGCCGCTGCCCTTATCCTCGCCGACACCGCGACGGCACTGAAGATGCGTCGTGCCGTTGCCTTCCGCGCCAACGAGCATGTGCAGGATTTCCTGCCGATGTCGAAGCGCGACATCCTGACTTTCGAAGGCTGCGAGCAGGCCTGGAACCGGGCGCTGAAATCGGCCGGCGTGACGCTCGACGATCTTTCCTTCGTCGAAACGCATGACTGCTTCACCATTGCCGAATTGATCGAATATGAGGCGATGGGCCTGGCCAAGCCGGGAGAGGGCGCCAGACTGGCGCTGGACGGCACGACGGCCAAGGATGGTCGCCTGCCGGTCAATCCCTCAGGCGGACTGAAGGCCAAGGGCCATCCGATCGGCGCCACAGGCGTGTCGATGCATGTCTTGACCGCCATGCAGCTTGTCGGCGAGGCCGGCGGCATTCAGGTGCCGGGTGCGAAACTTGGCGGCATCTTCAACATGGGCGGTGCGGCGGTCGCCAACTACGTTTCCATATTGGACCGGATCAGGTAGAAGCAGCCCGTATTTTTACGGGGTAGCCATGACAAATCCGGTTCTGATCGAAGTCTTGCGCGGCGCGATTGTCGAGAGCGCGCACCGTGGCGCGGTCGCGGTCTTCGACGCCGACGGCAAGCCCGTCTGGGAAATCGGCGATACCGCCAAGCCGGTGTTCCCCCGCTCGGCGGTCAAGGCGATCCAGGCATTGCCGCTGGTCGAAAGCGGCGCGGCGGATGCCTATGGTTTCGGCAACCGCGAACTGGCGCTTGCCTGTGCGTCCCATTCGGGCGAGCCGGCACATGTCGAACTGGCGCGATCCATGCTGGCCAAGGCCGGGCTGGACGGATCAGCGCTCGAATGCGGCACGCATTGGCCGTCCAATCATGACGCCGAGATTGCGCTCGCCCGCGCCGGCGGCTCGCCGAACGCATTGCACAACAATTGCTCCGGCAAGCATTCCGGCTTCCTCTGCACCTGTGTCCACGCCGGCATTGCGCACCGCGGCTATGTCAAGCCGGGGCACGGCCTGCAGGAGATGGTGCGCGACGCCATGCAGTCGGTGACAGGCGCCGTCCATGGCGCGGATGAGCGGGCCACTGACGGCTGCTCGATCCCGACCTATGCGGTGCCGCTCAGGAGCTTCGCGCTCGGCTTTGCCCGCATGGCCACGACAAATGGTTTTGGTGCCGAGCGAGCCAAGGCCGCGAGGCGGCTGCTGGCCGCGTGCATGGCCGAGCCTTTCTTCGTTGCCGGCACCGGCCGCGAAGACGTCGCGCTGATGGAGGCCGCGCCAGGGCGGATTTTCACGAAAGGCGGCGCCGAAGGCGTCCACTGTGCCGCAATTCCGGAACTTGGCCTCGGCATCGCGCTCAAATGCGACGACGGCGCCGGCCGCGCCGGCGAAGCCATGGTTGCCGCAGTTCTGGCCAAATTGTTGCGCGCAGACGAGGCCCTGGCAGCGAAGCTGACCGAAATGGCAAACGCGCCGATCGAAAGCCGGAACGGCGCCAAGGTCGGGGCGCTGAGGCCCACCGCGGCCTTGAATTGAAACCGGCCCTCAGCTGACGTGATTGCGCTCGACGGTCAGATGCGCATAGCCGCTATCGTTTGACGAAGCGAGGTCGCCCGTGGCCGGCTCGGCCCAACGCTGGCCGACTACCGCACCATTCAGGGCGCCGTCGATGACATTGTCGGAGATGACCGCTGTGCCGGCGCCCTCGACCACGGACACGACGATGCCGGTTCCAGCCTTGCGGATGATGTTGCCGGTGGCCACGACATTGCGCAGGTACGGACCCCAGCCGATCTGCATGCCATAGAGCGGCGCGTTCTCGATGACATTGTTGGAAACGGTGGTGTCGGCTTCGACGCCGATGCCGACGCCAAACCCCGGCGAGTCGGCGGGGTAGGGGCCGCTGGTCGACAGATTGCGCACGATGTTGCCTGAGCAGACACCCATGCGGCCGCCTTCATTGAAGTTGACGATCGAGATGCCGTTGGCGGCACCGTCGACGATGTTGTTGCTGATGATGGCGCCTTCGAACGAGAATTCGGAATAGACTGCCGTTTCGCCCGAGCGCGAGCAGGTGTTGCCCGATATCTGCAGGTTGCTGGCGCTGTTGGCCCGGATCGCCGAGAAGGCGCAATCCGACACGATATTGCCCGAAATGACGACATTGCCGGCCCGAAAGGCGTTGATGCCATTGCCGTTCTGCCCCGTTCCGCCGCTGCGCGCCCCGATGCGTTCGACGCGATTGCCGGTGACCATGGTGCCGTCTTCCGCCGCCTGCCAGCGGTGCACGAGGATGCCGCCATTGGCGCAGTCGGAGACGGTGTTGCCCGTGATCGCCAGCCCGCCGGCCTCGACCGAATAGATGCCGGCATCGGCAGCTCCCGATATCTCCGAGCGCTCGACCCGGCCCATCGCGTGTTCCAGCGCCAGTCCGTTCTTGCCGCTGCCGGTTATCTGGCAATTGTCGACGACGAGGTGCGCGACCCGGCGCAGATCGAGCAGCCCTTGCGCATAATCGCCCATCGAGCGGTTTGCACCGTCGAAGACCAGCCCGCTGAGTTCGATATGGTCGACCTGCTCGGCCATGAACAGGTGACCGTCGCCGCCATAGACGATCCGCGTTGCGCCCTGCACTCCGGAAAGACGCATGCGGCCGGGCAGCGAGAGGTTGGACACCACATAGGTGCCCGGTGGCAGGAACACCGGCATGTCGCGGTCGTTGGCGTCGCGCAGCAGTTTGGCGAAGGCCTTGCTCTGATCGTCGAAGCTGCCGGGCTGCACGCCGAGTTCGGTGGCATTGATCGAGCCGCGCATCGAGGCTTTCTCGATGCCGGTCAGGCTCGCGGCCGCCGCCTTGCCGAGCGCAAGGCCCATGACGGCGAAACCGGCGGTTCCGGTCAGCAGCGTTCGTCTGTTCAACATCGGCACAGGTCCTGGCGTTCGGCCTCGGTATCGCAGGAATCGTGCCAGACGCTCGGCCTCCTCTCGAGACCAGAGACAATGGCTTGTCGAGCAGACTTTCCGCGCCTAAGCTTAGGGAATGAGCAGAGCTTTTACCCGCGAGGAAGACAGCGAAAACGCCATTGCCGGGGTCGGTGAGCGGCCGGTCAGCCAGTATCGCAATCTGGTTACGGAGCACGGTCTGGCGCAGATCGAGGAGAATCTGGCCGATCTGCGCGACATGTTGGCGAAGGCCGAACGGAAAGCAGACCGCGAGCGCATCGCGGTTGTGTCGCGTGACCTGCGCTATTGGACCGCCCGGCGTGAAAGTGCCGAGCTCTCTTTGCCGGAGCCGGGCAGCGACCTGGTGCGCTTCGGCATGGGCGTCACGCTGGAGGGCGATGACGGCAGGAAGGTGCACTGGAAAATCGTCGGCGAGGACGAGGCCGATCCGACCAAGGGTAGCATTTCGCATGTTTCGCCGATGGCCGTGGCCCTGTTCGGCAAGAAGGTCGGCGACGTGGCCAGCGTCAACGGCAAGGAATGGGAAATCGTCAAGCTCTCCGAGAGCTAATCCTCAAGCTTGACGACATGGTCGCGGAAGAAAGCCGCGGCTCCAGTTTCATCGATCTCGCCGGCGGCGACCATCAAGACCAGTTGAATGACGTCCTGCTGGTCGGCCTCGACGCTTAATCCGTTGAAATAAAGAAACAGATCGGCCGCGGCAAAGGCAGTACGCTTGTTGCCGTCAACGAACGGGTGGTTCTTGGCGATGCCGAACAGGTATGCCGCCGCCAGTTCGCACAGATCCGGATCGCCATAAATCTCTCGCTGCTTTGGACGAGAGAGCGCCGACTCCAGCATGCCTTCATCGCGTATGCCTGCCGCCCCTCCGTGCAGGCGCAACTGCTCGGCGTGAAGCGACTCCACGAATTCCCGCGAATGATGCTCGGTCATTTCGCGAGCGCGCGGTAGGCAACCTCGTACTTTTTCATCCGCTCACGCGCGATCTTCATCTTGCGCTCGAATTCCTCGGCGCTGTCTTCGGTGCGACGCAAGCGAAGCTCTTCGCCTTCCTGAACGATGACGATGCTGTCGCCTGCCTTCATGTTCAAACGGTCGAGCAACTCCTTCGGCAGGATCACGCCCTCGGAATTGCCGATCTTGCGTATGGTCGTGTTCATGATGGATATCCTGTTGCAACGCCGATTATAACTCGACAGGAGTGCTGTTGCAACGGATATTATAACAAGCCTATCGGGCCGCCAGCAGGCGGTCCAGCAAACGATCCGCTGCCTCCGGAATGACGGTGCCCGGCGGGAAGATTTCGGCAGCACCTGCTAGCAGCACCGCGTCGTAGTCCTGCGGTGGAATGACGCCACCGGCGACGATCAGCATATCGCCTCGGCCGAGCTTCTTCAGCGCATCGCGCAGTTCGGGGATCAGCGTTAGATGCCCTGCCGCCAGAGACGAGGCGCCGACGATATGGACATCCTGTGCGACGGCGAGCCTGGCGATCTCATCGGGGGTCTGGAACATCGCGCCGACGGTGACATCGAAGCCGAGATCGGCGAAGGCCGTGGCGATGACCTTCTGGCCACGGTCGTGGCCGTCTTGTCCCATCTTGGCAACGAGAATGCGCGGCCTGCCGCCGGATTTCTTTTCGAAAGCTTCAAGCTTGTCCTTCAGGCCGTCTACCACGGGATTATCGCCAAGGGCCTTGCGATAGACGCCGGAAATGGTCTGCACCGTGGCGACGTGGCGGCCAAAGACTTTCTCAAGCGCAAACGAGATTTCACCGACCGTGGCATTGGCGCGCGCGGCGCGGATGGCGAACTCCAGCAGGTTTTCATTGCCTTGCGCGGCGCGGGTAAGCGCGTCGAGTGCGCTCTCGACCGCGCCGACGTCGCGTGTGCCCTTCAGCCGTTGCAGCTTCGACAATTGCCGGGCCCTGACCTCGGCATTGTCGATCTTCAGCACGTCGACCTCGATGTCGGTCCCGGGACGATGCGCGTTGACGCCGACCAGCATCTGCTCGCCGGAATCGATCCGCGCCTGCGTCCGCGCGGCGGCTTCCTCGATGCGCAGCTTGGGAATGCCCTGCTCGGTCGCGGCGGCCATGCCGCCGAGCGCCTCGACCTCCTCGATATGGGCAAGCGCGCGCGCCGCCAAGTCATGCGTCAGCCGTTCGAGATAGGCCGAACCGCCCCATGGGTCGATGACGCGCGTGGTGCCGGATTCCATTTGCAGGATGAGCTGGGTGTTGCGGGCGATGCGCGCCGAATGATCGGTCGGCAGCGCCATCGCCTCGTCGAAGGAATTGGTGTGCAGCGACTGCGTGTGGCCCTGCGTTGCCGCCATCGCCTCTATCATGGTGCGGACGATGTTGTTGTAGGGGTCCTGCGCCGTCAGCGACCAGCCCGAGGTCTGGCAATGGGTGCGCAGCGACAGCGAGCGCTCGTCCTTCGGCGAAAAATTCTTCTCCATCAACGTCGCCCACAGCAGCCGCGCGGCCCGCAGCTTGGCGACTTCCATGAAGAAGTTCATGCCGATGGCCCAGAAGAAGGACAGGCGCGGCGCGAAGCGGTCGATGTCGAGGCCCGCCGCAACGCCGGCGCGAGCATATTCGATGCCGTCGGCGATCGTATAGGCGAGTTCCAGGTCGGCCGTCGCACCGGCCTCCTGCATATGATAGCCGGAGATCGATATCGAATTGAACTTCGGCATGTTCTTCGACGTGTAGGAGAAGATGTCCGACACGATCCGCATCGAGGGTTTCGGCGGATAAATGTAGGTGTTGCGGACCATGAACTCCTTCAGAATGTCGTTCTGAATGGTGCCGGCAAGATCCTTCTGCGCAACGCCCTGTTCTTCCGCCGCGACGATGTAGAGCGCCATGATCGGCAGCACCGCGCCGTTCATCGTCATCGACACCGTCATGTCGCCGAGCGGAATGCCGTCGAAGAGCTGGCGCATATCGAGAATAGAATCGATGGCGACGCCCGCCATGCCGACATCGCCGGCGACGCGCGGATGGTCGCTGTCATAGCCGCGATGCGTGGCAAGATCGAAGGCGACCGACAGCCCTTTCTGGCCGGCGGCAAGATTGCGCCGGTAGAAGGCGTTGGATTCCTCGGCCGTCGAGAAGCCGGCATATTGCCGGATCGTCCAGGGCTGCTGGACATACATGGTCGGGTAGGGACCGCGCACGAAGGGCGGCAGGCCCGGGTAGGTGTCGAGATACGGCAACCCCTTGAGGTCGCTTTGATTGTACAGATGCTTGGCGACGAGCCCTTCTGGCGTCGTCCGCTGGCCCTTGACTTCGACGGGTGCGTGGCGTGGCGGGACCCAGCCGATCTGGCTGAAATCAGGGATCAAGAGGTGGCTCCGATCGATTGGTCGATGCGGGCCGGAGGCAGCGGCTCGCAGACGGCAACGCCTTCGGTGAAGGCCGGCCGCCGTTCAGCCGCCAGCGTCTCGACCGGACGTTCGTCTTTCAGCGGGTAAAGCGTGGTGCCGATAATGGTCCGCTCGCCTGCCCGGTAGGCTGCATTGCGCTGCGCTGCCGCGGCGTGAACGCGCTTCTGGATGTGTCCGTCCTGAAGGCTGGACAGGACGCCGCCCTCGGCCTCGATTGTCTGCAGTTCCGCCCAGGCTATCTCACAGAGTTCAGCGGTCAGCGCTTCGACCGCGCCGGAACCATAGGCGGGATCGGCGACATGATCGATATGGCTTTCATTGGCCATGATCAGCTGCGCGTTGCGGGCAACGCGACGGGCAAATCCCGCCGGCAAGCCATGCGCGATCGTGTGCGGCAGGATGGAGATCGAATCGGCGCCGCCACACGCCGCGGCAAAGCAGGCAATCGTGGTGCGCAGGATGTTGGTCTCCGGGTCCATCGCCGTCATCATGCGAAACGACGTCTCGGCATGGATGTTGGCGGTGGATGTCGGGATCGAACAAGACTCCTGCACCCGTGCCCAGAGCCTGCGCAGGGCTCTCACCTTGGCCATTGACAGCAACTGGTCCTGGTCGACGCTGAGCGCAAATCCGATATGGGGCGCGGCATAGACAAGTGGCTGCCGTGCCGTCTCGAACATTCTGAGATAGGAGACCGCCGAAGCCAGCATGATGCCAAGCTCCTGCGCCTCTGTCGCACCGGCGTTGTGGAACACACGCCCGTCCGCCTCCAGCAGCACGCCCGGAACGCCCATCGAGAAGAAATGCGCCAGCGACTGCGGCATGGAGGCCTGCAGCGCCTCGATCGACATGCGCAACCGGCCGGTTCCGGCGAAGATGGCCGCCGGATCGATGCCGAAGGAGAGGTTGAGCTTTGCCGGGTCCGACCGGCGTTTGCTCAGGAACGCGACCAGCCAGTCAGCCACGGCGCGGCTCCAGGGATGGGCGTCGATCCGAACCTGGATGCGGTTGAGCGGGACGCCGTCCAGCACCGTCTCCAGCGCTTCCGCCGTTCTCGGCAGGCCGTAGCCGAACGCGTTCGGCGCCCCTTCGAAGACCAGTGACAATCCCGTGGCACCCTGTGCCACATCGTCCAGAGCCTGGGTTCTGGCGCGCTCGATGTCCGGATCGTCGACGCGCTGGCTGACGATCCAGGGCGATTTAGGGTTGGCGCGCACGATCGGCTCCGCCGCGGTGCTGCGGTCGTAGAGCGGTTCGATGCGGATGTTGTCGTCGCTATGCGAGACCAGCTTTTCCTCGAAGGAGGCGCCGGCCAGCGCCTTTTCCGCCAACGCCAGCCATCGCGGGCGCTCGGCGTTCTCGGGTTCAACATCCCTGGTCAAGGCTCCGGCGCCCATCCGTCCTCCTCGTTTTATGCGGCCGCACCAGCCGGGAGCGGTTCAGTCTACGGTCACCGGTCCGATATCGCAATGCAATGCTCTTTCAGAGACCGAATTCGATCCACCAGATATAGGGAAGCCTGAGTGGACGAACCATGAACGATTGCCAAACACCGGCAAAATCCGCAAGCTCCCAAAAACCGATTTTGAGGATTGGCATTGTCGCTCTGCGATGGCCTCACTATACCTGCGGCAAGGCCATTGGCTTTTAAACACATCAGTTTGCGGAGACCGGACATATGGCTGACGACACCAGTATTTTCATCGGCGCCAGCCGCAAGCTCGACGACAGCTATCAGCGTGCCGAGCAACTGTTGCTGCAATACGGGAATCGTCACGGTCTGGTGACCGGCGCCACCGGTACCGGCAAGACCGTCACCTTGCAGATATTGGCGGAAGGATTTTCCAATGCCGGCGTGCCGGTGTTCTGCGCCGACATCAAGGGCGATCTGTCCGGCATCGCCATGATGGGCACGGCACAGGATTTCCTGGTCAAGCGGGCCGAGCAGATCAAGCTCGACCCTTATGACTTCCAGGAATTTCCGGTCATCTTCTGGGATCTGTTCGGCGAGCAGGGTCACCCGATCCGTGCCACCGTTTCCGAAATGGGGCCATTGCTTTTGTCGCGGCTGATGAACCTGACCGAGGCGCAGGAAGGCATCATGAACATCGCCTTCCGCCTGGCTGACGAGGAAGGCCTGCTGCTGCTCGACATGAAGGATCTGCAGGCGCTGCTGGCCAACATCGCCGAGCGCGCCGACGAGATCGGCTCGCGCTACGGAAATGTGACGAAGCCGTCGGTCGGGGCGATCCAGCGCACGCTGCTGGTCCTGGAGCAGCAGGGCGCGGCAAACTTCTTCGGTGAGCCGGCACTGCGCATCGCCGACATCATGCGCACCACCCGCGATGGACGGGGCGCCATCAGCGTGCTTGCCGCCGACAAGCTGATGATGAACCCGCGGCTATACGCGACCTTCCTGCTGTGGCTGATGTCGGAACTGTTCGAGGTGCTGCCGGAAGTCGGCGATCCCGACAAGCCGAAGCTGGTGTTCTTTTTCGACGAGGCGCATCTTCTGTTCGACGAAGCACCCAAAGTGCTGATCGATCGCGTCGAACAAGTCGTCCGCCTGATCCGCTCGAAAGGCGTCGGCGTCTATTTCGTCACGCAGAACCCATTGGATATCCCCGAAAAAGTTCTGGCCCAGCTCGGCAACCGCGTCCAGCACGCGCTGCGCGCCTATACGCCGCGTGAGCAGCAGGCGGTGCGGACGGCGGCCGAGACGTTCCGGCCAAATCCGGACTTCGACTGCATGACCGCCATCACCCAGCTCGGCACCGGTGAGGCGCTGGTCTCGACGCTCGAAACCAAGGGTGTTCCGTCCATGGTGCAGCGAACATTGATCCGTCCGCCATCCTCGCGCCTCGGGCCGATCACGCCCGCCGAACGGCAAAAGCTGATCCAGGAAAGCCCGGTCACCGGCCAGTACGACCAGCTCATCGATCGCGAATCGGCTTTCGAGATGCTGCAGAAAAAGGCCAAGGACGCGCAGGATGCAGAAGAGCAGGCGCAGCAGGACGGCAGCGGCGGCTCGCGCTGGACCATTCCAGGCTTCGGCAATGACGATCCTGCGCCACAATCCGGTGGCAGGCGCGCCCCAGCGCCGCGCCCGTCCAATCGCCAGACCGTGGCCGAGGCGGCGATCAAGTCGGTGGTGCGCTCGGTCGGCTCGTCGGTTGGCCGGGCGATCGTGCGCGGGATCCTGGGCAGTCTTTCCAGGGGGCGGTGAGCCTCGGATGCCGCGGCTTGAGGCCGTGCCGCGGTCGGGAGGACATCAGAACAGCTGGTTGCGGATAGAGATTTTGGCCGGTTCGGATCGGGACCCGAACCGGCCTTTTCGTCGTCAGGTCGCTTCGAGCACCATGTTGAGGGGGGTCTGGGCGGCCCGCCGGACACGAGAGAAACCACCTGAGCGGATCACCTCGGTCAGCCGGTTCTCTCCCGCTTGCGCGCCAAGCGCGAGGCCCGTCTCCTGTGCCAGCGATGTGGGAACGCAGATCATCGTCGAGGCCGAGTAGTAGAGCCGTCCGACCGGATTGATATTTTCCTCCAGCGTGTCTCCTGCCATGGGCTCGACGACCATCCAGGTGCCGCCGTCTTTCAGCGAATTGCGAATATGCACCGCCGCGGTCTTCGGATCGCCCATATCGTGCAAGCAGTCGAAGCAAGTGACCAGATCGAAGTCGTGTCCTGGAAAGTCCTGCGCCCGGCCGACCTCGAAATCCAGGTTCGTCAGCCCGTACGACCGGGCGTGCGCGGTCGCGGCGGCAATCGAGGCCGGATGGAAGTCGTAACCTATGAATCGGGAGTGGGGGAACGCCTGCGCCATCAGGATCGTCGACAGCCCGTGCCCACACCCAACGTCGGCCACCGACGCACCCGCCTTCAACTTGTCGACAACCCCGTCAAGCGCCGGCAGCCATTCCTTCACCAGGGCATTGACATAACCCGGCCGGAACAGGCGTGACACCGCGCAGAACAGACAACCTGCCTGGTCGCCCCAGGCAACGCCGCGTCCGGTCTTGAAAGCCGATTGCACCTTTGGCTGGTTCTCGACCATGGCGGCCGCGGTATCGAACCCGCCGATCAGATGGACCGGGCTGTCAGGCTCCGCAAATATGAATGACTGCTCGGGCGTCAGCGAGAACCGCCCATGTTCAAAATGCACGTAGCCGGACGCCGCCTGTGCCGCCAGCCATTCGCGAACGTAGCGGCGCGCGCATCCCGTGGCATCGGCAAGTTCGTCGGCCTTCGCCGCCCCGATCTCCTTGAGCGTCTTGTACAGACCCAGCGCATCTCCGATTCGAACCAACGGTACACTGACTGCCCCGCCAAGGTCGCCCAGGACGCGGCCTACCAATTCATTGAGCGTGGTTTCATTGAGTTGCGTCATGTCGGGTTCCTCCTGATCTTCGGACGACGCCTTTGCGGTCCGTCAATCCAAGGATGAGACGCCGGGGAACGATGGGCATGATGCGGCGGTCCCGCGCGGGCAAGGAAATCGGGTCCAAACAGGGACAGATGTCCCACTTTTATGGCTGCGCCGCTCTCAATCGGGCTGCGGCGCTCGCCCTCTGTCGGACAGCGTCATCACGATTGCCTGCGATCGGCTGTGCACGCCAAGCTTGCCGAAGATCATCGACAGCTGGTTGCGCACCGTCTTCACGCTCTTGCTAAGGCGTTGCGCGATGGCGCGGTTGTCCAGCCCCTCTTTAACCAGATCCAGAAGCGCCGCCTCGGCAGGTGTCAGGCCGGCCTCGTGGATTGCGCGCGATTGCTTGGGCCGGTCATGTCCGAGGAAGGCGTCAAGTTCGCTCTGAAATACAGCCCAGGCCGGCTCGGTCGGCAGGAGAACATGGTTCTTGCTTTCAAGCGGTAGGAAGCGCGCTCCAGGGATCGCTGCGGCAAGCTTGCAGCCTTCATTGAATGGCACGCGCATATCCCCGCGGCTGTGCGCGATCAATGTCGGGACGCGGAGTTTCGCCGCAAGGTCCAGGACGTCGATCCCCTGCATCTGCCAGAGCAGGCGGGCGGCCACGTCGGCGCTTGCCGTCACACGCTCGAGATCGCCCCACCAGCGATGCTGTTCTTGTGTCCCGTCGGGAATGAAAAGATTGGTGAAGAACCGGCAGAACGCAGGATTTTCGCGTCCCCAGCCAATGCGAACGAAATTGACAAGCGTTTCGGCTTCCAACCGTTCGGCCTCGGTCTGCGCCCGAACCCTCGCACCCTGACCATAGGCGTTGAGGAGCACCAAATGCGACACCCGCTCAGGGTGCCGTAATGCATATGCGATGCTGAGAGCGCCGCCCTGCGAAAGACCGAGCAGAACGAAGCTTGGCTGCTCGATGGTCGCCGTCACGGCGTCCAGGTCTGCGTGCCACGCCTCGATCGACAGGTCGGCGACATGGCGATCCGATAAGCCGCAGCCGCGTGGATCGTAGCGTACAAACCGGTTGCGGGCCGAAAGGACCTGGAGCCATGGCCGCCAAACCGGACTTTCCAGATCATAATCGACATGGCTCAACCAGTGCGCCGCCCGCACGATCACCTTTCCCTCTCCGCAGGATGCGACAGCGATGCGGGTACCGTCTTCGGACGTGCAGAACCGTATGCTCTGGCTGAGTTTCATCGCCCAAGAATATCGCAGTGGCGCGCCAGTCAACAGACCGATCTCCGCAGACGCAGAATCGATATCGTTTCAGGACAATCATCCGGTGGAAGGAGCGCCAAATCCGCCGCTCCCTCGCCTGATCAGAAGACCGCGTCTGTCACTGCCTTTACCGGGCCGAGCAGCACCGATCCGTCCGGCACGCCGGCGTCGATCGGGATCGCCTGGCGGTTGGCCGTCGCCACCATCGGCTGGCTGGCGTCGCTGGTCACGATGACAGGCGTCTTGGAAGGCACGCGGTCATAGAGGTCGATAATGTCCTGATTCATAAGGCGCACGCAGCCTGAAGAGACCGACTTGCCGATCGACTTCCATTCCGGAGAGCCATGCAGGCGGTAGAGCGTGTCGACGTTGCCCTGGAAAAGATAGAGCGCACGCGCACCGAGCGGGTTCTTCAAGCCGCCGGGCATGCCGCCATTGTCGGCGCTGTACGGCTTCAATTCCGGCTGCCGGGCGATCATTTCATCCGGCGGCGTCCACTTCGGCCACTTCTGCTTCCACTGGACCACGGCGTCGCCGGACCATTCGAAGCCGGCGCGGCCGAGACCGACGCCGTAACGGATCGCCTGGCCGCCCGGGCGCACGAGATAGAGATGGTGTCCGGTCGTGTCGACGATGATGGTGCCGGGCTTCTGCCCCGTCGGATCGGGAACGATCTGGCGCAGGAACTGCGGATCGATTTTGTCGAACGGTATGGCGGGAAGGTCGAAACCGCCATCGCTGACGGCCGCGTACATCGTCGCATAGTCGGGCAGGGGCGGCTCGACATAGGTTGGCGGAGGCGGCTCGACCGGCCCCGGCCCGGTGGTGGCGCATGCGGAAACCGCGATCGAAGCGGCGCCCAAGGCTGCGGCGTTGAGAAAGCCGCGACGGCTCAGGCGAAGAGATTCGATTTCGGTTTTGGACATGGTTGCCTTCTTTAAGTCTCAAATCGCAACAAAGCATGAATTCGCCGACCGTTGCGCGGGTGCCTGACAACACCTGGGGCGATAGGCGGTTCCGATTCTGGCCTGAAGGTGGACAAACAAAGGCGAAGCTGTGACCGCGAGGCCACTGTGGCGCCAGGGCCACAGATCTTAGCTACCCGGCACCAAAGCTTCGAGCGATGGCAGGATCAGGGCCGGTGGGAAGTCCCGGTATTCTTCGGGCTGGTTGGAACGGTTGATCCACACCGTGCGAAAACCGAACTTGGTGGCGCCGGCGATGTCCCAGCGATTGGAGGACTGGAAGGATACCGCGCCGGGATAGAGGCGCCAGCCGGTGGCGATCATGTCGTAGACCGCCGGATCGGTCTTGAAGCGCCGCACCGTATCGACGGAATAGATATCGTCGAGGACTTGGTCGAGCGCGGCGGACTTGACCGCCGCCTGCAGCATTTCGGGCGAGCCATTGGACAGGATCGCCAGCCGCGCTCCGGAGGCCTTGAGCGCCTTGAGTACGGCCGGCACTTCCGGATAGCAATCCAGCCGCCAGTAGGCATCCAGCAATGTCGCCTTGAGGCCGGGGTCGGCCGAGGGAACCTTGCGCAAGGCGAAATCGAGCGCCTGTTCGGTCAACTGCCAGAAATCGACATAGGCGCCCATCAGCGTGCGCACCCAGGAATATTCGAGTTGCTTGGCGCGCCAGATCTCGGACAACAATTGGCCGTCCGCCCCGACCCGGTCGGCATGGCGGCGCACGGCGGCATGCACGTCGAACAGCGTGCCATAGGCGTCGAAGACATAGGCGGTGTATTGCATGATAACAGTTTTGAGGGCAGGCGCGACAAGGTGCAAGCCTTGATTGCATCGCGCTCCGTCTCTGGCCTCAACAAAACTCCTTGATGCCGGTTGACGGCGCCCGCCAAAGCATCTTCCAATAGCTGTCACACGAGATCGATTGAGACGGGATAACACGATGACACTGGCGGCTGCGGCGCAATCCGCGACATGGACTTTCGTCGATGGTGATTGGCACGAGGGCAATGTCGCCATTCTGGGACCGCGCAGCCACGCCATGTGGCTCGGCACCAGCGTGTTCGACGGCGGCCGCTGGTTCGAAGGCGTCGCCCCCGACCTCGAGCTTCATGCCGCCAGGGTGAATTCCTCGGCGATTGCACTCGGTCTCAAGCCGTCGATGACTGCCGACAAGATCGTTGGGCTGACGTGGGATGGGTTGAAGAAGTTCGACGGCAAGACTGCGGTCTACATCAGGCCGATGTACTGGGCCGAGCACGGCGGCTATATGGGCGTGCCGGCCGATCCCGCGTCGACCCGCTTCTGCCTTTGCCTCTACGAATCACCGATGATACCGCCGACCGGCTTTTCGGTGACCGTATCGCCTTTCCGGCGCCCGACCATCGAAACCATGCCGACCAACGCCAAGGCCGGCTGCCTCTACCCCAACAACGGTCGTGCCATTCTCGAAGCCAAGATGCGAGGCTTCGACAACGCAATGGTGCTCGACATGCTGGGCAACGTCGCCGAGACTGGAACCTCGAACATCTTCCTGGTCAAGGACGGTCATGTCTTTACACCGGCGCCGAACGGCACGTTCCTCTCCGGCATCACCCGCTCGCGCACGATAACGCTGCTTGGCGAGTATGGCTTCAAGACCACGGAAAAGACGCTGTCGGTGCGCGATTTCCTCGAAGCGGACGAGATCTTCTCAACCGGAAACCATTCCAAGGTGGTGCCGATCACCCGTATCGAAGACCGCAACCTGCAACCCGGGCCGGTGGCCAAGAAGGCGCGCGAACTCTATTGGGATTGGGCGCATTCGACTTCCGCCGCCTGAGCGGATAAAAAGGCGATCGACGCTTCATCCCGGAGTTGTCCCAACCCGTTCCAGCCCTATCTTAGTCCGGTATCGACACCGGATTTTTCCACGAGGGAGTACCATCCATGGCTTTTGAATTGCCCGCTTTGCCTTACGAATATGAGGCCTTGCAGCCTTACATGTCGAAAGAGACGCTGGAATATCACCACGACAAGCACCACAAGGCGTATGTCGACAACGGCAACAAGCTCGCCGCCGAAGCCGGCATGGGCGATCTGTCGGTCGAAGAGGTGGTCAAGCAGTCGTTCGGCAAGAATGCCGGTCTCTTCAATAATGCCGCCCAGCACTACAATCACATCCATTTCTGGAAGTGGATGAAGAAGGGCGGCGGCGGCAACAAATTGCCGGGCGCCCTGCAGAAGGCGGTCGATAGCGATCTCGGTGGTTACGACAAGTTCAAGGCCGACTTCATTGCCGCCGGCACGACACAGTTCGGCTCCGGCTGGGCCTGGGTCTCGGTCAAGGATGGCAAGCTGGCGATCTCGAAGACGCCGAATGGCGAGAACCCGCTCGTCCATGGCGCGTCGCCGATCCTCGGCGTCGATGTCTGGGAGCACTCCTATTACATCGACTACCGCAACGCTCGGCCGAAATATCTCGAGGCGTTCGTCGACAGCCTGATCAACTGGGATCACGTGCTGGAATTGTACGAAAAGGCGAAGTGACCGATTTTCAGAAAGCCTCGGCATCCCCGGGGCTTTTCTTTTGGCGTCGAGGTCTTCGTTAAGGTTTGAGAAAAATCATCCGGGGGAAGGGAATATTCCCCACGCAGCGTCCGTTAACGCCCTGGCAGCGTCGGTTAACGCCCTGTCCGAATACCTTCCTCATGGAGCCAATTGAATGAGAAAGCTTGTCCTCGCCATCTCTATGCTCGCCTTTGCCGGTTCGGTGGCCTCCGCCGATCCGATCCTCGACCGGCAGGCTCTGATGAAGGAACGTGGAAAGATTGCCGGCGGATTGTCGAAGGTTGTCAAAGGTGAAGAATCCTTCGACGCCGCGGCCGTACTGACGGCGCTGCAGGCGCTGCAAGCCAATGCCGAGAAGTTCAATGCCGAGGCGCTGTTCCCGGCCGGCAGCGATACGGGTGACACCACGGCCTCGCCAAAAATCTGGGAAGACAAGGTCGGCTTCAATGCGGCCGAGGACAAGCTTCTGGCCGACGTCAAGGCCGCGGTCGCGGCGCCGCCAGCCGATGTTGATGCCTTGACGACGCAGCTCAACACCATCGGCGGTGACTGCGCCAGCTGCCATCAGACTTACAGGGTGAAAAAGGGCTGATCGCGGCCGATGCCCTTGCTGAGAAAACTCGTCGGCGCCGTCCTCGTTCTGGGCGGCGTCGGCGCGGTTGCCGGATGGCTGCTGTCGGCGCCGGTAAGGCTGGATGCTGAAACTGTGGCGCAACTCGGCCCTGGCGATGCCGCCAGGGGCAAGCGCATTTTTTATGCCGGCGGCTGCACATCCTGTCATTCGAAGCCGGGCTCGCAGGGTGACGCCCGCCTTCAACTGGTCGGCGGCCTCGAACTGAAGACGCCGTTCGGCACCTTCGTGCCGCCCAATATTTCGCAGGATCCCAAGGACGGCATCGGCGCCTGGTCTGTCGAGAACCTCGCCAATGCCATGCTGAAGGGCGTGTCGCCCTCGAGCGAACACTTCTATCCGGCCTTTCCCTATGCATCCTACGCGCGCATGAATCCGGCCGACATTGCCGACCTCTATGCTTTCCTGAAGACGCTACCGGCCGTCGCCGGCAAGGCGCCAGCGAACTCGCTCAGCTTCCCCTTCAACATCCGCCGCGGCATCGGCCTTTGGAAACTGCTCTATCTCAGCGACCAGCCGGTCGTTCCCTTGCCCGATGGCACGCCTGGCCCGGTGATGGCCGGCCGCTATCTGGTCGAAGGGCCGGGGCACTGCGGCGAATGCCACACGCCGCGCGATTTTGCAGGCGGTACGAAAAAGAACGCGTGGCTGGCCGGCGCCGTGGCCGCCGAGGGCAGCGGCGTCGTGCCGAACATCACATCGGGCGAAGGCGGTATCGGCGATTGGTCGGAAGCCGACATCGCCAACTACCTCGAAACCGGCTTCACGCCTGATTTCGATTCCGTCGGCGGCGCCATGGTCGACGTGCAGCGGAACATGGCCGAACTCGCGCCCGAGGACCGTGCGGCCATCGCCGCCTACCTCAAGGCGGTACCGCCGCATCCAAACGGCTATCCGCCGCGCAAAAAGCCGGCGAGCTAGTTTTCCGGCGACAGGTGGCGGTCGCCGAGGAAATCGAAGCCGGTTTCAAAGAAATGATTGTAGTCGCAGGTCAGTTCCTCGCCAGGCGCGATATCGCGCAAGGCGTATGTTTCCTCAGGTGAGGAGACGTCGCAATTCGGCTCATCCGCATGGTTCATGAAGCGGGCGTCGTCGGCTTCGAAGACGATGTAGTTCGGGTCGCGCCGGTCGGGGTAGGAATAGCGGTCGAGATAGTTCTTCACCGATCCGCTTTCGCTCTCATAAGTTTCCACGTCGATGATCCGATCGAATCTCGGGTCCAACTTCCAGATCAGCGTGCCGCGCGGAATGTGGGCCCTGGCAAACACACCGATGCCCTGGATGGACGATTTGTCGAGATAGACGTCAACGAGCAGCATGGCGGACCCTTGCGAGACAGTACTGGCAGTCGCGGCTTTGAAAAGCCGGGCATTGGGTAGCGCGCGATGGTGGCAATTGCGAGCAGAAAATCGCGGCGCATGACCGCGAAATGAAGCCTCGGAAAAGATTATACGCAAATCAAAAACTCATGACATTGGAAATCCGTCGAGGAACAGCGGCGGTCGGTTCGCGACCCGTTCCGCTGACCGACGGCGAATAGGGATGAAAAGGTCAGCGCTGCTGCAGCGCGAGCCGAATACCCAGAGCGCAGTAGATGCCGCCAACAACCTTGCCTTGCCACTTCAGCACTGTCGGATTTCGGCGCAGGAACGCGCCGAGCCGACCGGCGCTCGCCGCGAAGACGACCGTGCTGAAAAAGCCGAGTAAGACGAAGATAACCCCCAATATGGTCAACTGAAGCATCACCGATCCGTTTTCAGGCCGCACGAACTGAGGCAGAAAAGCGAGGAAGAACAGCGCGGTCTTGGGGTTGAGCACTTCGGTCAGGACAGCCTGTCGAAACGCCTTGCCGGCGGAGATCGCGAGCGCACCGGCAGCCGGGTTGGCTGGTGTTTTCTCGATGATCGCGCGAATGCCGAGATAAACCAGGTAGGCCGCGCCGATGTACTTTATGATACTGAACAGCGCCGCCGACGTGGCGATGATCGCCGAGATGCCAACCATCGCCATGACGGTGTGAAACACGTCGCCGGCAGCGATCCCGGCGCCGGTCGCGATGCCAACCTTGGTTCCGGAGCTCGTTGCCCGCGCTATGGTAAGGAGCGTGGCCGGACCCGGAATAAAGACGAAGCCGAGCACAACCGCGACATAGGCAATCAAGGTAGCGAGATCGATCATCGGACGATTTCTCCAGTAAGCTGCGCCCTGCCCATCACCTTCAGTGCAAACGAATAAGTGTAGGCGATCTCCTCCAGCCGCGAAAACCGGCCGGAGGCACCGGCATGGCCGGAATCCATGTTGATCTTGAACAGCACCGGATTGTCGCCGCTCTTGCGCTCGCGCAGCCGCGCCACCCATTTGGCGGGCTCCCAATAGGTGACGCGCGGATCGGTGAGACCGGCCAGCGCCAGGATCGGCGGATAGTTGAGCGCTGCGACATTGTCGTAGGGCGAATAGGCGGCGATGGTTCGATAGTCGTCGGCTGACGCGATCGGATTGCCCCATTCAGGCCATTCCGGCGGCGTCAGCGGCAGGCTCGCGTCGAGCATGGTGGTGAGCACATCGACGAAAGGAACCTCGGCGACGATGCCGCCGAAACAATCCGGCGCCATGTTGGCGATGGCGCCCATCAGCATGCCGCCGGCCGAACCGCCTTGCGCGACGATCCTGTCATGCGCCGTGTAGCGCTCGGTCACCAGATGGCGCGCGACGGCGATGAAATCGGTGAAGGTGTTCATCTTGTGCGCCCGCTTGCCGTCGTCGTACCAGCCATAGCCCTTGTCCTTGCCGCCGCGGACGTGAGCGATGGCAAAGACGAAGCCGCGGTCGACCAGCGAGAACCAGTTGGTGTTGAAGGCGGCCGGCACGGTGATGCCGTAGGAGCCGTAGCCATAAAGCAGGCACGGTGCGGATCCATCCAGCGGCGTGTCGCGGTGGTGCAAGAGCGAGATCGGCACCAGTTCGCCATCGCTGGCCGGCGCCATCAGCCGCCTGGTGACATAGTGCTCCGCGTCATGGCCGGACGGCACCTCCTGGGTTTTCAGCAGCACCCGCTCGCGGGTGCGCATATTGTAGTCGAACACCTGGGCCGGCGTCGTCATCGACGAGTAGGAAAAGCGCATGATCTCGGTATCGTACTCATAGGAACCCGACAGGCCGAGCGAGAAAGCCTCCTCGTCTAGGGACAGATGATGCTCCTCGCCGCTGCTGCGGTCGCGCACGACAATGCGCGGCAAGCCTTCCTTGCGTTCGAGCCGGACCATGTGGTCCCTGAAGCCGATCACCGACAGGATCAGTCGCCCGGGTTCATGCGGCACCAGTTCCTGCCAGTTGGCACGGACCGGATCGCTCGCCGGTGCCGTCATGATCTTGAAATCCTTGGCGCCATCGGCATTGGTCAGGATGAAGAAGATGTCGCCCCCTTCTTCAAGGTCATACTGAAGGCCAATCTCACGCGGCGAGACCAGTTTCGGTTCGGCAAACGGATCGCTGGCGCTCAAGAGGCGGTATTCCGAAGTTTCGTGATCGTTGATGCCGATCATGATCCATTCGTTGTTGCGGGTGCCGTCGACATTCATGAAGAAGCCGGGATCGGTTTCCTCATAAATCAGCCGATCGCTTTGCGGGCTGTCGCCCAGCGCATGGAACAGGACCTTGGACGGCCGGTGGTTGGGGTCGAGTCGCGTATAGAAGAAGCCGTCATTGCCGGCGCTCCAGACACCTGAACCGCCGGTGTCGGGTATCTGGTCGGCAAGCTCCTTGCCATCGGCAAGGTCGCGCACGCGAAGCGTGTAGAATTCGGAGCCCTTGTCGTCGAATGCCCACAGCAGCTTGGTGTGGTCGGCCGAATGGTCGACACCGCCAAGACGGAAATAGGCCTTGCCTGCGGCCTCCGCGTCGCCGTCGAGCAGGATATGCTCGGCGCCGCCGTCGCGCGGCATGCGGAAATAGCGCGGCTGCTCGCCGCCAAGCTTGAAGGACGAACCATAGGCATAGGGCCCATCCTTCATCGGCACGGAAGAATCGTCTTCCTTGATACGGCCCTTCATCTCCTTGAAAAGCTGCTTCTGCATCTCGACCGTATCGGCCATCAGCTTTGACTGGTAGGCATTCTCCGCCTCGAGCTCAGCTCGGATCCCCGCATCTAGCAATGACGGGTCCCGGAACATCTCCTGCCAGTTGTCGGCGCGCAGCCAGGCATAGTCGTCGGTTCGCGTGATGCCGTGATGTGTGTCGGAAACCGGCCGCTTCTCGGGCGTTGGCGGGCTGACGATCGGAAATACGGATGTCTTGGTCATTGCGTCTCGCTTTGGAAGTATCTTGAATGGCAAATGAACACACCGATCAGGGCGGGTTCAAGAGCCGCAGTCTATGGGTTGTGTCGGCTCCAGGAGATGAGCCGGGAGGAAAGATGATGACTGTTCGGTCTCGGACTGCTGCGGCTTTCGCCGTTGCTTCGCTAACTCTGGCCTTTGCCGGCCAGTCTCATGCGACCGTATTCGCGGCTTGGCAAGTGGCCAATGTGCCGTTCGGCGACACGCTCAATGTGCGCAAATACCCTTCGGGCACGTCCCAGAAGCAGGCGGCATACCCGAATGGGACCGTTCTGCAGATGACCGGACGATGCACCGGCGGGATAAACCTGCTCGACATCGCCAACCAGCCGGCGTGGAAGCAGGAACAGAAGGTTCGCTATCGTTGGTGCGAAATCTGGCATGACCCGGCCCAGAACGGCAACTTCGTCACCGGGTGGGCCTACGGCAAATACATAACCCCGCATTGATTGACGCGGCGCGGTTAACCGATCCGGCCGGATGACAGAGATGTCCCTGATTGCTTGCTCGACGGCGGCAACCTGTGGTTTTGTGGACAGATATGAACAACCAAGTTTGCGCGTGCAATAGCCAAGCAAAATCAAGCATTGAAACCCGCTTTGTGAGTTGCCGCGAATGTAACGACGAGCTGACGTCGCGTCAGCCGTTGCTGGTTGGCGGGCGAAATATCGATAAATTGCACAATGCACGAAAGATTGAAGCTGATCCGGGAATAATTGACCAACATCGTTCAATATAGCGCAAGGGTCGAATTGACTTACTTGGCGCGCAGGCTCATTGATGTGCCCGCGAGACGAATCGCAGAAGCTCTACCTGCACAAAGTTCGTGCAATGCCCTGCCTGTAAAAAAGGGCGCGGATCGAGTAACTCTTGTTGGGGCCTGAAGACCATGGATATTGTCGAAACACCTTCCAGAAACAGCGATGCGCTGATCGAATTGACCGCCGATGTGGTGGCCGCCTATGTCAGCAACAATCCCGTGCCGGTCGGCGAATTGCCGAACCTGATATCCGATGTCCATGCCGCACTCGGGCGTGTGGGCGGAACCGCCGAACAGCCGCCTGCCGACAAGCAAAAGCCGGCGGTCAACCCGAAGCGCTCGGTTCATGACGACTACATCGTCTGCCTCGAAGACGGCAAGAAGTTCAAGTCGCTGAAGCGCCATCTGATGACCCATTATGACCTGACGCCGGATCAGTATCGCGAAAAGTGGAACCTCGACCCGACCTATCCGATGGTTGCACCCAACTATGCGGCTGCCCGGTCCCAGCTCGCCAAGAAGATGGGTCTCGGCCGCAAGCGCAAGGCGCGGTAATCGCAGCCAGCCAGACCGAATCGATAAACGGCGCCTTCGGGCGCCGTTTGATTTTGCGGGGCGGCAACGCGCTGATCGAGTAGAGCAATTCCAGGAAGAGTGTGAAACGCGCTCAGGCGGTCTGCTTGAGCGCCACCTCGGCATCGCGCTTGATACGCTTGACCATCGAGCGAAGGCCGTTGGCGCGCTGCGGCGACAGATGCTCGTCGAGGCCGAGCTCTTTCAATGTCGCTTCCGCATCGGTCTTCTGGATTTCGCTGGCGGTCCTGCCGGAAAACAGCGCCAGCATGATCGCGACCAGCCCACGCACGATATGAGCGTCCGAATCGCCGGTGAAGGTGATGACCGGGTCGGCCCCAGCTCCGCGTTCGGTGGTCAGCCAGACCTGGCTGACACAACCCGGCACCTTGTTGGTGGCGCTGCGCTGCTCGTCAGGAAACGGCGGCAAGGCCTCGCCGAGTTCGATGACGTAACGATAGCGGTCTTCCCATTCCTCAAGGAACGAGAAGTCGTCGCGGATCGTCTGGATCGTCGTGGTCATAATGCCGGATATAGTCACGCGGCGGCTCCGCGTCACGGAAAAAACAAGGACACCGCGGGTGTCGAGAGGGCAGACAGCCCGCGGTGCGCCGTCGAAACGGCTTAATTCTGCGTCGGCAGGGTGACTGTCTCGGGCAAGACGATTTCTTCCGGCACGCTGCCAGTCATCGTCGATGTATCGGGGCCGGCAGTGGACTTGTCGTCCAGCATTGCTGCCGCGATCTTGGCGGTCTCCTTGGCGCGCGCGGTGATGGTGTGCATCGCGGACTTGCCGGTTTCACAGACATCGGGCTTGCGTTCGCAAATGCCGGCGATGTCGCCAACTGCCTCGCGTGCCGCAAACAAGGCCTGGATCGGCCCGACGCTTTCATGCCCCGCTTCATCGGAACCGACACTCAATGGCAACGCCAGCAGCACCAGCGAAAACCAGAAAGCCATTCTCATCAAAAAGAACATGCCCTTGCCCTCTCGTCGTGACCGGATCATGCGTCCATATGGCATGACCTCTTTTGTGGCAGGATGTTGGCACACAGGCGCAAAGGACGGCTTGCAGGCAAAGCGACAATTTTCCTCAAATTTTAGGCAAATTCGAAACGAGCCGTTGTGCAAACGATTTGTCTCAAATCCGAATGAGTTTCCTTAACATGGGATAACCATCTATCTCCATGTTTTTCCTGTATTTTTCTTGAAATCTCGGAGTCAAGGTGCCGCATGCACCCACCCGATGGGCACCGTCGCCGAATAACCCTCCGTTTACTATGGCTGCATTTGCCCGGGCTTTCGGCTGCCGGCATCCCGATATTTGCCGCAGGCCGGGGCTTTGGTCGGCCCTGCCTTATCCATTCCTTAAACGCTGGATGCGAGTTTCAAAGCCAACCAGAAAGATCTGCAGGGCAGAGCTGTCCACGACGATTACGGGTGCGTTGAGTTGAGTTCAATCAAGGCCAGATACGTTGAATTGCCTGGCGCGATTGCCGCCGGTTGCGAACGTATGGTCCATCCGTCCATCCTTGGGCAGGGCGACCGCGAGCGCCAGCGCCGCTTCATCGGCGTCATGCTCGCTGCTCCTTTCTTTGCCGCGGGTGCCGCGGTCACGCTGGTCACTTCGGGCATGGGCGCCGCCGTCACCATGGCCGCCATCTTCGCGGCCTTTGGCCTGTGCTGGTTCGTCGCCCTGCTGGTGGCGGCGACCGGCAAGATGGCGATGGCGAGTCGGATCGCCCTGGCAGTGGCGGGCATTTCTCTCGGCAGTCTCATTGCCGCCGCGGGCGGGCTGAGTTCGCCTGTCGCCATGCTTGTCGTGGCGCTGCCATTCGAAGCCTGGTGGATCGGCGCCTCACGGCGCGCGGCACTGTGGGGAGCCCTGTCGGCCGCTGTCGCCATCCTGGCTCAGCCTCTGGCTGGAACCGTGTTCCCGTTCGCAGGAGCGCAGATCGCGGCGTGGCACTGGCTGGTGCCGTTGGCCTGGGCGCTCACGCTGATCCCGCGCGCATCGGCGTTTCGAAACACGGCCGATGCGGCTGATGTGGTCGACACTGCCGACCGGCTTGAAGACATCATCGATGCGGTGATCTTGCGCGTCGCCCGTCATGGCGAGGTTCTGGACGCTTCGCCAAAGGCGCGCACGCTTCTGAAATTGCCGCCCGAATTGCTGTCCGGAAGCGGCCTTTTCGATCGCGTCCATCTGTCGGATCGCGTTTCCTATCTCAGCGCCCTGGCTGACATGCGCGACGGCGCGTTGTCGCGCCGGCTCGAATTGCGCATCAGGCTGCCCCAGAACGGCCATGGCCAGAATGACAGTCGCATGACGGCCGACAATTATCGGCCGTTCTCGCTCGATCTGGTGCGAGCCGAGGAACAGGGCGACGTCTTCACGCTTGTCCTGCGCGAGAATGACGAGATTGCCCGGCTGCGCGAGGATCTGGCGGCGGCCAATGAAGCGGCCGCGTCCGCCGAGGTGGCGAAGGGGCGCTTCCTTGCGGTGGTCAGCCACGAATTGCGCACGCCGCTGAATGCCATTATCGGCTTCTCGGACATGCTGCTGCATGAAATGTTCGGCGCCTTCAAGGATCCGCGCCAGAAGGAATATGTCGGCCTTGTGAGGGATTCGGGCCAGCATCTGCTTGCAGTCGTGACCTCGATACTCGACGTGTCCAGGATTGAATCGGGCGTCTATGCGACCGAACCGGAGCCGTTTCGGTTCGCGGAAGCGGTCGACATGTGCCAGTCGATGATGCAACTGCAGGCGCAGGCCAAGAACATCCATCTGCAGGCGCAGATCGCGCCGGACGCCGGCGACATCAATGCCGATCAGCGTGCCGTGCAGCAGATGCTCATCAACCTCGTCTCCAATGCGATCAAATTCACCCCCGATGGCGGCGATGTCGTCGTCGGCGCCAAGCGGATCGGCTCGCGCTTGCATTTCTGGGTCAGGGACACCGGCATCGGCATCGCCGAGGAGGATTTTGCCAATCTCGGCAAGCCCTTCATGCAGATCCAGAACGACTATACCCGCCGTTTCGAGGGGACCGGTCTCGGCCTGTCGTTGGTCAAGGGCCTGGTGGCGCTGCACGAAGGCACGATGTCCATTGAAAGCATGCCGGGCGAGGGCACCACGGTGACCATCAGCCTGCCGGTGAACGGACCGAAGGGGCATCAGGCGGAGAAGGCCGGCGTGCTGACGATGCCTGTGGCCATGGCGAAAGGGGACAGAAATGGCTCGCTCCGCAAAACAGCCTAAGGCGGTCAAGCGCCGCAGCAATGCCTTTCAGGACGGCGCCGTCGCCGTCGGTGGCATGATCTCGCGCAATCCTGTCCTGGTGGGTGGCTCGACCGCATTCCTGGTGACGTTGTTCTACGTTTCCGCCAATGCCTTGTGGTATCAGCCGTTCCCTCATGCCGGCGCGTTTTTCGCGACCCGCAGCATCGAGGGCTTTCCGCGCGCGGCGTCCGACGAACCGGAGACGACATTCAACATCGTGCGGCCATCCGGCGCGCCGGCGCCGATCAAAGGTGACCCGGTGGTCGAGCAGGTGCAAGGCATACTGAAGGATCTCGATTTCTATTCCGGAACGGTCGACGGCATTTCCGGGCCCAACACGCGCAAGGCCATCCAGGCCTATCAGCAGAAGGTCGGGCTCAACGCATCCGGCGAGATCGATGCGCTTCTGTTGGATCAATTGGGCGCGACGCCGAAAACCGCTTCCGTCGTACCCAGGCCGCAGCCGCGCCCGGATATGCCGGCCGCCGTTCCGGTGTCTTTGCAGACAAATTCAGGGCAGGCGAATACCGCCGATCCGAATGCCGCGACGCAAGCGCCCGATGCCCGCATCGTCAAGATCCAGGCCGGGCTCAAGGCGTTCGGCAATGACGACATGCAACTGGATGGCGTCGTCGGCGCGCGCACCAAGGCGGCGATCAAGGAATTCCAGTCGCTGTTCGGGCTGCCGCAGACGGGCGAGCCCGATGAGATCGTCTACGTCAAGATGCGCGAGATCGGCCTGACCAACTGACGGCCGAAACGACGGCTCGCCGAGCGGCGCAAATATCGATACAGAACCCGCTTGCCTTGTTTTCATGCATGTCGTTGTCCCAAAACCGGGGCCACTTTTGGGCGACATGCATTAGCGGAGTTCTCTCATGCGCGTCACATCGGATCTGTGGGTCTCGGCCCTGTTGCGCCGGGTTTTCGGCGCCGGCGGATTTGCCGCCGTGGTCAAGCGTGGCGCGACCGAAGCCGGCGCTGTCTTCGTCCTGGCGCGGGGCAGGCTGGGCGAGGTTGCCCTGTTCGGGCCGGCACCGCAGACAAGCTACGATTCGGCCAAGCCCGACGACCGGTTTTTCAGTCTGCTCGGAGCCGGCGACGATGCCGCAGTGCTCGATGCCAGGCTGGAACGGGAAAAGAAGTTCGATCCCGACATCTGGGTGGTCGAGATCGAGGCCGGCACCGTGCCTGTCGAGGAACTTATTTCCGTGAAGACGCCCTGAGGCCGGAGGTCTCAGCCGCATCGTCGCTGTTCGATGCCATGCGGGTATCGCTGTTTGCCGGTGCGGCGTCGCGAACCACCCTCGAGAGGGTTTCGGCTTTCCAGTGCCGCACCTTGTCCTGGGCCGCCTCGCGATGCAGCTGGCGGTAGCGGTCGAGGAAGGTGCGGATAGCTTGAGGATGTGGGAATTGGCTGGGGTAGACGGCAACGGCGATCAGGAAGGCCTTGTCTTCGCTGAGGTCCAGCGAGCGCAATGCCGCAAGCAGCGATGCGCAGTTATGGTTGGCGGTGAGCGATCGCGCGATCGAGAAATCGATATCGAGCGCATCGGCGAGCGCGGTCTGGAAGAACGCGGCGTTTCCCGTCAGCGCTGTCTCGCGCAATTTCACATAGGTGTCGGCGCCTGTGAATAGATCGGCGTTCGTCGCTGCCGTCTCGTCGCCCGTGCGCATCATCGAGCGCAGCCTGCGCCGTGCATTCTCGGCTGCGATGCCGAGCGCCTGTTCTCGGGCGGGCTCGTCGGAGGCCGTTTCCGTGCTCACCGACACCATCTCGTCTGCTGCGATGGCTTTCGCCTCCGGCTCCCGCACGCGCACCAGAGTTGGCCTTTCCAGCGCCCGGATCAGATCGGCGATGGTCGGGTTCAGGCCCTTGCGGCGCCCAATGGCGCGGGCATGCGGCAGGCCATGTCGCCCGATAAGCGCGATGAGATCGATGTCGTTGACGGCGCGTGAGCGGATGAGCAACGGCGCGGCAATGTCGACCGGTTCCTCGCAGAGACGGCGCACCAGTGCCGCAGGGGCATATTCGCATTCGGAAAGGGCGGCCGCCACGTAACGGCGGGATTCGACGGACACATTGTCGAACAGCGGCAGCGTCAGGTCTTCGAGTTGGCCGATCTCACGGCGTGAAGGGCGGGTGAGCGAGCAGAACGCCGACACTGCGGCGCGGAACAGCCTTTCGGCCTTTCCCGAGTCTTTTCGTACCGCGATTTGCCTGAAGTCCGAAGATGACACGAAGGATACGCCCGTACTCGACACAAGCTTGGGCACGCTCGACCGGGACTGTGTCGGTTTCGCGAGCGCCAAGAACAAAGATCAAGTTAGCGACGATCCGTTAGCGCTCCGTTAACCCTCTGCCGGCCTTAATGATATTTGGAGGCGTTGCGTTGTGCTCCGGGGAAACCGAGAGGAATGCGCGAACCATGGGCATGGTACTGTCTTTCGTGCCGCGTACGGCACCAAACAATCGAGCAAAGCAAGCCGCCGAAATTCCGGCGGCGGTGATCATCTTTCCCGGCATCCGCTACGAGCGGTCTCATGCCGGCGAAGTGCGGCCGGTCGATCCTGACAAGCCGGGGTCGCCAGGGACGAAGCCGGTCCCGCATCACTAGAAGTCCTGCAGCTCGCAGGAACTCTGCTCGAAGAAGCGTGATACGATCGGCTTCCAGCTGTCATCGGGCACGAAGGCGCGGATGACGAAGATGCCTTCCTCGATCGGTGCTTCGACAAAGATCGCTCCCTGAAGGTCCTCGGGAAGGTCCTTGCGCACGTCGATCATCTGCGCCGGCGTCAGCACGACGGCATCCAGCACGCCGCCGGTCGCGGTGTGGTCGTTGAAGGAATAGATGTTGTGGCCGCTGCGGTCATAGACCGACACTGACCAGAACGGGACATGTCCTGGCGCCTTGATGCGGACCATGCCTTCGCCCAGGTCGAACCGGCACGCTGTCGCGTAAAACAGCGGGTCGACGGATTTCACCACGGGCGCGCCACCGGCCTCGGCATCGAGCCGCGTCATCCTGTAGAGATCCGACGCCATGGACAGCCGCGACCAGGCATCGCGTTCGGAAAATTCAGGCACCAGAAGCAGCACGGCGATGTGCACGATGCCGGCGCCGAGCAGGCCGAGCAGGACGGCATGCAGAAGCCTGCGCATCGCCGCATAGAAACTACGCATCGCAGCCGACCTTTACGATCCGCGGCAGCGAGACGTCGGACAGGCCGGTGCTGCTGGCGATCGGCGTGTCGTAGAAGGTCAGCACGAAATACATCCTGCCGAAGCCGTCCGTCAGCAGCCAGTTGCCCGGCATCGGGTGATGGCCGGCGGAAATGACGACCGAGTTATCGGGTTGTCGTACAACACCATAGGATTGCAGTGCCGCCAGCCGGGGTTTGCCGGTTTCGACCACGCCGAGCGACTGGTCGGCGGCATAGAGCGTCCAGAACCGCGCCGTCGGAAATCCACCCTCGATGGTGTAGGTGCATTCGCGCTTGAGCTCGGCGCCGCCCGTGTCGCGCTCGGCGACAAAGGACAGGCCTTCGGCGCGGCCGAGCGCAAGCACGCCCTCGCGTGCCACGCGGGCCTTGGAATAGGGATCGGCGGACGGCGTGCCGATATCGGGAAAGGCTGTCCATTGGCCGATCCGGATCGCGCCGACACCACCCTGGAATTTCAGCGCATACCAGACGCTGCCGCCACCGCCGACGATGGCTATGGCAAGCGAAAGCAGCGTCAGGAAAGCATTTTTGAGCATGAAGGGCCGGGGACACCGAAGAGTTGCCGCTCGGGGATATCGCGGCGCAGGGCCTTGTGGCAAGCGGGCCGATGGATTTGCCCGCCCAGACCAGTCGGAAAGACTCACCCAATCAGAAAATCACAGCGCCGACAGCGTCTCCGGCGGTTGAGGCGTACTGAGGGCGGGCGCCGACTGGAACAGCCTTGTCATGTCCCGCAGCGTCTGCGTGGTCCGGCTGGACAGCACCGGCGGCCGTTCGGCGGCTGCATCGGCCGCCGCCTGCGCGTCGCTCTTCTTCTGCGCTTCCTCTGCCTTGGCCGCGATCTCCTCGTCGACGAAGGGCTTGTCGATACCCGGAATCGGCTTGAGGTCGATGTTCTGGTGCGCGTAGACCATCAGTCGCTGCCACACCATCGCCGGTAGCGAGCCGCCCGTCATGTTCTTGGTCGGCGTGAAGTCGTCGTTGCCCATCCACACCGCCGCCGTGTAGTTCCCGGTGAAGCCGACAAACCAGGCGTCGCGGTAGGATTGCGTCGTGCCGGTCTTGCCGGCGACGACGATGTTGGGAAGTTGAGCCCGCCGCGCCGTGCCCATCACCGGCACCGCGGCCAGCATGGTGTTCATCGATTTGAGCGCCTGCTCCGACAGCACACGGTGTGGCGGCGGCGCGTCCTTGGCGAAATCATAAACCACCTCGCCGGTGCGGGTCACCAGTTGGGTGATGCCGTGCCGGGAGCCGACGAAGCCGTTGTCGGCGAACACGCTGTAGCCCGTCGCTTGGTCCATCACCGTCATGCCCGAGGTGCCGAGCACCATGGTCTTGTGCGCTTCGAGCGGCGATTCCACGCCCATCGCCTCGGCCATGGCCTTGATCGGCGGAATACCGAGATAGTCCTTGGCCAGCCGCACCGGCACGGTGTTGATCGATTTGGCCATTGCCATGATCAGCGTGACGTTGCCCGCCGATCCACCGCTGTAATTGTGCGGCGACCAGCTGCCCCAGCTGATCGGGCCGCCGGAAATGATGGAGTTGGGGGTGAAGCCGTGTTCCATCGCCGTTGCGTAGACATAGGGTTTGAATGACGAGCCGGTCTGGCGCAGCGCCTTGGTGGCACGGTTGAACTGGCTGGCGCCATAGTCGCGGCCACCGACGATGGCGCGCACGGCGCCGTTGGTCTCGATGACGACGACCGCGCCTTCGGTGACATTATATTCCTTGCCGAACTGGCGCAGGTGGAACTCCACCGATTCTTCCGCTGCCTTCTGGATGTTGGCGTCGAAGGTGGTGTGGGCAACAAGCGAGTGCTGGCCCGGCTTGGCGATCTTCTTGACCTCGTCGAACGCCCAGTCGAGGTAATAGTCCGGGCTTTTCTGTTCGCCGCGATCGACGACATCGGCCGGATGCAACCTTGCCTGCAGGACTTGGCCCTCGGTCATGAAACCGGCGTCGACAAGATTGGACAGCACCACATTGGCACGCGCACGCGCCGCCGGCAGGTTGATGTGGGGAGCATATTTGGTCGGCGCCTTGAACAGCCCGGCCAGCATCGCCGCCTCGGCGAGGTTCAGGTCCTTGACGCTCTTGCCGAAATAGAAGTCGGCGGCCGCCTCGATGCCGAACGTACCGCCGCCCATATAGGCGCGATCGAGATAGAGCTGCAGGATTTCCTTCTTCGACAGATTGGCCTCGAGCCACAGCGACAGGAAGGCTTCCTTGATCTTGCGCTCCAGCGTGCGCTCATTGGTGAGGAACAGGTTCTTGGCCAGCTGCTGGGTGATGCTCGAGCCACCCTGGACGACGGAGTTTGCCCGCACATTCTCGAAGATGGCGCGCGAAAGGCCCAGTACATCGATGCCGTAGTGATCGAAGAAGCGGCGATCCTCGGTGGCGAGCACCGCCTTGATGACGTGATCGGGCATCTCGTCGACCGGCACGGAATCGCGCTGGATGATGCCGCGCTGGCCGATCTCGTTACCATAGCGGTCAAGGAAGGTGACGGCGAAGTCGCCCTGGGCGCGCCAGTCCCCGGTTGTATCCTGGAAAGCCGGGATGGCCAGCGCCAGCATCACCACGATGCCGCCGGCGCCGAGCGTAAAGCCTTCGCTCAACAGTTCGATGATGCCACGGCGCCAGCCGTTGACGCGGAAGCGCCGCGAGAAGATCGTCGCGCCTTCCCAGAACTGGCGCGCCTTGAAACCGATCTCGTAGAGCGAGGAATCGATCCACGCGTCGAGCGCCAGCAGCCTTGTGGCGATCGGACCTCTTCTCTTGCGCGGTTCAGGACTGGCCATTCGGAAATCCGGCGATTGTGGCGCGATCTGAAAACCGCAAGCCGGCAATTTCAGGGCGGACACCGTCCCGACTATTCATCCATTTTGCGGACACTCACAAGGGCAGGGAGGACACAGCTGCACGGTTTGTTGGTGCAAAGGGCAGGGGGCAGGCATGAATGGCGACCGGCGCCACCTCGAAACCGCGCTCGTTAAGCTGGCCGGCTCGAGGTCGGCGCGATCAGCCTGTCAGAGACAATGTTCTTAAATGGTCATCGCGGCGAGGCTGCCGCTATGGTCGCATGCAGCAGAACCCGTGCGCCGGTGACTGCGTAGGCAGGTTCCACATATTCCGCCTCGTTGTGGCTAAGCCCGTCGCGGCACGGCACGAAGATCATCGCGGCAGGCGCCACTCGGGCGAGGAACAGCGCGTCATGGAATGCGCCCGATATCATCTGCTTGTGCGGGAGCCGCAGGGAACTGACAGCCGCCTCGACGATTTTGACCATATCGGGAGAGAATGCCGCCCCGGGCATGTCGAACGATCGTTTGATCGTTGCCGCGCAATGCTGGGCCTCTGCCTCCGCCGCGCAGACCTGGCGCAACTCGGCATCGATGGCATCGAGCCGCTCTACCCGTGGATGCCTGATGTCGACGGTGAAGGCCACGGATTGCGGTATGGCGTTGATCGATCCTGGCTTGGCGGCGATCCGGCCCACAGTCAGCCGCGCGCTGCTGTCGGGCGGCATGATCGTCGTCTGCAGCCTGTGCATTGCAGCAACGGCGGCGACCATCGGATCCCTGCGGTAGGCAAGGCCGGTGGTACCGGCGTGACCGGCAGTGCCCTCAATGGAGACTTCCAGCCAGCGCGTGCCCTGCACGGCGGTGACGACACCGATCGGCAACCGCTCCTTTTCCAGCGACGGTCCCTGTTCGATATGCAGCTCGATATAGCCTGATATCGGCTTGCCGATCGGACGAAGGGCTGCCTCCGGCAAGGCGGCGATCGTCGCCTCGATCTCCGTTGCGAGGGACGCGCCGTCGGCGCCGACAATTGATTTCCATGCGGCGGGATCCGCACCGGTGAAGGCCATGGAACCCATCACGCCCGGCGCGAAGCGGCTGCCTTCTTCATTGGCCCAGGCGACGACCTCGATCGGCATTCCGGTTTCAGTCTTCGCGTCCTCCAGCGCTTCTAGCACCTCGAAAGCGGCAAGCGTGCCGAGCGCGCCGTCGAAGCGCCCGCCGGTCGGCTGGCTGTCGAGGTGGCTGCCGATCAGCAGCGGCGGCAGCGTGGCATCCGTGCCCTCGCGGCGGACGAAGAGGTTCGCGATGCCGTCCTGAAACACCGCGAAGCCGCGCTCCATCGCCAGCTTCGCCAGCAGGCGCCGGGCGTTGCGATCCTCGACGCTGAACGCCTGCCGGTTGACGCCGCCTGCCGGTGTCGCGCCGATCCGGGCGAAAGCATCGAGCCGTCCGAGCAGTCGCTCGCCATCGATTTCGGGCACCAAAGTCACCGCTTGAGGTCGCGGATGAAGGCCTTCACCCGCTGCGGGTCGACCTGGTTCCACCAGACGCCGTCATATTTCAGCGAGCTGGCGACAATGACGCCGTCGACGATGTCGAGGATGTCGTTGGCATTGTCGGGCGTCACCCCGCTGCCGACAAGCGTCGGCAGTCCAGCGGCCTCCTTGATCATCCTGATATAGTCGAGGTCGGCGGCGTGGCCGGTGCGCTGGCCGGTCGCGATCACCGCATCGGCATCGAAGAAGACCAGGTCCTTGACTTGTTCCTCGACCGGCCGGTCCCCAACGATCGCATGGGCGCCATGTTTGACATGGGCATCGGCAAAGATCCGGATGCCGTTGGCCCGAAGCCTGGCACGGAAGCGCATGGCGCGTGCTGCCTCTCCCTCGATAAGGCCCTCATTGGCGACATAGGCGTTGGCCCATTGATTGACGCGGACGAAGGAAGCACCGGAGGCGCTGGCGATCGACAGTGCCGGGATGGAGGCATTGGCAAGCACGTTGATGCCGATCGGCCGGCCGAGTTCTCGGCGGATGCGGTCGGAGACGACGGACATATAGGCGGAGGTTTCAGGCCCGATATCATCTGGCTTGGCGAACGGCACGTCGCCATGGTTCTCGACGATCACGCCGTCGCAGCCGCCGTTGAGATAGGCTTTGGCGTCGTCAATGCCACGCTGATAGATGGCCTCGACCGCCTCGCCATCGTAGCGCGGCGCGCCCGGCAGCGGTGCCAGATGAACGACGCCGATCACCACCTTGCTTTTGCCGAAGATCGACTGCAGCGCGTCATTGGCGACCTGTTTGGAGCCGATGGATTTGGGGGATTTTGTCATGCGGTTTCCGCTTCCGTCGTTTCCATGAGTATTTTCATCTCCCGCCTGTCGGGGCAGGAGCCGAGCGTGCCGGCGCGGCCGACGGAAATAGCCGCGGCGCGCACCGCGATACGCGCTGCCATGGCGAGGTCGATACCGGCCGCAAGGCAGCCGGCGAGGCATCCGCAAAAGACATCGCCCGCGCCGCTGGTGTCTACCACAGTCACCTTGGGCGCCGCGATCCGGTCGATCCGTCCTTCGCCATCGGCCACCAGGCAGCCCTGCGCGCCAAGCGTCACGATGGCGGCTCCGGCGCCTTGCCGGATCAACTCGCGGGCTGCCGCGGCAGGTTCGGCGGCTCCGGTGAGAAGCGCCGCCTCGCCTGCATTGGCGATAGCGAGGCTGACGTCGCTCAAAATCGGTGCGTAGCCAGCCGTGAGCGGGCTCGGATTGAAGATCGTAACGGCTCCCGCGTCGCGCGTCGCGCTGAGGCAGGCCGTCGTTGTCTCGGGAGAAAGATTACCCTGCATCACCACGATGTCACCGTGCTCGATCGACGGCGCGAAACCACTGTCCGCCAGCGGATTGAAGGCGGCGGCGCAACTGGCACCGGTGACGATGAGGTTTTCGCCTCGCGCATCGACCATGATCGTTGACCGGTCGCTCTGCAGCGGCAGCATCGTCAGATGACTGGCATCGAGATCGCGGCTCAGATGTTCCCTTATCCAGGTTCCGGCGGCATCGTTGCCGATCGCGGTGTGGAGGCGGACATCGGCTCCGGTGCGGGCGGCGGCCACCGCCTGGTTCGCACCCTTGCCGCCAAGCCCGTCGGCATGTTCCGATGCGTTCAGCGTCTCGCCCGCTGCCGGAAACCGGTCCAGCCGAAACGTCGTATCGACGCAGACATTGCCGACGACATGGACGCGCATCGCTAATCCCTGGCCGTTGCCCAGCCCAGCATCTGTTCGAACAGTGTCTTGTAGCCATTCCAGGCGATGAAGCCTGGCGGCAGCCAATGCGGGCCGACATCTGAGGTCCAGGCGACGGTGCGGCCCTGGCCATATTTGCCGGTCACCAGCAGCGGCAGCGAACGGTAATCGGAAGACACGGTGGCGAGAACTTCCGCACCGTCCTTGACCACGACCTCGTTGAAGCCGAGCAGGATCGGCCAATCCTTGCCGAGGCCCTTGAGGATCGGATGGCTCTGCGGGCCGACAACGACCGGCGCATAGCCTTCCGGAACCTCGACGCGGTCGTCCACCGGCAGGCAGGAGACGGGCAGAACCTCCTCGACCGGTGTCTTGTGATAGCGCGCGCCGCCATTGATGCCCTGGAAGCTGTAGTAGCCGCCGAACATCAGCAGGCCGCCGCCGTTGCCGACATAGTCGCGCAGCAAGCGCAGCCGGTTCGGCGTTGGTTTGGAATGAATCCAGGTGTCGGGGTGAAGCAGCAGCGTGTTGGCGCCGAGATCGGAAAGCACGACAGCGTCATAGGCTGAAAGCGCTTCCATGGTCTGCGGGAAATTCCGCTGTGCCTCGTGCGCCGGCATGAAGGTGACGTCGAACTGACTGTCCTTCAGCGCGGCCAGCAGTTCGTCGGCTCCGGTGTGATAGGTCACGGTCGGAAACTGGTCGAAGCCCTTGATGTGGGTCGCGGTCGAGACCCAGGACTCGCCTGCGAGAAGAACCTTCTTCCTGGACATGTATACTCCCTTACTGCTTGGAGCCGCGACTCAAAGGCCCTCGGCGAACACGGTCGTTGGATTGTCGACGAGCATGCGGTCGATCGCCGACTGCTCGACCCCATGGCGTCTCAGCCGCGGCACGAAATGCTTGAGGATGAAGCCGTAGCCGAAGCCGCCGAAGCGCGTCAGCATGATCTTCAGAAAGACGTCCTGCGAAAGCAGGATCCGGTCGACCAGCCCCATCTCGATCAGCGAGCGGATCGCCTGGGCATTCTGCTCGTCGGACGGCGATTGCGCATCCTGGTCGGCGTAATAGAAATCCATGCCGATCATATCGTATTCCAGGAAGGCGCCGCGCGCGGCAAGGCTTCTCTGGTAGGCAAGATCGTTGTGGCTCGGGTTCATGTGGCAAAGCACCGTGTGCCTGAGATCGGCGCCTTCCGCCTCGACCACGTCGAGCACGTCATGCGCCAGCCGTTCCCAGCCGGGCAGATGGATGGTCAGCGGCACGCCGGTGATTTTCGCGGCGCGGGCCGAAGCCCGCAGCGACTTGCGCTCCTCGTCGGTGAAATCCTTGCTGACGCCGACCTCGCCGATGATGCCGGCCATGATTTCGGGCTGCGTCGCCCCGCCGCCGACATCATTGACCAGGAATTCAGTGACGTCGTCGACGTCCATAGCCTTCAACCAGTCGGGATGGGTGTGCTGCAGGTAGAAGCCTGTGCCCATGACGATCCGCAGTCCGGAGGCGCGGGCAATGCGCGCCAGCTTCTCCGGATCGCGGCCGATGCCGATATTGGTCGCATCGACCACGGTATGGCCGCCGAGCTCCCGGTACTTCGCCAGTTCCGAAAGCGCCAGGTCGCTGTCGTCGAGCGAGACGTTGTCGCGGTTCATGTAGGGGTTCATCCGCAGTTCGCCGATGATCTCCATGCTGACCGGCTGTTCGGCGATCTTCTTCTCATCGGGATGACAGGGGCATTTCCACGATGTCGCGCCATCGAGCAGGATATGCTCGTGCATCAGCGTCACGCCCATGTCGGCGATCGCGACCGGGCCGGCAACGGTCATCACGGTGCCGGAGCGAACACCTATCGGCATCCTTTGCCTTGGCGTGTTGTCGAACAGATGATCCATGTCAGCGGCTCCGCGTTGCGCCCTTGAACAGGCGGAAATTCAGCCAGATGGCAACGAGGATGATTGTGCCGGTAACGATCGGCGTCAGGAAGGGCGACATGTGCGCGAGGATCAGGCCGTTGCCGATGACCGCGACGGTCAACGCGCCGAGCACGGTGCCGATGATCGTGCCGCGCCCGCCGAACAGGCTGGTGCCGCCAAGCACCACGGCGGCGATGACATCGAGCTCGAAACCCTGGCCGGAATTCGACGAGCCGGAACCGAGCCGGGCGGCAAGAACAATGCCAGCCACTGCCGCCGCCATGCCCGACAGGACATAGACAAAGAGCGTCATGAAGCGTGTATCGACGCCGGCGCGGCGCACGGCCTCAGTGTTGGCCCCGATGCCGGTCACATAGCGGCCGAACGGCGTCTGGTTAAAGGCGAGATAGGCGACGATCAGGACGACAAGGGCGAGCAGTGCGGGTACCGGCACACCGAGAAACCAGGCCCTGCCGATGTTGACGAAGAAGCTGGTAGGCTCGACCGGGATCGAATAGCCGCCGGTGATCAGCAGCGCCACGCCGCGGATGACGGAGAGACCGGCAAGCGTAACGATGAAGGCCGGTATCCGTTCATAGGCGATGAAGAAGCCCTGCAGGGCTCCGATCACCGCGCCGAGCGCCAGCATGGCGAGGACGACGAGCGGCCACGGCAGCCCGGCTTGGAGCAAGACGGCCGATAGCGTCGCCGTCAGCGCCAGCACGGAACCGACCGAGAGATCGATGCCGCCGGTGGTGATGACGAAGGTCATCGCAGCCGCAACGATCAGCAGCGGCGCCGACTGGCGCACGATGTTGAGCAGATTGGGTGTCGTCAGGAAGGAACCGGTGACCAGAGAGAAGACCACGCAAACGACGATGAAGAACAGCGCGATGGAGACGGCGCTGCCATTGGCTATCGCCACATCCTTCCATGTGCTGTTGTGGGCGCGTTTAGGCGGCGAGGCGCCCAATCCGGCGGAGGTGACGTTCATGGCTGGACCCCCTCGTCGCGGCTGGCGCGCGCCGAACGCGCGGTGAATTTCCGGCCGACGATCAGGTTGACGACCTCCTCGATACTGGTGTCGCCGATGTTGCGCTCGGCGACATTGCGGCCCTCATACATGACCTGGATGCGGTCGCAGACCAGGAACAGATCCTGCAACCGGTGGGTGATGAGGATGACGCTGACACCACGGGCGCTGACTGCGCGGATGAGCTCCAGGACCGCCTCGACTTCCGCCACCGCAAGGGCGGCCGTCGGCTCGTCCATGATCAGCACTGACGGATCGAAGGAGGCGGCGCGGCCGATGGCAATCGACTGGCGCTGCCCCCCGGAGAGGTTTTCGACCTTGAGCCTGGTGTCGGCAATGACGATGCCGAGCCGGTCGAGCATCTCACGCGTCTGGTCATGCATGCGTCTGTTGTCGAGAAAGGGGACACCGAGCACGTGGCGTCGCGGCTCGCGACCGAGGAAGAGATTGCCCGCCACATCCACCGTGTCGCAGAGCGAAAGGTCCTGGTAGACCATCTCCACCCGTGCGGCACGGGCATCGGCCGGTGAGGAAAACGAAACGGCTTTGCCGTCGATCTCGATGGTGCCGGAATCCGGAATGACGGCACCGGACAGAACCTTGCTCAGGGTGGATTTGCCGGCACCATTGTCGCCGACCAGACCGAGCACCTCCCCGGGCTTCAGGTTCAACGAAACATCGTCCAGCGTCTGGATAGGGCCGTACCGTTTGGAAATACCGGTCATCCTGACGCGGTAGGTCTCGCCATCGCTCATCATGGTTCCAATTCTCTGGGCGCGACATGTTCACTCGGTCGCCGGGCCGCGCAGGCGACCATCAGGTCATTGCGCAGCCCGGCGGCCTGGGGAGGATACTACTTGAACATGTCCTTGAACTGGCCGACATTTTCCTTGGTCACGATGGTGATCGGAACATTGATGATCGGATCGATCTTCTCGCCCTTCTTGAGCTTGCCGAAGGCTTCGATAGCGGCCTTGCCTTCACCAGCCGGATCCTGCTGGACGACGGCGATCACCCAACCCTCTTCGAGACCTTGCACAGCCGACTTGGTCAGGTCCCAGCCGAACACCTTGACGTCGCCGGTGCGACCCTGGCTGGTCACGGCGGAAACCGCGCCGAGCAGAGCCGGCTCCCCGGTCGCATAAAGCGTCGTCATGTCGGCATTGGCGGTCATCAGGTTTTCGGAGGCGGACAGGGCTACGTCCTGGACGTTTTGACCATCGACCGTGTCGAGGAAGGTGACCTTCTGGCCGCTGTCGATGACGGCCTTCTTGAAGCCGTCGAGGCGCTGGTTCTGGATGAACGAATTGAGCGCGCCGACGACGCCGATCTTGGCGGTGCCGTTCAATTTGGTCTTGACGTATTCGGCGTAGAACTTGCCGATATCCTCGCCGGCCTTGGTGTTGTCGACGCCGACGAAGGCGACGTTGTCGCCATTCGGGATCTGCGCGTCGATCGCAATGACCGGAATGCCCGCTGCTTTGGCGGCGGTGATCGCCGGCTTCACACCGTTAACATCGATGGCGACGAGAATGATGCCGTCGACCTTCTGGGTGATGTAGTTCTCGATCGCGTCGTTCTGCGCGCTCGGCACGTTGTTGGCGTTGAAGATGACGAGGTCGACGCCGGCAGCCTTTGCAGCGGCGGTGGCACCGTCATTGATCTGGTTGAAGAACAGCGCCTGCTGGTTGATGGTGACGAGTGCATAGGTCTCGGCCATGGCGGAGGCGGAGCCAAGCGCGAGAGTCATGGCGATGGCTGCGGCGCAGCCTGAAAGGATCTTGGTAAGACGCATTCCGGTTCCCCTTGGTTTTGCGGAAAGGCCCTTGATCGGGCTCACCTGGCGCCTGAGCGCACAAGCATAATTCAAGATACTTGATTTCTTGTCAAGTGACTTGAATTGGCGTCGACGAAGAGAATCCAGGGGCTCGCAAGATCAAAATGTCGCCGGCGTGTTCACCCAGAAAATGCTGGCGCGTTCGTCGCCGACATTGCGGTACCAGTGCGGCAGTTCGGAGTTGAACACGAAGGAATCGCCCACGGACAGGCGAAACGTCTTTTCACCGACCATCAGTTCAATGGCGCCTTCCAGGAGATAGCCGACTTCCTCGCCGGCATGCCGGATCGGGCCAGCGCTTTCGCCGCCTGCCTCGATATGATGGATGTTGCACTGCAGGAGATGGCCTGGCGAATAGGGAATGACGCGCTCCAGCGAAATGCCTTCGCCGCGCCGAAGCGGATCGAGCGCGATCAACGGCCGCGCTCCCGCCCGAAAGACGATGCCTTCCTCGCCATCGGACTCCTCGAACATCCAGCCGATGTTGGTGCCGAGCACCTCGACAAGCCGGTGAAGCATGGGAAGCGAGGGCGAGACCTTGCCGTTCTCGACCTTGGACAGCAGGCTTTCAGAGCAGTTGGCGGCGGCGGCCAGCGCCTTCAAGGTCAGGCCACGCGTCTGCCGGGAGAGCTTCAACCTTGTGCCGAGCCGCAAGATGCTGGTGGCGGTCGAGCGCTCGTCGCCACCCTTGCTGTTGTGGGTATCGATCTTGTTCATTGGGGGACGTGAACATCTCCGCTGGTTGGGCTGACTCGTAAAACCGATCCCGGGCGTTGTCCATCCTCATGAAAATCGGACAACGCGCTGGATCGGAACCACGGACCCGTCCAGGGCAGGCGCCGCGCCCGCCGTTTCGATACCGGCGAGAGTCGCAGTCCCTTACGCCGGCTCGCGCTTCAGCGCCTGCGCCATGCAGTGGATGCCGCCGCCGGTCTTGGAAATCTCGCTCATGTCGACGGCCGCGACTTCGAAACCGCGGGCCTTGAGCTGGCCGATCAGCGTCTGGCTGGAGGTTGGTGCGATCACCCGGTCCTTGCCCAGCGACATGAAGTTGCAGCCGAGCGCCATCGTGTCCTGGAACGGCACGTCGATGATCTCGTGGCCCTTGCCCTTCAACCAGTCGACAATGCCGGGTTCGGTGCAGGCGAGGCAGACCGCGGTGAGTTTTTCGGCGATCGGCACCACCATCAGGTCGATATGGACATAGTACTCGTCGATGAAGGCGATGCGGGTTTCCCAGCCTTCCTTGTCGAACCAGGCCTGGACCTGGCGCGCACCTTCTTCCTGCGTGCGCGCGCCGCCGCAGCCGATCAGCACCACGCCATCCTCGATGACGTTGAAGTCGCCGCCCTCGAACGTACCTGCCGTGACCATGTCGTAGATCGGGATGCCGAGCTTTTCGTAGGTGCGGATGGCGGCGTAGTTCTCGCCGCGCCGCCACCAGTTGGCCATCGCGGTGATGACAGCGCCGTAGGGCGTCATGACGCTGGAATCACGGGAATAGACCTGCATCGGCAACTCAGGCGTCGGCTCGTGCCAGTGGATGTTGACGCCGAAATGTTCGTAAGCGGCGACCAGGTCCTTGTGCTGTGCCTGCGCGATCTGGACGTTGCAGGGCGCCTCGCGCAGATGCTTTCGCGACAGCGAACTGGTCGACAGATGGCGCAGGAAATTGGGTGAGCCGAGCAGGACGTCGGTCAGGATGTCGGTCTCGTTGGCGAAGCCCCAGACGGTCAGCGGCTTGGTGCCGCCGGCCGGGTTGCGGCGCTGCAGCGAAAACGGCTCGGCGACAATGCGGTCATGAACGGTCATGGGATGCTCCTCGTGAGGTGGCTTGGGGTGTTTGACTGCTCGGTATCCACCAGTCGCGCCCGCGCGGGGTGGTGACATATTCGGGCCAGCGAAATCCAATCGGCGGATCGTAGTCGCAGAGCGGCGCGATCCAGGTCGAACCGCCGACGCCGCCGCCGGTGCGGGTGACGAACTCGTCCATCGCCGCATCGCGGGCGCCTTTGTCCTCCAGCAGGCGAAGGGCTGCCAGCGCAACCGTCTTCGCCGCGCAGATGACCATCGGGTCGATCGTCGCCGAAATGCCGCCCAGCGCATTCATCACCCAGGCCGGATAGACGTGGCCATTTGCGGAGCGTAGTGCCGGACGGGCGACGTAGAAACGCGCCGTCGGCGCATGCCAGCTCATGTCGGTGTAGTCGTCGGAGGTCGAATTGAGCTGCGACGGCGGCAGGTCGCGGCGCAGCAGCGCTTCGGCGTCCTGTGGCGCAATCAGTTGCTCCATCTCGGCAATGAACGGTTCGTCGGTCGCCACCCCGCCGGCATTGACCTGGATTTCGCGGGCGATTGCCTTCGCCGTCTCGTCCCAGCGCGGCGGCCCGACGCTTGACAATGCGTCATAGGCGATTTCGGCCATGGCGTGGTTGGCCAGCCCCGGCCGTGACTTCGACACCCAGTGCCGCTCGGTGCGGCAACCGCTCATCGCTGCCGCAGCCTGCGCGTTGCGGTCGAGCATGGCGGTGACCTGCTCGGCCATGGCAAGCGTCGGCACGCGGATCATGTACTGAATCTCGGCGAGCCCCGCCGGTAGATTGTCGGCGGTCGCCTGGCCGGCGGTCAGGATCGCCTCGCTGATCGACCAGCCGCCCTGATGCGGCAGCATGGAATCGCGCAGCGCCTTGGAGGCCATGTACATCATGACAAGCGCGTCATTGGCCCCGGGCGCGCGCACCGCCGAATGCGACTGCGGAATCGGTGCGCCATCGCCTGCGCGAATCCAATTTTCGGGTTCGTCGCACACAAAGCGGTAGATCATCGCATAGGCCGCGCCGCAATGTGTGTCCCAGCGTGCCGTGTTGCAGAGCGGCAGCATGTAGAAGGGATGGAAGGAGATCATGCCGGCAAGCCCGTCATAGTAGCCCTTGGCGGCATGGATCGGCTTTGATCCGCGCACCTTTTCGGCCGGCTCGCCGGTGAATCGCAGCGTGCCCGGGATGCCGTGCCGCTGCATCGCCGCCTTGGTCGCCAGCAACCCGCCAAGGCTTGAGATGCCGAGCCCGGAATGCGGATCGGTGTGGCCGCCGGCCTGGTCGCCAAGGCCCGGGCGAGGGCGCTTGACGGTCGCCGCATCCTGGCAATTGCCGGGCACGGCGTCATATTCGGCATACAGGCCGATGGTCGGCCCGGCGCCGTTCGTCCAATGCGCACAGAAGGCAGTCGGCATGCCGCCGGACCCTTCCTCGACGGAAAAGCCCTCGCGCTTCAGTCGCTCGACATACCAGGCGGCGGATTGATACTCGCGCCACGCGGTCTCGCCGAAATCGAAGATGGTGCGTGTCCACGCGGACAGCAACGGCAGGATGCCGTCGAGACAGGCAAGGGCGGTTGTTTGCGCCGAGGTGGCCACCGGGTTCTCCATGGCATGAGAAGAAAGCAGTGAAACGGTTCGCTAAAAAGTGATATGTTTTCCCGGCTCATGCAAATTCGGTTCACCTGAGGCTCCTTGCGCATACCATCGACACAAGCGCTGCGCGCGCTCGACAGCTTCGCCCGCCACGGCAGCGTCTGGCGCGCCGCCGACGAGTTGCACCTGACCCGCAGCGCCGTCAGCCACCAGCTTCGCCTGCTGGAGCGCGACCTCGGCTTCGACCTGCTCGAACGCATCGGCAAGGGCGTGGCGCTGACGCCGCGCGGCCAGCGCTACGCCGGCGATGTGCGCAAGGCGCTGACCGTGCTGGGCGACGCGGTGACGCGCCATGCCGGCACCGGCGTTGGCGGCTCGTTCAGCGTCAGCTGCACGCCGGGCTTCGCCTCGTTGTTCCTGTGCACCCATATCGGCGAGTTCCGGCAGATGTACCCCGATGTCGCGCTGCGTATCCTGACGCCGCGGCGGCTGGATGATGTCAGCAATGCCGAGGCCGATGCCTTCATCGCCTTTGGTGTCGGCAATTGGCCGAACCGGGCGGTCGAGCTTCTGTGCGAGATTTCCTTCACGCCGTTGTGCAGCCCGACGCTGCTCAACAAGGTCGGTGGATTCTCGAAGCCAGCCGATGTCTTGCGCGCCAATCTCCTCCATCTCGGCGATACCGAGGACTGGGCACGCTGGCTGGCCCTGTCCAAGGTGGAAAACCCCGACACAGAGGGCGGCATCTTCTTTTCCGACATGAACCTGGTCTTTTCGGCGGCGATTGCCGGCCAGGGCATCGCCATGGGCGACGAGCTGACCAGTCGCCGGGCGCTGAGCGAAGGCCGGCTGGTACGCCCCTTCGACATCGCGATCAAATCGCCACGCTCCTATTTCCTGGTGTCCGAGCATGCAAAGACGGCGCACCCCGTGCTCGACGCCTTCGCGGGATGGCTGAGGTCGAAACTTTCGGAGAACCCGGTCAGGCCGTATTGAGGGCATGGCGGGCCAGCCCGCCATAGATGAATCAAATTTGCCGATCACGCGCAAACTATTCGGTTGCGGTGAGCCGGCACCCTGCCTACGATTTCGACAAGCGTTAGGGAAAGGGCAGTATGCAGCAACCCGGCCGTGCCGCAGAGATCAAGGCAATCGGGATCGGCAAGAGCTTCGGCTCGTTCCGAGCGCTGGACAATCTGTCGCTCGATATCGGCCGTGGCGAGTTCCTGACCCTGCTCGGGCCGTCCGGTTCGGGCAAGACCACTTTCCTGATGATCCTTGCCGGCTTCGTGCAGCCGACCGAGGGTCGGCTGTTCAGCGATGGCGTCGACATCACCGACCGGCCGGCCGAGCAACGCGCCGCCGGCATGGTGTTCCAGGGTTATGCGCTGTTCCCGCATATGAGCGTCGAAGCCAACATCGCCTTCCCTCTCAAGGTGCGCAAGAAATCGGCGGCCGACATCAAGCGCCGGGTCGGTGAGATGATCGAACGCGTCGGCCTCAAGGGCCACGAGAAAAAACTGCCGGCGCAGCTTTCCGGCGGTCAGCAGCAGCGCGTGGCGCTGGCGCGCGCTCTGGTGTTCGAGCCGGGCGTTCTGTTGCTCGATGAGCCGTTTTCCGCGCTTGACAAGGGCTTGCGCGGCCAGATGCAGGCCGAGATGAAGCGGCTGCACCAGGAGACCGGCACCACCTTCGTCTTCGTCACTCATGACCAGAGCGAGGCGCTGGCGCTGTCGTCGCGCGTTGCCATCTTCAACCATGGCAAACTGCTGCAGGTCGGAGCGCCCGACGAGGTGTACGACCGGCCGGACAACCGCTTCGTCGCCGAATTCCTCGGCGAGATCAACATGCTGCCGCTGAAGGGCGTGCGTCCGTCCGACTATGGCTCGACCGGCCTCTGCGAAGACCGCGCGGTCAGCATGCGCTGCAAGGCCGAGGCGGTGCGCGGCGATGCAATCCTGGCGATCCGGCCCGAATACATGTCGATATCGGGTGAGGCGGCAGCCGGCGAGAACGGCATCGCCGCGACAGCCACCAACTCGACCTATCTCGGCGCTGCGACGCGGCTCGACCTGACGACGCGGCAAGGCGCCAAGGTCACGGTCTCGGTGCCCAACGAGGTCGCGGCCGCCGCACTCAGCAAGGGCAACTCAGTCTGGCTCACCTGGCCGGCGGAAAAGGGTTTCCTCCTCCCGCATGGAGGACAATGACGAACGGTGTGGCGAGATATCGGCACCACTGCTTTCCGGTATTATCAACGACAAAAAAGGGGAACTGATATGACACATGACACCAAAAAACAAGCCATTGAGGGCCTGTCCGCCAGGGCAGGTCGCGGCGAGATCTCGCGCCGGCAGTTCACGCAGCTGGCGGCACTCGTGCTGGCCGGCACGCCAATGCTGCTGCGCTCGACCGGTGCCTTTGCGCAGGCCAAGGAACTGGTGCTGGTCAACTGGGGCGGCGACGCCATCACCGCCTATGACGCGGCCTACGGCCAGGCCTTCACCAAGGACACCGGCATCACCGTCAAGATGGACGGTTCGGGTCCGACCGAAGGCGCCATCGCCGCGCAGTTCAAGAGCGGCGCGCCGACCTGGGACCTCGTCGACGTCGACCCGTTCTCGGCCATCACGCTCGGTGCCCAGGGCGCGCTCGAGCCGATCGACTATGCAATCGTCGACAAGAAGAAGATGCGGCCGGGCTTTGGCTGGGAATACGCCGCCTCGACCTACTTCTTCTCCTATGTCATCGCCTATGATTCCGAGAAATACGGCAAGGACGCGCCGACCGGCATGGCCGATTTCTTCGACGTGAAGAAATTCCCCGGCAAGCGCTCGCTCTACAAATGGGGCGTGTCGAGCTGGGAAGCGGCGCTGCTCGCCGACGGCGTCGCGCCGGCGTCGCTCTATCCGCTCGATCTCAAGCGCGCGCATGACAAGATCGCCGCCTTCAAGGAAAACGTCGTCGCTTATTGGGGTGGCGGCGCCGAGAGCCAGAGCGTGCTGCTCAATGGCGAGGCCTCGATGGCGATCGTCTGGTCGACGCGTGCTTCGCTGATCGAGCAGGACTCGGGCGGCAAAATCAAGTTCATCTGGGATCAGGGGCTGATCTCGCCCGGCGCACTCGCTGTGCTCAAGAACAACCCCGGCGGCAAGGACGCTGCGATGAAGTTCATCGCCAGCGCCCAGGACCCGCAAAAGCAGTTGGTCATGTTCGACAAGCTCGGCCAGGGTCCCGCCAATCCGGCAGCCGACGCGCTGATCCCCGCCGACAAGAAGCGCATCAACCCGGTCGACCCCGAGAACATGAAGAAGCAGATCGCTCTCGACATGGATTGGTACGCCAAGAACTACGGGCCGGCGCTCGACGAATACACCAAGATCATCTCGGCCTGACCAGGGCCGGATGACCGGGTCGAAATGAGATCCTATCTCTCCGACAGGATGGGCGCGGCGCTGTTGATGGCGCCGCTGCTCCTGTTTCTAGTCCTGGCCTATGCCTGGCCGTTCCTCGGCGTCGTCAAATGGAGCTTTACGCTGCCGACGCCCGGGCTCGGCCAGTATGAGGCGCTGCTCACCGACGATCTGGTGCAGTCGGTGTTCATCCGCACGCTGCGCATCGCGGCGGTCGTCACCGTGGTTTCGGTGGCCGCCGCCTACGCCATCACCGTCGTCTGGGTGCGCGGCACCCCGGCACAGCGCCTGATCGCCGAGTTCTGCATTCTCGTTCCCTTCTGGATTTCCGTGTTGACCCGTGCCTTCGGCTGGGTGGCGCTGTTGTCCAATCGCGGCCTGATCAACACCTGGCTGCAGGCGATCGGCTTCATTTCCGAACCGCTGGCGCTGGTGCGCAACGAATTCGGCGTCATCGTCGGCATGACGCATTTCCTCATTCCTTTCGCCGTTTTCCCGCTGGCATCGGCCATGCGCAGCCTTGACGACCGCGTGCTCTTGGCGGCGCGCGGGCTCGGCTCCAGCCGCATGCGCACCTTCTGGACGGTGTTCGTGCCTATGACGCGGTCCGGCATCATCGGTGCGGCGATGATCGTCTTCGTTTTTTCTCTCGGCTTCTTCGTCACGCCGGCGATCCTCGGCGGCGGCCGCAGCGTCATGATCGCCGAGCTGATCTATCTCAGGATATTCCAGAGCCCGGACTGGGGCCTGGGTGCTGCGATCAGCGTCGTGCTGGTGCTGTTCGTCGGTGCGCTGATGGCGCTTTTGTTTCGTTATGTCAGACCGAAGCAGTTGATCTGATGCCGACCTATCGCCCAGGTCCCGTCTCGCTGATCATCGCCGCCTTCGTGGCGCTGTTCCTGCTGATGCCGCTGCTTGCCGTCATCCCGGTGTCGCTGACGCCGAGCCGCATGCTGGCGATGCCGTCGGGCGAACTGTCTCTGCGCCACTACCGGGCGCTGATCGAGGACCCACGCTGGCTCCAATCGATCCTGCTCAGCATCCGCATCGGTATCGTCAGCAGCGCTTTTTCAACCGTGCTGGCGCTGTGCTTCAGTCTCGGTGTCTGGATGTTCCAGCCGCGCTTCACCGCGGCACTCGTCGGCTTCGTGCTGCTGCCGATGGTGGTGCCGCCGGTGGTCTCGGCGATCACGCTTTACTTCCTTTTGACCTCGATCTCGGGTTTCAGTTCATTTTTCGGTTACGACACCTGGCTTGGCGTTGCCATGGCCCATTCGATGATGACTGTCCCTTTCGCCACCGTGCTGATGCTGGTCTCGCTCAGCCAGCTCGACCGGCGCATCGACCTCGCCGCGCGCGGCCTCGGCGCAACTGTCTGGGAGCGCGCCACCCGCATCATCATACCCAACATCAAGTTCGGCATCGTCACCGCAGCGCTTTTGTCCTTCGTGCTGTCCTGGGAAGAAATCGGCGTTACCCTGTTCATCACCTCGGTGAACGCCATCACGCTGCCCAGGCTGATGTGGATGGGCCTGCGCGATAACATCGACCCGGCGATCGCGGCCCTGTCGGTGATCCTGATCATCATCACGGTGCTGGTGTTGGCGGTGCGCAGTTTCGTGGCCAGGCAGCGCGGCGGCCAACCGTAACGGGTCCATTCATACGGAAATCTGCGACAGTCCCGACCGCCATGTGAAGGACGTCACGGAAGGTCTGCGTCCGGCACACTATCCAGCGCCATGGAAAACCTGCCGCTGGTGACGTTTGCCTTCATATCGATGCTCGGGATGGCGGTTCCGGGGCCGGATGTCGTGCTCGCCATCACTAACGGATCACGCTACGGGGTCAGGCACGCCTTCTTTGGCATGGCCGGCGTCGTGCTCTCGGACGTCGTCCTAATCTGCACGGTGGCGCTTGGCTTGGGAGCGCTTCTGGTGGCTTCGGAATTCTACCTTTCAGCTGTCAGGATGGTCGGCGCCTTCTATCTGCTTTTCATCGCTGTCGGCGCGCTACGCAGCTCCACCGGATCCCGCCATGCGTTCGATCCAAGCTTTCCCGACAAGGCTCGCTCGACCAAGGCACTCATGGTTCGCTGTTTCGTGGTGGCGGTTACAAACCCGGAGGCATGGCTGTTCTTTCCCGCCGTCCTGCCGTCCTTTGTCGACAGCAACGAGCCGGTCGCGACGCAATACGCGATCCTGGCAACCATCATCGCAGGGGCGGATGTTTTCGTCCTGACGCTTTATGCCACGCTTGGATCACGGGCAGCGAGGCTTCTGGCCGGCCCGAACGCAGTGTGGATCGCCCGGCTCTACGGCATCGCGCTGCTCGGTCGGTGAGGCAGCACCGAGCCCACTAGACAAAACGCACCGAGACGCGACCAAACCTGCCTAGATCGCCGGTGACTTCGTCACCTGCCTCGACACTTATCGGCGTCACGCAGGTGCCGGTAATCACCACCTGTCCCGGCTGCAGTGCTATGCCCAGCCCCGACAGTTCATTGACGATCCAGGTAAGTGCAATACGAGGGTCGCCCAACACGGCTGCTCCCGATCCGTTGTGCTGCGACTTTCCGGAAACGAAAGCGACCACCGGGTGCTTTGCGAGATCCACGTCGCGCCAATCGTCTTCCACAGCCTCGCCGATCACAAACAGATTGGCACAGGCGTTGTCCGCTATGAGCTGTGGCGCCCCGACGGCGCAGAAATCCTCATACCGTGAGTCCGGAATTTCGATCGCCGGGTGCAAGGTCGCCACGGCATCCATCACCTCGGCGATTTCATAGGGTGCCGGACGAGGCGCCAACTGGCGGCCGAAACGGAAAGCGAATTCGATCTCGGCCACGCGCATCTTGCTGGTCGCCAGCGAAACGGTCCCGCCAACCTCGACCGCTTTTTCGGCAAGGAGACGCCCTGCCATCGGGCCGTCGACGTTGATATGCCTTTGTCCGGCCAGACTGGTTGCGGCAATCTTCCAGCCGAAAAGCGGAGCCACCGAGCGATCCAGCACATGCGACTGGATGGCGTAACCTTCGCTCCGCGTTTGTGGCCGCAACTCCTGGGGTATGGCGTCAAGACGGGTGCCGTTGTCCCAATGGCCTACCAACAACCGAGACGCAGCCCTGGCCTTTTCTGGATCAAGCATCGTCAGCCCCGAAAATCAAAGAAGGCGCCCGCTGCCCACCGCTTCGTGGATCAAAAGCCGGCAAGAAACATTCCGTCATGTGGACCCGCCCCATATGCGGCAAGGTTAGGCGACCAGGATCCGAGTGTCCACATTCGTGCCGCGCTTGCCAAACATAGCTGGCTGCCCTCTGTCAGATCGCAGTGCCGTCATCATCACGGTGCTGGTGGTTGCGCTTCGTAGCTTCATCGTTAGGCTGCGTGGTTGGCAAAGTCGTATTTTCGAGATCATCAGCATCCATCATTCCGATGACGAATCGCCATCGTCTCCACGCGTCGATTGGCTATTTCTGACAAAGTATGCAGAACACTGACAGGCTTCCGAAAAGCAATGGTCGGTAGCGCAACGACTAGGGAAAAAGGACGATGACCGCGCCCGGCGATTTGCAGCAGGCACTGTTTCTGAGGCTCAAAAGCGATGCATCGCTGTCGGCGTTGCTGGGCGGCGCCGGACTGCTCGAACGGGCAACTGATAAGGCCGCTTTTCCGTACGTGACCTGCGGCCAGACCAGCGCCTTCGACTGGGATACTGGCGCCGAAAACACCGATGACCAATTGATTACGCTGCATGTCTGGTCGAAAGCCCATGGCGAAGCCGAAACGCTTGCCATCATGGCGGCCATCAAGGCGCGCCTTGCCGACGCAGCGCTGGTGATTGGCCCTCGTGGCCAGACTCGGTTGACGTTGGAATTCGCCGAGGCTCGCCATGACGAGGATCTGATCGTCCATCACGGATTGCTGCGCTTTCGCGCGATAACGCAGGAAAATGCCTGATGCGCTTTCAATATGGTCGAAACGGGGTCTAGACTGTCGGTTCCTGGATTTCGCCGGATTGGGCGGCGAAATCCCCGATCGGTTGTCTCGCATTGCAGGGGTGTGGCGAGGATGGTGTCAGCGGCGTTCACTGTTCATTTCACGTTCAGCACCGATGCGTTACAACGCGGACCATGAAAACGCTTCGCTCCCACTCCCGAACCGTGACACTGGCGCTCTGTGCTGCCGGGCTGTTTGCGTCGCAGGCGATGGCGATGCCGGTCATCGCGCCCGACCAGGCCAGCCCAATCCTGCTGGCGGCGTCCGATTGCTACGCGATCGGCCAGCAGGTGGCCGAACAGAATGGCGGAACGCTGGCCAAGGCCTCGCAATCGACACGCGGCGGCCAGCCTGTCTGCGTCATTGTCGTGCTGGTGCCTGGCAAGGACGGGCAGCGTCCGCGCCGTTCCGAAATCGTCGTTCCGCTGAACTGACCCGATCTTGCATCTTACGGACCTCGGTTTCCCAGGCCACCGGAATCGGCCTATATCTGACCCTAGCTCTTCAACAGGTATCGAACTCCGCATGCGCGTACTCGTCGTCGAAGATGACAAGGATCTCAATCGGCAGATATCGGATGCGCTGGTCGATGCCGGCTATGTCGTCGACCGCGCCTTCGACGGCGAGGAAGGCCATTTCCTCGGCGACACCGAGCCCTACGACGCCGTCGTGCTCGACATCGGCCTGCCGCAAATGGACGGCATCAGCGTGGTCGAGCGCTGGCGGCGCGGCGGCCGCAAGATGCCGGTGTTGATTCTCACGGCGCGCGACCGCTGGAGCGACAAAGTCTCCGGCATCGATGCCGGCGCCGACGACTATGTCACCAAGCCGTTCCACATCGAAGAGGTGCTGGCGAGGCTGCGGGCCTTGATCCGGCGCGCCGCCGGCCATGCGTCGTCCGAACTGACCTGCGGGCCGCTGCGTCTCGACACCAAGGCCTCGAAGGCCGATGTCGACGGCGTGCCGCTGAAACTGACGTCGCACGAATTCCGCCTGCTTGCCTATCTGATGCACCATATGGGCGAGGTCGTCTCGCGGACCGAACTGGTCGAGCACCTCTATGATCAGGATTTCGACCGCGATTCCAACACCATCGAGGTCTTTGTCGGGCGGCTGCGCAAGAAGATGGGCATCGACATGATCGAAACCGTGCGCGGCATGGGCTACCGCATGCGTGAGCCGGAGGCGTAACTCGGAACCGCTCAAACCAACCGCAAGGACGCCGCTTTCGCTGCGTTTGTGGCCGCGTTCGCTGACGTTCCGTGTCATCGCCTTTTCCACGGTCTGGGCGATCGTGACCCTCGTTGTCATCTTCACCCTGATCACCACGCTCTACCGCCAGGCCAGCGAGCGCGGCTTCGACAGCCTGCTTTCGGCGCATCTGTTCAACCTGATCGGCTCCATCGGTATTTCCGACAGCGGTGCGCTCACCGGCGCACCCGACCTCGGCGACCTCCGGTTCTCGGAGCCGAATTCGGGCTGGTACTGGTCGGTTGAGCCCGCTTCGGAAGGCGTGCATGGCGATCTTCACTCGTCGTCGATGACCACGACGATCCCATCGCCGAGCGTCGCCGACGTGCCGTTCAACGCCAGCTTCCAGCGCAGCTATGCGACCGAGGGCATCGACGGCGAACAACTCGAAGTGTTCGAGAGCGAATTCGTTCTCGATTCCAAGAACCGCGCCGCGCGTTTCCGCGTCATGGGCAACCAGAGTGAACTTGAACAGGAAATCTCCACCTTCCAGCGCCGCCTGCTGACCTATCTCAGCCTGTTCGGCGTCGGCATGATCGCCATCAACGCGATCGCCATCCTGCTCGGCCTGCAGCCGCTGCGCCGGGTCAGGAACGCGCTTGCCATGGTGCGCGAGGGCACCGCGCAGAGGCTCGACGGCCGTTTCCCGGCCGAGATCGAACCGCTTGCCAACGAAACCAATGCGTTGATCGAAAACAACAGGCGTATAGTCGAGCGATCGCGAACCCAGGTCGGCAATCTCGCCCATTCGTTGAAGACGCCGCTCGCGGTGCTGCTCAACGAGGGCCGGGCACTTGGCGGTGCCAAGGGACAACTGATCGCCGAACAGGCCGCTTCCATGCAGAAGCAGGTCGAGCATTATCTCCAGCGTGCCCGCGTCGCGGCGCAACGCGACAGCGTCGTCTACCGCACGCCGGTGACGCCGCTGGTGCAGCGCATGGTGCGGGTTCTGCAGAAGCTCAACCCGCGGACAAACCTGTCGCTTTCGCTGCCGGCGACCGAGATCGTCTTCGCCGGCGAGCGCGAGGACCTTGAGGAATTGCTAGGCAATCTCCTCGAAAACGCGATGAAATGGGCAAGGAGTTCGGTGCTGGTCTCAGTCGTGCCTTTGACCGGCAAGGACGATCCGGCCGGCCTGTTCGAGATCAGCATCGAGGATGACGGCCCGGGCATTCCCGAGGACAAGGCGCGCGAAGCGCTGAAGCGCGGACGGCGCCTGGACGAGACAAAGCCCGGAACAGGTCTGGGGCTGGCCATTGTCGCCGACCTCGTCAACGAGTATGGAGGCGTCCTGGCGCTCGAACGGTCCGGCATGGGCGGATTGAAGGCGGTGGTGCGATTGCGGAGCCTTCAGTGATGTTAACCAGGGCCAATCGACATCGAGGGACGGGAGATATTATTGGCGGCATGTCGATTGGTCCGGTAATGGCCGGTAGCGGCCAAATTTCCGACAAATATCAACACTATGGCCACGCTGACTTCTCCGATGACGCGGCCCCCGGCGCATCCATGACAGGCTCCAACTCAAGAAAACCGGTTGTTGGCATGAAGATTCGCGTCGCCCTTGTTTCCGCATTGCTGGCCTTTTCCGGCTGCACCACCTTGAGCGGCAAGGGTCCCACCGTGGCGCCGACACCGGCCTCGACGCCTCCTTCCAGCGGCAAGGTGACCACGACGATCATTTCGGCGATGGGCGGCGGCCTCATCAGTGGATCGATCGGCGCCGGCCTGAGCGAGGCGGAGAAGCGCAGTGCGCTCGAGGCTGAATACAAGGCGCTCGAATATACAACCAGCGGCCAGAAAGTGACGTGGAAGGGGGCCCAGGCTTCGCGCTACGGCGAGGTGGTTCCGGCACAGCCCTATCGCGTCGGTTCGCAGGACTGCCGCCAGTACACGCAGACGGTGTTCACCGGCGGGGCCGGGGTCACGGCGCGTGGAACCGCTTGCCGCAACGCCGACGGCAGCTGGACGCCGCTGACCTGACAGTCAATCGGAGCTGGTTGGTATCCGGCCGCTTGATGTTGATCAAGGACATGCGCCGTGCCTGCCGTCAAAGCGTCGCAGGAAACCTGTGTTGGCACGGCAGAGCTCTGCCGTTATTGGAAGAACCATGCTGTTCTGGGTCATAGCCGCAATTCTCACGCTGAGTGCGAGCCTGGCGGTGCTGGTGCCTCTGGCCGCCAGCTCGAAGGGCGCGTCGTCAAGCGGCGATCACGATCTCGAAGTCTATCGCGACCAGTTGTCCGAGCTTGACCGCGACGCCGCGCGTGGCTTGATCCAGCCGGCGGAAGCCGCCGAGGCGCGTGCCGAGATCGCTCGCCGCATCCTTCGCCTAGACAATGCGGGTACAGCCGCTGGCGGATCTATCGGGCGAGCGTCGGTCGCGGCAAGGTTGGTGGCAACCGTAGCCGTGCTGGCGGTCCCGCTGGTCAGCTGGGGCCTCTATGTCAAGCTCGGCTCTCCCGACCTGCCGTCGCAACCGCTCAGCGAGCGGTTGGCCAAGAATCCGGCCGACAGTTCGGTAGACGAACTGGTGGCGCGGGCCGAAGCCCATCTGGCCGCCAATCCTGCCGATGGCAGGGGCTGGGATGTGCTCGCACCGGTCTATCTGCGCATGCAGCGCTTTTCCGATGCGGCGGCAGCCTATCGCAACGCCATTCGCCTCGATGGCGACAGCGCTGTTCGCCAGGCTGGTCTCGGCGAGGCGATCGCCAGTGCGGCAGGCGGCATTGTCTCGGCCGATGCACAGGATGCCTTCGAGGCGGCCTTGAAGCTCGACCCAGCCAATGCGAAGGCCAGTTTCTACCTGGCCATGGCGCTGGCGCAGGAGGGCCGAACCAAGGAAGCGGTCACGGCCTGGCAGGCGATGCTGGGCAAGCTGCCTCCGGAGTCGCCATGGCGCGGTGCGGTCGAGCAGGCGCTGGCCAAGTCCGGCAGCCCCGAAGTCGCTTCCGGCGGCGCCGCCAACGGGCCCGATGCCGGCGATATCGACGCCGCATCCTCGATGTCGCCGCAGGATCGGGAAGCCATGATCAACACCATGGTCGCCGGCCTCGACGACAAATTGCGACAAAATCCGCGTGACGCGGAAGGTTGGATGCGGCTTATTCGTTCTTACGCCGTGCTGGGCAAGGCCGATCAGGCGCGCGAGGCACTCGGTCGTGCCATTGCCGTGTTTGGAGCCGACAGTGACGAGGCGAAGAAATTCACCGCCTTTGCCGCCTCGCTTGGCCTGACGGCGACGGAGTAGAGGCAGACATGACGCGCAAGCAGAAACGATTGTCGGTGATCGCCGGCGGGCTGGCTTTCCTGGGCGTCGCTACCGGGCTGACCTTCTATGCGCTTGGCCAGAAGGCGTCCTATTTCTACATGCCGGCCGACCTGACCACGGCAAGCGTCCAGCCTGGCCAGCGCATCAGGCTGGGCGGGCTGGTCGAAAAAGGCACGATCCAGCGCGGGCAGGGGGCGACGGTCGCCTTTTCAGTGACCGACACGCACAAATCGGTCAAGGTCACCTATACCGGCATCCTGCCCGACCTTTTCCACGAAGAGCGGGGCGTCATCACCGAGGGCACTTTCGGCCCGGACGGCGTCTTTGTTGCCGACAGCGTGCTCGCCAAGCATGATGAGCGCTACATGCCCAAGGAAGTGGCGGATGGCCTCAAGGCCAAGGGCGTCTGGCAGGAGAGCAAGAGTGAATAGCTCTGGCAGGAGAGCAACAGCCCATGGTTGAAACCGGACATTTCGCCCTGGTGCTGGCGTTTGCTCTTTCGCTGGTGCAGACACTTGTGCCGCTGTTTGGTGCGCGCCTTAACAACCAGCGCCTTATGGCTGTCGGCGGGCCGGTCGCGGTGACGGGCTTTGCCTTGACGGCGCTGTCCTTCGTGGCGCTGGCAAGTGCTTATGCAAGCTCCGACTTCTCGGTGGCGAGCGTGTGGGAAAATTCGCATTCGCTGCAGCCATTGATCTACAAGATCACGGGAACCTGGGGCAATCACGAAGGCTCGATGCTGCTCTGGGTGCTGATTCTGACCTTCTTCGGTGCCCTCGTCGCCGCTTTCGGCTCCAACCTGCCGGCGACGCTGCGCGCCAATGTGCTTGCCGTGCAGGGCGCCATCGGCGCCGCCTTCTTCCTCTTCATCCTGGCGACATCCAATCCGTTCATCCGGCTCAATCCGGCGCCCATCGAAGGCCGCGATCTCAACCCGGTTCTGCAGGATCTCGGTCTCGCCATCCACCCGCCGTTCCTCTATCTCGGTTATGTCGGCTTCTCGATCTGCTTTTCCTTCTCGGTCGCCGCCCTCATCGAAGGCCGCATCGACGCGTCCTGGGCGCGCTGGGTGCGGCCGTGGACGCTGGTCGCCTGGATGTTCCTGACCGGTGGCATCGCCATGGGATCGTACTGGGCTTACTACGAACTCGGCTGGGGCGGTTTCTGGTTCTGGGATCCGGTCGAGAACGCCTCCTTCATGCCGTGGCTGGCGGGCACTGCGCTGCTCCATTCGGCCATCGTCATGGAAAAGCGCTCGGCGCTGAAAATCTGGACGCTGCTGCTCGCCATCCTGACCTTTTCGTTGTCGCTGCTCGGTACCTTCCTGGTGCGCTCGGGCGTGTTGACCTCGGTGCATGCCTTTGCCACCGATCCGACGCGCGGCGTCTTCATCTTATGCATCCTGACGCTGTTTATCGGCGGCTCTCTGGCGCTGTTTGCGCTGCGCGCCTCCCGGCTGACGGCCGGCGGCCTGTTCCATCCGATTTCGCGCGAAGGCGCGCTCGTCCTCAACAATCTGTTCCTGACCACCGCCACCGCGACCGTGCTCGTCGGCACGCTCTATCCGCTAGCCGTCGAAGCCTTTTCAGCCGACAAGATCTCGGTCGGCGCGCCGTTCTTCAACCTGACGTTCGGACCGCTGATGGTGCCGCTGCTGCTGGTGGTCCCGTTCGGGCCGCTGCTGGCCTGGAAGCGCGGTGATGTCTTCGCCGTCGCTCAGCGCCTGATGGTGGCGTTCGCTGCGGCCCTGCTGGCGACGCTGGTCACCGCTTTGTTCATCGATGGCGCCTCGGTGTTCGCAGCCCTGGGCGTCGGCCTTGCCGTCTGGCTGATCCTTGGCGCGCTCACCGACCTCGCCGTCAAATCGGGGGTCGGCAATGTCGCAGCGGGGATCATGGTCCGGCGCTTGCTCGGCCTGCCGCGCTCGGTCTTCGGCACCGCCTTCGCTCACCTTGGCCTTGGCCTGACCACGCTCGGCATCGTCGGCACGCTTTGCTTCGGCACCGAAAAGATCCTGTCGATGCGTGCCGGCGAGACCGTCGAACTGTCCGGCCACACGCTGCGGTTCGTTGGGCTCTATCCGGCCCAGGGACCGAACTACGCCGAGGATCGCGGCCGCTTCGAACTGATCGGCGTGGGCGGCAGTCCTGTTGGTGAGATCAGCTCCGCCAAGCGGTTTTTTCCGGTGCGGCAGATGACGACGACGGAATCCGGCATCAGGACGATCGGCTTCTCGCAGCTCTACATCTCGCTCGGCGACGAGGGCAAAGACGGTTCCGTCGTGGTGCGTCTGTGGTGGAAGCCGCTGGTGACATTGATCTGGGGTGGCGGCCTGATGATGATGGCGGGCGCCGCCATGTCGCTGATGGACCGGCGCCTGCGCGTCGGCGCGCCATCGCGGCGGCGCAAGCAGGCAGGCGCCGTGACGTCCTCGGGTCTGCCATGAGCGTACGGTTTTCGCTGACCTCGATTGTCCTGCTGCTGGCGCTATTCTTTGCCGGCACGGCCCTGGCGGTGAAGCCTGACGAGATGCTGCCTGATCCGGCGCTGGAGGCGCGGGCGCGGGCGCTGTCGGAAGGCCTGCGCTGCATGGTCTGCCAGAACCAGTCGATCGACGAATCCGACGCCGACCTCGCCCGTGATCTGCGCGTCCTTGTGCGCCAGCGCCTCGTCGCCGGCGATACCGACCAGCAGGTGATGGATTACGTCGTGTCGCGCTACGGCGAGTTCGTGTTGCTGAAGCCGCGTTTCGACCTGCGCAATGCATTGCTGTGGGGCACACCTGTCCTGCTGTTGCTGGTGGGAGGCGTTTTCATCGTACTGACCGCGCGGTCGCGCCGCACGCTGGCGACAAAATCCCTGTCCGCCGAAGAGCAGGCCTCGTTGGACGCCATATTGCGCCGCGACTGACGCCGCGGTCGCTGCCAAACATTACCAAAGTTTCATGTGTCGGAAATGGCGCTGTAATGTGCGCCACTCTAATTGTCTTGTCCCGAGGATGCCGATCAAGCAGCATCCCTTTGAAAGAGGATACGAGATCCATGAATACTGCCCCCCATTCATATTCCGCCACCCGCAAGCGTCTCATGGCTGCCGCCGCGTCCATCGCCGTGGCCGGTGCGATCGGCGTCGGCGCACTGACCAGTGGAACCAGCCCTGTTCTGGCCGACGCTGTGCGCGTCGAGGCACCGCAGGTGCCGGGCTTCGCCGATGTCGTCGAGCGCGTTTCTCCTGCCGTCGTCAGCGTCAAGGTCAAGGCCAAGATCCAACCCGCGGCCGATGACGGCTTCGACCAGGGCTCCGACGGAATGGACAACCTTCCCGACAATCCGCAGTTGCGCCGCTTCTTCAAGGAATTCCGTGGCTTTGGCGACCAGAATGATGGCGGACATCGCCGGTTCGGCAACCGCGACCACCACAACGACCAGCCCCGCCCGGTGGCGCAAGGGTCCGGCTTCTTCATTTCCGAGGACGGCTATCTCGTCACCAACAACCACGTCGTTTCGGAAGGCTCGGCCTTCACCGTGGTGACCAACGATGGTAAGGAACTCGACGCCAAACTGATCGGCACCGATCCGCGCACCGATCTCGCCGTGTTGAAGGTCGAGGGTGGCGGCAAGTTCACCTATGTCGACTTTGCCGACGATTCCAAGGTTCGTGTCGGCGACTGGGTGGTGGCCGTCGGCAATCCATTCGGTCTCGGTGGTACCGTCACCGCCGGCATCGTCTCGGCCCGTGGCCGCGACATCGGCGCCGGCCCCTATGACGACTTCATCCAGATCGATGCCTCGGTCAATCGCGGCAATTCGGGCGGTCCGACCTTCAACCTCAACGGCCAGGTCGTCGGCATCAACACCGCGATCTTCTCGCCCTCCGGCGGCAGCGTCGGTATCGCCTTCGACATTCCTGCCTCGACCGCCAAGCAGGTCGTTGAGGACCTGATGAAGAACGGTGCGGTGCAGCGCGGCTGGCTCGGCGTCGAAATCCAGCCGGTGACGTCCGACATCGCCGAGTCGCTCGGTCTGAAGTCCAACAACGGCGCGTTGGTGTCGAGCGCTCAGGACGCTGGTCCCGGCAAGAAGGCCGGCATCACTGCTGGTGACGTGATCACCCAGGTCGACGGCAAGGACGTTGCTTCGCCGAAGGAACTGGCCCGGTTGATCGGCGCCTACTCGCCCGGCAAGTCGGTCGACGTCACCGTGTGGCGCGACGGCAAGAGCGAGACGCTCAAGGTCGATCTCGGCAAACTGCCTTCGAGCGATAAGCAGGCTTCGAACGACCAGCAGCAGCCCGCCGCTCCGGCCAAGCCCGACACGCTGGCCGACCTCGGCCTGACCGTCACAAAGTCCGAAAACGGCAAGGGGCTGGTGGTAACCGACGTCGATCCCGACAGCGATGCCGCCGATCGAGGCATTCAGCCGGGCGACGTCATCACCGCTGTCAATTCGACCGAGGTGAACGGCACCGACGACGTCACCAAGGCGATGACCGATGCAGTCAAATCCGGCCGCAAGGCAGTGCTGATGCAGATCACCCGCGACGACACCAATCGTTTCGTCGCGCTGCCCGTCGCCAAGGGCTGATGAGAGTTCCGGAACCCGAGTTCGGTTTCGGAAGCCGTTCGACTTTTCCAGTGCGGCAGTTTCAAACACCCCCGAGCCGCNGCCCGTCGCCAAGGGCTGATGAGAGTTCCGGAACCCGAGTTCGGTTTCGGAAGCCGTTCGACTTTTCCAGTGCGGCAGTTTCAAACACCCCCGAGCCGCCGCACGGGAAAGCATGGAGGAGCGCGCGTTAGTCAGTCATCGCGCTCTCCCCCGGCGGCAGCGGGCCTCCCATCGTCCCGCTGCCGCACAATTCAAAAGCGCTGATGCAACAACATCGGGAGCGAGGATTTATCGCGCACGGCTTCGGATGAACTTGACCTCGATGCGCTTTGGCAAAGGCCATAATGCAGATGTCTGCCACTCAACCTTCCGGTGAAATCGCGTATAACAGTCCTATGAAGATTCTCGTCATAGAAGACGATCGCGAGGCCGCGGATTACCTGCAGAAAGCCTTTACCGAGGCCGGTCACACCGCGCATGTCGCCGGTGACGGCGAAACCGGTTTCGCGCTCGCCGATGCCGGCGACTACGACGTGATGGTCATCGACCGGATGATGCCGCGTCGCGACGGCCTGTCGGTCATTGCCGGTCTGAGATCCAGGGGCAACACGACGCCGGTGCTGATCCTGTCGGCGCTGGGCGAGGTCGATGACCGGGTCACCGGCCTGCGCGCCGGCGGTGACGACTATCTGACCAAGCCCTATGCCTTTTCCGAGCTTCTGGCCCGCGTCGAGGTTCTGAACCGCCGCGCCAGCGCCAAGGAAGCCGAAACCGTCTACCGCGTCGGCGATCTCGAACTCGACAGGCTGTCGCATTCGGTCCGCCGAGCGGCGCGTGAGATTACGCTGCAGCCGCGTGAATTTCGTTTGCTCGAATATCTGATGCGGCATGCCGGCCAGGTGGTGACGCGCACCATGCTGCTCGAAAATGTCTGGGACTATCATTTCGATCCGCAGACCAATGTCATCGACGTCCACGTCTCGCGGCTGCGAGGCAAGATCGAGAAGGGCTTCGATAAGCCCATCCTGCATACGGTTCGCGGCGCCGGCTATATGCTGAAGGGCGGCTAGCGGCGGCATGGCTCTTTCCGTGCCAGCCATCATGAAGACGACGGCAGCGCGGCTTTCGGCGCTCTACCTCCTGCTCTTCGCGCTCTGCGCGGTGGCGCTTGTCTTCTACATGACCTCCCTGTCGGCGCGCATGCTGACGGCGCAGACCCAGGACACCATCAATGACGAGGTGCTCGGTCTGGCTCGCGCCTATCAACGCGGCGGACTGCCGGTGTTGGTCCGTGTGGTCGAGGCGCGCTCGCGCCAGCCCGGCGCCAATCTCTATCTGATCGCCGACGCCAACGGCCAGATTCTGACCGGCAATGTGCAGAGCCTCGAACCTGGCGTTCTCGAAACCGAAGGTTGGACCAGCAGTCCTTTCTCCTACCAGCGCTTTGGCGAAGGAGAACTCGAGCGTCTGCGCAATCTGCCCGCCGAACAGGGAAGCACCCAACCCGAGCAGAGCGACGCGCAGGCTCAGGGCGAAAAGGGCCATAACGCCATTGCGCTGGTGCTGCGGCTACCGAACCAGATGATCATGCTGGTCGGCCGCGACCTCGGCGAACCCGAGCGGTTTCGCGCTGTCATACGCCGCGCACTGATGCTGGCGCTCGGCATGATGGGGCTTGGCGGATTGCTGATCTGGTTCTTTGTCGGCCGCGCAGCGCTGAAGCGCATCGACAGCGTGTCGGAAGCCAGCCGTCGCATCATGGGCGGCGATCTGTCGGGCCGGCTGCCGGTGACCGGCGTCGGTGACGAGTTCGACCGGCTTTCCGAAAATCTCAATGCCATGCTGGCCAGGATCGCTACGCTCAATGAAGGTTTGAAGCAGGTTTCCGACAACATCGCGCATGATCTGAAGACGCCGCTGACCCGGTTGCGCAACCGGGCCGAAGCGACGCTTTCCGGCAAGCACAAGACATCAGACTACCGGCAGGCGCTGGAAGGCACCATTGCCGAGTCCGACCAACTGATAAAGACCTTCAACGCCATCTTGATGATCTCTCGGCTGGAGGCTGGCTACTCCTCGGAGAACACCAACCGCGTCGATCTTGCGGAAGCCGTGCGCGATGTCGTCGAACTCTATGAGCCGGTGGCGGAGGAGGCGGGTGTCTCGCTCGAGGCGGATGTTCGAGAGGCGACCTTCGTCAACGGCAACCGCGAACTGATCGGCCAGGCGCTGTCGAACATCGTCGACAACGCCATCAAATATTCGACCGGCGCCAGTGCCCAGCCGGCCGTGCGCGTGGCGCTCGAGCGGGTCGGTGCGGGTGTCCGCCTGTCGGTTGCCGACAATGGCCACGGCATTCCTGACGACGGCGACCGCGCCCGCGCGACGGAACGTTTCGTGCGGCTGGAGAAGAGCCGTTCGCAGCCGGGTTCCGGCCTTGGCCTCAGCCTCGCCAAGGCCGTCATGACGTTTCACAATGGCCGGCTTGATCTCTTGCCTGGCAATCCCGGATTATTCGTGGTCATGAGTTTCCCGGCACGGGAGGACCACTGATGAGCACGGCTGCGAGGGCGACGGATTGGCTGCTGAAGCCGGCGGCCAGGCTTGCTCCGCTGGACGAAGGCCGCGCGTGGCAAGAACTGGCCGAGATCGCTTCCGCCGCACGCGAAGAAGGACTGGCGCGGCTGGCCAAGTTCCTGGCCGGTAAAGGGGAGGGCCAGGATTTCCTCGCGGCCGTCTTCGATCTGTCGCCGTTCCTGCGCGATACGGCACGTCGCCGGCCGAGGATTCTGGATTGCCTCTTCGACCAGACGGTCGAAGCTCGGCTGAAAGCGATCGGCGCCGCCATCGACCAGGCGTATTTGACCGAGGCGGTCTCGGAATCCGGCCTGATGATGGACCTGCGTCAGTGGAAGGCCGAGGCGCATTTCCTGATCGCGCTCGCGGATCTTGCCGGCGAAGCCGAAACCGCGCTGACGGTGCGGCGGTTAAGCGACCTCGCCGATGCCTGCACCCGCGCCGCTGTCGACTTCCTGCTGCGCGACGCGCATGGCCAGGGCAAGCTCAAACTGCCGGATCTTGACAGCCCGTCGACGCAATCGGGCTGGATCCTGCTCGGCATGGGCAAGCTCGGCGCGCATGAGCTGAATTTCTCATCCGACATCGATCTTGTGGTTTTCTTCGATCCGGAAGCGCCCGCTGTCGTTGATCCGCTCGATGCCACCGAACTGTTTTCGCGGCTGACGCGCCGCCTGGTGCGCATCCTGCAGGACCGCACCGAGCATGGTTATGTCTTCCGCACCGATCTGAGGTTGCGCCCCGATCCCGGTTCGACACCGCTGGCCATCCCCATCGAAGCAGCATTGCGCTACTACGAGGCGCGCGGCCAGAACTGGGAGCGCGCCGCCATGATCAAGGCGCGTCCGGTGGCTGGCGATCTGGCCGCGGGCGCTGCCTTCCTCAAGGAGCTGCAGCCCTATATCTGGCGCAAATACATGGACTACGCGGCGATTGCCGACGTCCATTCGATCAAGCGCCAGATCCACGCCCACAAGGGCCATGGCGAGATCGCCGTGAAGGGCCACAACGTCAAGCTCGGTCGAGGCGGCATTCGCGAGATCGAGTTCTTCGTCCAGACCCAACAGCTCATCGCTGGCGGACGCTTCCCGGAGCTGCGCGGCCGCGAAACCGTGCCGATGCTGGGCCAGCTCGCCGCACGCAGCTGGATCACCACTGAGGCGCGTGACGCGCTGGCCCGCCAATACTGGTTCCTGCGCCGCGTCGAACATGCCGTGCAGATGGTTGCCGACGAGCAGACGCACACGCTGCCGGAAGACGATGAAGGGCTGGAGCGCATCGCCCGCATGCTCGGCTTTGCCGATGCGACCGCCTTTGCCATGGCGATCCGCGCCTCGCTGCAGCAGGTCGAACGGCACTACGCGGCACTTTTCGAAACCGCGCCGGAACTGTCGACGGGCATCGGCAATCTGGTCTTCACCGGCGATGTCGACGACCCCGACACGTTGCAGACCTTGCACGGCCTCGGCTTTCAGCGGCCAAGCGACATCTGCCGGGTCATTCGCGGCTGGCATTTCGGCCGCTATCGCGTCACCCAGTCGGCGGAGGCGCGAGAGCGGCTGACGGAACTGACGCCGGCGTTGCTGCGCTCTTTCGGCCAGACGCGCCGGGCCGACGAAGCCCTGATGCGCTTCGACGAATTTCTCGCCGGCCTGCCGGCCGGAATCCAGCTGTTTTCCCTGCTGCAGTCCAATCCGGCCCTGCTGAAGCTTCTGGCGACGATCATGGGGGCTGCACCCCGGCTGGCGGCCATCATCACCCGCCGGCCGCATGTCTTCGATGGTCTGCTTGATCCGGCCTTGCTGGCAGAGCTACCGGACCGCGCCTATCTGTCGGCGCGGCTTTCCGCCTTTGTCGAGGGCGACCGGCTCTATGAGGATGTGCTCGACCGGCTGCGCATCTTTGCCTCCGAGCAAAAATTCCTGATCGGCGTCCGGCTGCTCGCCGGCTCGATCGATCCGGCGCGGGCCGGCCGTGCCTTTTCCGATCTGGCGGATCTCACCATCGAGGCGGCGTTGCAGGCGGTGACGGCCGAATTCGCGGCCCGCCACGGCACGATTGCCGGCGGCGTGGTTTCGCTGCTCGGCATGGGCAAGCTCGGCAGCCGCGAACTGACCGCCGGATCAGATGTCGACCTGATCCTGCTCTACGACCACGCGCCGGATGCCGAAGAGTCCGATGGCGACAAGCCGCTGGCGCCTTCGCATTACTACACCCGCATGACGCAGCGGCTGATCGCGGCCGTGTCCGCGCCGACAGCGGAGGGCGTGCTCTACGAACTCGACCTGCGCCTGCGGCCATCCGGCAACAAGGGTCCTGTGGCCACCCATATCGATGCCTTCAAGAAATACCAGCGCCAGGAGGCCTGGACCTGGGAGCACATGGCGCTGGCCCGCGCGCGTGCCATAGCCGGTGATGCCGGCCTGTGCGGCGAGGTTGAAGCGGAAGTGGCGGCAGTTCTTGGACAGCCGCGCGACGCGGCCAAGGTGATGGCCGAGGCCTCGGACATGCGCGCCATGATCGAAAAAGAAAAGCCGCCGCGCGATCTCTGGGACATCAAGCTGATCCCCGGCGGCCTCATCGATCTCGAATTCATCGCCCAGGTGGCCGTCATCACCGGGCAGGTCGAGACTGAATTGCGTGCCCCGGCCGTGCCAATTGCACGTGCCCCGGCCGTGCCAATTGCACGTGCCACCGGCACGGCCGAGATCCTCTCGCGCCTCGCACCGGGCTTTGCTGATGCCGGGATCAGGCAAGACCTTGGCGACGCCTATGCGCTCTATCTGGCGCTGACCCAGATGTCGCGGCTGTGCCTCACCGGAGCCTTTGAGCGTGACGATGTTCCGCCGGGGCTTTCGGATCTGCTTCTGGCGGTGACCGACCTGCCGGATTTCGGTGTGCTGGAAGCACACCTCAAGGAGACGTCGCAAAAGGTCAGGAAGGATTTTGACCTTTTGCTTCGTGCCGGACGACCGTGATGAACGGCCTGCCGGATCGCATCGGGGGTGACGATGCAACAGGAGAAGACCATGAGAAAGTCAACCAAACTTGCCCTTGCCTTCGTAGCCTTGGCCGGCGCCGTCGGCACCACGGCCTATGCCGAAAACAATGCAAGTGAAAAAATGCGCGAGGGCACGATGATGCGCCTCAACAAGGCGATGAGCGATTCCGGCGGCACCATCACCTTCGACCAGTTTTCGGACGCCATGAACGCGCGGCTGAAGACGCTCGTCGCCGACAATGGCGGCAAGCTGACCGTCGCCCAGCTTGCGGATGCGCTTGAGAAGGCGCGTTTCGAGCAGATGGCCAAACGCATTATCGCCCGCTACGACACCAAGGGCGACGGCACGCTGACCACAGACGATCTCACCAGTCGTGAGAAGAAGGTCTTCGCAATGCTCGACAGGAACAATGACGGCAAGATCGAAAAGAGCGAATTGCCGAAGGGCGGCCGCTTCGGCCGTCACGGTCAATGGAGTGACGACGGCGACAACAGCGATATGCAGTGAGGCCGTCTGGAGCAGGCTCCGGCGGTGTCAGCCGGAGCCTGCCGCTCAGGCCGCGACCCTGATGGCAGGCGCGGCCTTCTTCACCGGAATGCGCACCGATACGATCGTGCCGACACCTTCGGTCGAACGGATCTTCAGCGCGCCGCCCTGGAGTTCAGCCAGCGAGCGCGAGATGGCGAGGCCAAGGCCGGACCCGGCATGGCTCTTGGAGAACTGGTTCTGCACCTGTTCGAAGGGCCGTCCGAGCTTGCCGAGCGCATCCTTGGGGATGCCGCAGCCATTGTCCTCGATCGTCAGCACCAGCGCGCCGGATGTGTTGCGGGCCCTGACCGATATGTGGCCGCCCTGGCCGGTGAATTTCACCGCGTTGGACAAAAGGTTGATGACGATCTGCTTGATCGCCCGGCGATCGGCGACCAGCGTCAGCGCGTCGGCGATGCGGGTTTCCACGGTGATGGCCTTTTGCGCCGCTTGCAGCGAAACGACGCGAACCGTTTCGCTGATCAGCGGGCCAAGGTCGATCTCCTCCCGGTCCAGCGAGAACTGGCCGGCCTCGATCTTGGACATGTCGAGAATGTCGTTGATGACGCCCAGCAGATATTTGCCGCTGCTGTTGATGTCGGTGGCATATTCCTCGTAGCGCTCCGATCCGAGCGGGCCGAACAGCCCCTGTTCCATCAGTTCGGAGAAACCGATGATGGCGTTCAGCGGCGTGCGCAACTCATGCGACATGTTGGCCAGGAATTCGGATTTGGCCCGGTTCGCCGCTTCGGCCCGTTCGGTTTCCTTCATGTATTTGCGGTTGAGGTCGACCAGTTCGCGCGAACGCTCCTCTTCCGCCCGCCGGGCGAGGCTGAGATCATGGATCGTCGCCATAAGCCGGCGCTCGCTGTCGACCAGCTTCTCCTGGTGCAGCTTGATCTGGGTGATGTCGGAACCGACCGAGACGATGCCGCCGTCCCTGGTCTTCAGTTCGTTGACCTGCAGCCAGCGGCCATCCGCCAACTGGCGCTCGAAAGTGGCGCCGCCTTGCAATCCGCTGGTGTTGGCGAGCCGCCGTTCGGAAGCAAAGGCCAGCATGCGTTCTTCCAATGCCGCGCGCGTGACGCCCGGCATCACGTCGCGGTCCGAAAGCCCGTTGTCCTGCTGGTATTTGGAATTGCACATGATCAGGCGCTGCGCCGAATCCCACAGCACGAAGGATTCATTGATGTTCTCGATCGCCGTTCTGAGGCGAAGGTCGGCCGCCTCGGAACGCAGCGCCAGATGACGCTGTTCGGTGACATCGACGGCGATGCCGATCAGCTGGATCTCCGGGGCTTCCGGATCGATGACTTGTGCCCGGGCGCGCATCCATACCCATTGGCCGTCGGAATGCCGCATCCGGAAAACTTGGTCGATATGGTCGATCTCGCGTGCGACAATTCTGTTGGCGAGTTCGAACAGGTCCCCGTCCTCGGGATGGATGATCTGATCGACCTCGCCGAAGGACAGCATCGTGTCGCAGGGCTTGTAGCCGAGCATGTCGTACATAGAGCGCGACCAGTACATCTTGCCGCGCACCATGTCCCAGTCCCACAGACCGCAGCGGCCGCGAACCAGTGCCATGTCGATGCGCTGATGCGCCTCGAGGTAGATGCGGTCAGCCGCCTGTGCGCGCGCCGCCTGGCCGAAATAGGCATAGAGGATGACGATCAGCACGCCGGCCGTCAGCACGAACAGGGTGACGTTCAGCGAAACAGTCTTGCGCCAGGCATCGAAGACCGCGTCCTGCGGCACCAGGGCCGCCGACGCACCCTTCTGGCCATTCGCCAGGCTGACCGCCGCATACCAGTCACGTCCGTCGATGTTGACATCCATGACACCGGCGCGATCGCCGAACATGAACAATGGCTGGCCGCCCTCGACGAGGCCGTCGAGCGAATGGCCCTGCCATGGCACCGAGCGCGGTGTCACCGCGACGATCTTGAAAGCACTGTCGGTGATGACGAGCACATGGCTGCGGCCCATCGCGCCCTGACGGCTGGTGGTCTCCAGCAGATCCTGGATAGCGCCCGGCACCGTGTCCGAGGTGGTGGCGAGCGAACTGGCCAGTTGCCCCGCCGCCAGCGTCAGGATCGCCTTGGCATTGCGCTCGACATCATCGCGCTCGTTCATCAGCGACAGCACGCGCAGTGCCGCGATGACGATCAGGAATGTGATGATGAGGACGGGTATCGATCGGCGTAGCAGCGGCTCGGCGGCCAGAAGCCGCCGGTAGGCCGGTTCGGCGATGAGCCGCGTATTCCCGGCAAGGCCGTCGCTGCGCGTCTCACGATGCGCAAATGCCGTCCCTCCGGGCGCGCCCCACGCGTCCGCCTTCGCCATAAATGGCACTCCCCGAATTTGCCTATGCTGCTTGTTGATCCGGCAAACGCCGCACATCCGAATCGTCAGTAAAGAATCAAAGGTGATTCGCCTTGTCCAGTGCTCCGGCGAAAAAAGATTAAAAATCGACTAAAATAACGCCGAAACGGCTCAATGCCCCTTGTGGGGTGCGCGACCGCCTCTTTCGTTTGACAGAATGTAGTTTATAAACTACATTTCCTTATGATCGATCCAAACATGGCTGAAGAACTGACAACCTTTGATCCGGCGGAAGGCCTGACCTCCGATGAGGCCATTGCGGCCTTCATGGCGGAAGCATTTGCTTCCGAAGATTCCGGTTATATCGCGCATGCGCTGGGGGTCGTGGCCCGTGCCAAAGGCATGGCCCAGATAGCGAGCCAGACGGGACTTTCGCGTGAACAGCTCTATCGCTCGTTCAGTGAGAACGGCAATCCGACCCTGAAAACGACGATTGCTGTGATGAAGGCGCTTGGTATCGAGTTGACCGCTAAGCCCCAGTCCCATCAGCCGGGACTGGTTTGAAGGCCACGGTTGCATCAGCGCAATGGCAGTTTTAACAGGTCTAAAATGAGCAAGGGGAATTCCAGAGAACATCATTGGTGGCCCGTTGGTCTCCAGACATACTGGGCTGATAAAAATGAGGAGGTTTCATGGATTGACCCCGAAGGAAACATCGAAAAGAAGAAGGCAAAGAACCGGAAAATAGCGCGCAAATCCCATGGGCATACGATTTTTAGGGGTAATGTCTGGGAAACGAATTTCGAGCACGAATTTTCAAGCGCTGACGATCGTGTTCACGACACCATCGAGGCAATCGCCAAATTGCGACCTCCTGGGATATTCGACCTTTTCCGAATGATAAAAATGGCCCTGAAGCGCGGGCGTCATCTGCTCAACGTCTGTAAGTTTTATCGCATGGACGAGAGCATACACCGATCACTGCTGCTTATCCTGTATTCGCTACTGATAAGGAGCCCAGGGAACCGATTTCGCTATGAAAGCTATTCGAGATTTATGGGTCGCCCGCCTGACGAGGAAGTCGGAAAGGCTAACATGCGTCAGAACTATCTCGCTGCTAAGAAGCTTTGCGAAACCGGGCGTCTCTCAAATCAGTTTTTTGTGATTATCCATTCTCGCTTCAAGAAATTCGTTTTTGGAGATGGAAGTCTCGATTGGCTTACTGGGAGTTTGATAACAGAAAGAGTGGATGGAAGGGCTCTTATTCCGCTAACGCCCAATATCTGCATTTATTTCTGCACTCCGCGCTCGATGCGACCTGCTGCGAATTGCGCTTCATTTAGTGCCGCGCCTTGGATGGTGGATCGGATTAATGACATCGTCCAGATATACGCTGGAGAGAAAATTTTCTTCCTGGGAGAACCCCCTGAAATTAACGACAGTTTTCGCCAGAGACGCTTTCTTGAGCACAAAGAGAAGACCGACTACCTCATAGACATGCTTGATGAGGTCGCGGGGATACGAAAGCAAGGCAACGTTTTTGCGTTCACCGCATCCGTCTAAAGGGTAGGTATTCGTGTACCGCAGCATCAGTCCACGGGAGATCGCTCTCCCTAAGCCAGCGTGCGCTCGACAATATCCCGAAGGTCCGCCGACAGGTTTTCGGCGCCGGCGATTGAGAGCAGCGCTTCCCGGGCCTTGGCTTGGCGGCCAGGTTCGAGCGAACGCCAGGATCTGAGCGCCGTCGCCAGCCTTGCCGCCACCTGCGGGTTGCGTCTTTCGACCTCGAGCACAGTCTGAGCAAAGAACCAGTAGCCTTCGCCGTCGGCACGATGGAAGCCGGTCTGGTTGGCACTGGAGAACGTGCCGATCAGCGAGCGCACCCGGTTCGGATTGCCCATCGAGAAGGCCGGGTGGCCGGTCAGGGCCTTCACTGTGTCGACGGTTTGCGGCCCCGGAACGCTGGCCTGGATCTGGAACCATTTGTCCATGACCAGCGGGTCGGACCCATAGACCGTCTCGAAAGCCGCCAGCGCCTTGATCGCCTCTGGCGAACCGTGGTGACGATGCGCGAGCACGGCAAGTGCTGCCGCGCGGTCGGTCATGTTGGTCGCCGACTGGAAATGCCCGGCGGCGAGTGCCGCTCCGCCCGGCTGCAGCGACAGATAATCCAGCAAGGTGTTGCGCAGGGCGCGCCGTCCGGCGCTCGCCGCGTCAGGGCTGAACGCTGCCTTGTCGGCAAGGCCCTCGTAGAGGCTCGAAAAAGCATCCCGGTTCGCGGTGCCGATCACCAGCGTCAGCGCCTCGCGAGCCGCATAGATGGCATCGGGGTCGATGTTCCTGCCGATGTCGCGGGCGATGTCGGCTTCGCCGGGCAGTGCCAGCGCCAGCGCGCGGTAGGCCGGCTCCAGCGTCTCGTCGCCGGCGATACTGCCGGCGAGTTCGGTCAGACGCGCCGCGAAGACCGGCTGCTTGCCGCCGAGGATTTCTCGGAAGGCGGCAATCAGTGCGTCGGTCAGCAATGTGTTGAAGGCTTGCCAGCGCGAGAAGGCGTCGCTGTCATGGCGGGCGAGGAAGAACTGGTCGTCGGCTTTCTGCTCGACGGACAGTGTCACTGGGGCCGAAAAACCGCGGTTGAGCGACACGGCGGGGCGCTCAGTGACGCCTGAAAACCGCACCATGTGGCGGCGCTTGCGCACATGGATGACGCCGTCCTCGACGCTAGCGCCCTCGACGCCGGCATAGTCGACCGGCTTGCCGCCGGCGCCGATTAGGCCGAAGGCGAGCGGGATGTGCATGAGCCGCTTTCGGCTTTCGGAGGGTGTCGGCGGCACCGACTGCTCGATTTCGAGCGTGAACTCCCGCGCAGCCGGATTGTGCGTCGAGCTGATCGTCAGGTTGGGCGTTCCCGCCTGATGATACCAGAGCGCGAACTGCGACAGGTCGCGGCCGGACGCATCCTCGAACACCTTGATGAAATCCTCGATCGTCGCCGCGTCACCGTCGTGCCGCTCGAAATAGAGATCCATGCCGGCGCGAAAGGCGTCGACTCCGAGAATTGTGCGGATCATGCGCACCACTTCGGAGCCTTTCTCGTAGACCGTCGCCGTGTAGAAATTGTTGATCTCGCGGTAGCGGCGCGGCCGCACTGGATGCGCCAGCGGGCCCTGGTCCTCGGGAAACTGGTGGGCGCGCAAGGTGCGCACTTCGGCGATGCGCTTGACTGCTCGCGAGCGCTGGTCGGCGGAGAATTCGTGGTCGCGGAAAACGGTCAGGCCTTCCTTCAGGCAGAGCTGGAACCAGTCGCGGCAAGTGATTCTGTTGCCTGTCCAATTGTGGAAATACTCATGCGCGATGATCGCCTCGATATTGGCGAAATCGGCATCCGTCGCGGTCTCCTGGTCGGCCAGAACATATTTGTCGTTGAAGATGTTGAGGCCCTTGTTCTCCATCGCGCCCATGTTGAAGTCGGACACGGCGACGATGTTGAAGACGTCAAGATCGTATTCCCGGCCGAACGCTTCCTCGTCCCATTTCATCGACCGCTTCAGGGCGTCCATCGCGTAGCCGGCCAGCTTCTCCTTGCCGGGCTCGACATAGATGCCGAGCTCGACCGTGCGGCCGGACAGGGTGACGAAACTGTCGGCGAGCCGGCCGAGATTGCCGGCCACCAATGCGAACAGATAGGACGGCTTGGGGAAGGGGTCGTGCCACACTGCATAGTGCCAGCCGTCGCCGAGGTCGCCTTTGTCGACGGGGTTGCCGTTGGACAGGAGCAGCGGCGCCTCGTCGCGCATTGCTTCTATGCGCACCGTGTAGACAGACAGGATGTCGGGTCGATCGAGGAAATAGGTGATGCGGCGGAAGCCCTCGGCCTCGCATTGTGTGCAGTAGACATGGCTCGAGCGGTAGAGGCCCATCAGGGCTTCGTTGCCTACCGGCGCCAGTTCGGTCTCGATGAGCAGTTGGAAGCGGCGCGCGACCGGCGGCTTGAGGATCGTCAGCTGGTCTGGGCTCGCCAGAAAATCCGCCGGCATCACCGTCTTGCCGTCGATCTCGATGCGTTTGAGCGTCAGCCCGTCACCGTCGAGCACCAATGGTGCCGACGCGGATACGCCGTCACGGCGCTCGACCGCGAGCAAGGCCGTGACGTGCGTTGCGTCTGGCGACAGGCGGAAAGTGAGGTTGGTTTGCGGAATGAGGTAGTCGTTGGGGCGATAGTCTTCGAGCTTGAAGACCTGGCCGGTGTCCGTGCGCATTCCGTGTTTTTTCCTGTCGATGGCCTTGGCGGCGGATGTTTCCGCTGGTCCAAGAAATTTGAAGTCCGCGCTCTTTACACGAAACGGCCCCTCGACAAAACTGAGGCAATGCCTATTTCAGGCCTTCCTTCTCCCGTCACCACCGCGAGGCACCCATTGACCGTCGTCACACCGAAATTCGGCATGGGCGCATCCGTGCTGCGGCGCGAGGATGCCGCCTTCATCCAGGGGCAGGGCCGCTATACCGACGACATCCAGCCGGCTGGCGTCCTGCATGGCTATGTCCTGCGCTCGCCGGTCGCCAAGGCCAGCTTCACCATCGGTTCGACCGAGGCGGCGAAGGCGGCACCCGGCGTGCATCTGGTGCTGACCGGCAAGGACCTTGCCCACCTCGGCGATCTCAAGTCCGGCGTCATGCAGGAACAGCCGGACGGCACCAAGGCGCCGACGCGCGACATCCCGATCCTGTGCCGCGACCGGGTCAACTATGTCGGCGACGCCGTTGCCTTCGTCGTCGCCGACAGCCGTGCCTTGGCACAGGATGCCGCTGAACTGATCGACGTCGACTATGACAGCGAAGATGCGGCCTCCGGGACGGCAACGGCACTTGCCGAAGGCACGCCGCTGGTCTGGCCGGAGCTTGGTTCCAATCGCGCCTTCACCTACCACATGGGCGACAAGGCGAAGACCAAGGCGGCTTTCGCCAAGGCCGCCCATGTCACCCGCATCGAATTCGTCAATAACCGGCTGGTCTGCAACTACATGGAGCCGCGCTCGGCGATCGGCGAGTGGAATGTTGAGGAGAACCGCTTCGTGCTGACCACAGGGTCGCAGGGCGTGCATTCGATGCAGTACATCCTGGCCGGCCTGTTCAAGATCAAGAAGGATCGGCTGCGCGTCATCACGCCTGACGTCGGCGGCGGTTTCGGGCCCAAGAGCTTCGTCTACCGCGAATATCCGCTGGTGCTCGAGGCGGCAAAGCGGCTTGGCCGTCCGGTGAAGTGGGCCGGCGACCGCACCGAGCACTTCCTGACCGACGCGCAAGGGCGCGACAATTCCGTGACGGCCGAGATGGCGCTGGACAAGGATGGCCGCTTCCTCGGCATGAGGGTGGACCTGCTCGCCAACATCGGCGCCTATATCTCGCAATACGGTCCGTTCATTCCCTATATCGGCGTCACCATGTCGACCGGTGTCTATGATATCCAGGCGCTCGACGTCTCGGTCACTGGCCTCTACACCAACACCTGCCCAGTCGACGCCTATCGCGGTGCAGGCCGGCCGGAAGCAGCGTTCCTGCTGGAAAAGCTTGTCGACGCCTGCGCCCATGATCTCAACCTGCCTGTCGAGGAGATCCGGCGCCGCAACTTCATCCGGCCGGAGCAGTTTCCCTACCGAACGCAGACCGGCCGCCTCTACGACAATGGTGAATTCGAAGGCCATATGGAGCGTGCCATTGAACGGTCCGAATGGAAAGCGTTCCCGGCGCGGCTGGCGCAGTCGAAGGCCGGCGGAAAGATCCGCGGCCTCGGCATGGCGACCTATATCGAGGCCTGCGCCTTTCCGGGCTCGGAGCCGGCCTTTGTCGAACTCAATGGCGACGGCACGGTGACGCTGAAGATCGGCACCCAGAGCAACGGGCAGGGGCACGCCACCGCCTATGCGCAGTTCCTGTCGGAAAAGCTCCATCTCGACATCGACAAGATCCATGTCCGCCAGGGCGACACCGACGAGCTGAAGGCCGGCGGCGGCACCGGCGGCTCGCGCTCCATTCCGCTGGGGGGTGTATCAGCTTCCCGCGCGGGCGAGGATCTGGCCAACAAGATCAAGCGCATCGCCGCCGATGAGCTGGAGGCCTCGGCCGGCGACATCGAGCTGTCTGATGGTGTTGCACGCATCGTCGGCACCGATCGCACGATCGATTTCTCCACCATCGCCAAGGCCGCCAAGACGCCGGACGATCTCAAAGGGTTCGGAGAATTCGTGCAGGACGAGTGCACCTATCCCAACGGCACCCATATCTGCGAGGTCGAGATCGATCCCGACACCGGCGCCACCGAGATCGTCCGCTACACCATCGTTGACGATTTCGGCGTCACCGTGAATCCGATCCTGCTTGCCGGCCAGGTGCATGGCGGCGTCGTGCAAGGCATCGGCCAGGCGCTGACCGAGGACACCATCTATGGCGAAGACGGACAGCTGCTGACGGCGAGCTTCATGGACTACGCCATGCCGCGCGCCGACAATTTCCCATTCTTCCATTTCGAGACCCGCAACGTCCCGTCGACCACCAATGCGCTCGGCATCAAGGGGGCAGGCGAGGCCGGCACCATCGGCTCGACCCCTGCCGCGCTCAATGCGGTGACCGACGCGCTCTGGCGCGCCTATGGCGTCAAACACATCGACATGCCGGCGACGCCGGCGCGCATCTGGGCAACGATCCGGGAAGCTGTGGGAGCGTGACAGGCAGCCCGGGCAGCCCCATAGCCAGTGAGCACGCCGCCGGGCACAACACGCTCACCGGCATCATGCTCAAGATCATCTCGGTGGCGGTCTTCGTCGGCATGCAGACCTGCATCAAGGCCGCAGGCACCGTTCCGGCGGGCGAGATCGTCTTCTTCCGCTCCTTCTTCGCCATCTTCCCGATCATCGCGTTTCTGGCTTTCAAGGGAAAACTCGGCACTGCCTTTTCGACCAAGCGTCCGTTCAACCACATCGCGCGCGGCGTCGTCGGCGTCTGCGCCATGGGACTTGGCTTTTTCGCGCTGACCCGGCTGCCGCTGCCGGAAGCGATCACGCTGAACTATGCGCAGCCTCTGCTGGTGGTGGTGTTCAGTTCGGTCTTTCTTGGCGAGGCTATCCGCGTCTATCGCTGGAGCGCGGTCGCGGTCGGCCTTGTCGGCGTGCTGATCATCTCCTGGCCGGAGTTGACGCTGCTGAGTTCCGATGAGGCGCTCGACGATCAGGAGGTGCTTGGCGTTGTTGCCGCTCTTGTCGCGGCGGCGATCTCGGCGGTTGCCATGCTTTTGGTGCGCAATCTCGTGCAAAGCGAGCGCACCGCGACCATCGTGCTTTGGTTTTCGGTGACGGCGAGCGTCATGTCGCTGCTGTCGCTGCCGTTCGGCTGGCAAGCGCTGACGCCGCTCCAGGCGGCTCTTCTGGTTGTGGCCGGCTTCTGCGGCGGCCTCGGCCAGATTCTGATGACGGCGGCCTATCGCCATGCCGAGGCCTCGGTCGTGGCGCCGTTCGAATACACCTCGATGATCCTCGGCGTCGTCGTCGGTTATCTCGTCTTTGGCGACGTCGCCACGCTGAACATGCTCGTCGGCGGCCTGATCGTCGTTGCCGCCGGGATTTTCATCATTTGGCGCGAACGCCAGCTTGGCCTGGAGCGCACCCGCACGCGCAAGGCATCTTTGCCCCAGGGGTGACTACGACTGTTCGGCGCGTTCCTTCGCCAATCGCACCAGCATCGTCCTGGTCGGCTCATCGGCCGGGAAAAACGATTCGATCGCCAGTTCCGACAGCGTCACGTCGAGCGGCGTGCCGAACACGGTGATGGTGCTGATGAATGACAGCACTTGATCGCCATGCGCCAGCCTGAGCGGGTGCACGATGGCATTCGGCTCGACCGGCGCCGGCCGGATGCCTTTCAAGCCGGACGGATAAGTCCGCAGCTCACGTTCCAGTTCGACCAGCTCCGGGTCGCCGCCCTCGTCGTTCTGGCGTTTCAGGCGCTCAAGCAGATGCGTCCGCCATTCCTGGAGATTGACGATGCGCGGTGCGATGCCGCCGGGATGCAGGCTGAGGCGGAGCACGTTGACCGGCGGCGTCAGCAGCGCAGCCTCGCTGACATCGGCAAGGAAGGGAGCGATGGCGGCGTTGGCCGAAACCAGGTTCCAGTGGTGGTCGACAGCGAGTGCCGGGAAAGGCTCGTGCCCCTTGAGCACGATCTCGACCGCCGCCATCGCCGGCGCCAACGTCGCGTCGCCAAGCGAGCGCTCGCCGAAGCTGGGGGCAAAGCCGGCGGCGAGCAGCAGCTGGTTGCGTTGCCTGAGCGGGATCGACAATTGCTCGGCCAGATGCAGCACCATGTCCCGCGAAGGCGCGGCGCGGCCGCTTTCGACGAAGCTCAGATGCCGCTGCGAGATCTCGGCCTCCATCGCGAGGTCGAGCTGTGACATGCGCCGGCGCGTGCGCCATTCGCGAATGAGGCTGCCGGCGGAGGTTTGGGGTGTTGTCATGAGGGCACGGTTAGGCTGAGAGGAGACGTATTTCAATTACCTCGGAGGTTATCGGTACGGCATCCATGTCGGAGATTGGCTACTCGCCAAGCCTCAGCCAACTTCCCGCAGCTTTGCCTTCACCTCGAGAAAATCCCGCCACGCCAGCTTCTTGTGCGCGGGCGTTCGCAAGAGATAGGCCGGGTGCAGCGTCGGCATGGCCGGAATGGCGATGCCAGACGCCGTCGTGTGGACACGCCAGTTGCCGCGCAGTCGCAAGATGCCTTCCGAGGTGTTGAGCAAGGTCTTGGCCGACGGGCCGCCAAGGTTGATCAGCACCTTCGGATTGACCAGCTCGATCTGCCGCTCGATGAACGGCCGGCAGATCTCGGTCTCATGCGGCGTCGGCGTGCGATTGCCCGGCGGCCGCCAGGGAATGACGTTGGCGATATAGACAGATGTGCGGTCGAGCCCGATCGCTGCCAGCATGCGGTCGAGCAGCCGGCCCGAGCGGCCGACGAAGGGCAGGCCCTCGATGTCCTCGTCGCGGCCGGGCGCCTCGCCGACCAGCATGACGGCTGCTTCCGGGTTGCCGTCGGCGAACACCAGGCTCTTGGCAGTGGCCTTGAGATTGCAGCCGTCGAACGCCGCCATGTGCTGGCGAAGCTCGTCCAGCGTCGTTGCCGTCGTTGCCAACTGGCGGGCAAGTGCTGCTTGCGCTTCGTCGGGAACCGCAGTCGTAGCAGACAGCGGCCGCGCAACGGGTGGAGCATTTGCTCTGTCGCCCGCTTCGGGGCGAGACGTGTTCGTCGAACGCTGCGGTACGCCGGTGGCGCCCGAAGGCGCCGCCACGGGCGCAGGCTCCACCGGCCTTGGCGCAACCTCGGCGAACCGGTTCACCGGCTGGTCTTCGAGCGCCTCGTCGACGCCCACGCTGGCATAAAAGGCCAGCAGGTCGGCAATATCAGGTCTGTTGTTTGGGGAAGCGGCAGTCATGCCGGCACATTCGTCCGCGTGGCGGCAATTTGCAAGGCTGGCCGCTTCTCTACCCTGTCGGTATGCGCGGATCCTGCACCAGATAAAAAGTCCAGCGCGGCGTGTAGTCGGTCATCAGGAATTCGAACCTGGCTGACTTCAGCGGGTCGACCTTGCCATTCCTGAACAGCAGCCGGTCATAGGGTTCGAAATCGCGATCGAAATCGGCAAAATTGCTCGACCAGATGTTGTCGGGCGTCTTGTTGCGCTGATCGAAGGAAAGCCCGTCGCCGAACACGCTCGGCTGGTTCAGGATCTCCTGAAGTTCGAACTGGAATTCGATCCAGGCCTGGCCGCTGTTGTTGAGCACGTCGATGCGCATATACATGATGCCGTTGGCGAATTCGCCGGCCGGGCCGAAGGCTTGGATCGGCTTTGTCGTGCGGATGGTCAGCGTCACCGGCGTTGACGAATTGAACTCTTCGGTGATGACCAGCGGATCATCCTTCGTTCCGATGCCCGAAGCGCCGGTGATGTGGAAGCCGCCAAGCTCGTCGGAGAACGAGTAGGCCCCCGCCGACCAGACTTTCACTTCGTCCGCTGCAGCCTGACCCGGTGCCAGCGCCAGAAGGGCCAAAAGCAGCGCCCGGCAGGCTGGGCCGGGCGGGAAAAGAAAGCGCGTCGATGAAAAGCCGGCTGGCCCAGGAATGCGCATGGCGTGAAGTATGGCCGATAAGCAAGCCGTCGAACAATTAAAAACGCAAGCGCCTCGGGCAATGCCGGCCGAAAAGCACGCGCCCAGCCTCGCGATGCGCGGCTTTTTGGCCAAAACCGTATTGTCACGTATGCGCCGGTTTCCTGTCGCCAATTGATGCGCTATGCAGCGCAGGAGCCAGCAAGATACCCGAATGGGACAAGCCAGTGCGGAGGGGTTGATGAGCGACATCGAACGCGAAAGCATGGAATTCGACGTGGTTATCGTCGGAGCCGGCCCGGCCGGCCTCGCCGCCGCCATCCGCCTCAAGCAGATCAACCCCGAGCTCTCGGTTGTCGTCCTGGAAAAGGGTGGCGAGGTCGGCGCGCATATCCTCTCCGGCGCCGTCGTCGATCCGATCGGCATCGACCGGCTCTTGCCGGGCTGGCGCGATGAGGAAGGCCATCCCTTCAAGACGCCGGTCACAGCGGACCATTTCCTCGTCCTTGGCCCTGCAGGCTCGTTCCGCCTGCCCAACATCCTGATGCCGCCGCTGATGAACAATCACGGCAATTACATCGTCTCGCTCGGAAATGTCTGCCGCTGGCTGGCGACCAAGGCCGAGGCGCTCGGCGTCGAGATCTATCCGGGCTTTGCCGCCGCCGGCCTCATCTACAATGAGGAAGGCGCCGTCACCGGCGTCGTCACCGGCGACATGGGCATCGAGAAGGACGGCACACACGGCCCTGGCTTCGCGCCCGGAATGGCGCTGATGGGCAAGTATGTGCTGATCGGCGAGGGCGCGCGCGGCTCGCTCGCCAAGCAATTGATCGCCAAATACAAGCTTTCCGACGGCCGCGAGCCCGGCAAATACGGCATCGGCCTCAAGGAGCTCTGGCAGGTCAAGCCGGAGAACCATCGTCCGGGCCTAGTCCAGCACTCTTTCGGCTGGCCGCTCGACATGAAGACCGGCGGCGGCTCCTTCCTCTACCATCTCGAGGACAATCAGGTGGCGGTCGGCTTCGTCCTCCACCTCAACTACAAGAACCCGTATCTGTCGCCATTCGAGGAATTCCAGCGCTTCAAGACCCATCCGGCGATCGCAGGCACCTTCGAGGGCGCCAAGCGGCTGGGCTATGGCGCGCGCGCCATCACCGAAGGCGGCTGGCAGTCGGTGCCGAAACTGTCCTTCCCCGGTGGCGCGCTGATGGGTTGCGCGGCGGGCTTCGTCAACGTGCCGCGCATCAAGGGTTCGCACAATGCCGTGCTGTCCGGCATGCTGGCGGCCGAGCATGTCGCCGAGGCGATCGGTGCCGGTCGTGCCAATGACGAGCTTTCCTCCTATGAGGCGGCCTGGCGGGCGACCGACATCGGCAAGGATCTGAAGAGGGTGCGCAACGTCAAGCCGCTGTGGTCGCGCTTCGGCACCATTGTCGGTGTCGGTCTCGGCGGCCTCGACATGTGGCTGAACACGCTGTTCGGAATCTCGCCCTTCGGCACGCTGAAGCATGGCAAGGCCGACTATGCCACGCTCGAGCCTGCCGCCCAGCACAAGAAGATCGCCTATCCGAAGCCCGATGGCGTGCTGACCTTCGACCGGCTGTCCTCGGTGTTCCTGTCGAACACCAACCATGAGGAAAACGAGCCGGTCCATTTGCTTGTCGGCGACATGGAGCTGCAGAAACGTTCCGAGCACGACGTCTTTGCGGGACCCTCGACGCGCTATTGTCCTGCCGGCGTCTACGAGTGGGTCGACAAGGACGGCAATGCCGCCGCCGATCCTGCAGCGAAGGACGTGCGCTTCGTCATCAACGCGCAGAACTGCGTCCACTGCAAGACATGCGACATCAAGGACCCGAACCAGAACATCAACTGGGTGCCGCCACAAGGCGGCGAAGGCCCGGTCTACCAAGGCATGTAAGCCACGCGCCGACCGGGCCGTCTCGGTCGCCGCAAGCAAAATGCCGGCGAAGGCTCGGGTCCACCGAGGCATATGAAATATTAGGAGTGTTGAAACTGCCGCGGGCTTATGGTTCCATTCCCTGACGATACGGAGATGGCCAATGCGTTTGGAGGTTCTGGCATGTCTTTTGGCGATCGGCGCGCTGTTCGATTCCGCTCCGGCGGCCTCGGCCGGCACCAGGGTGGTCGTCAAGACGCGGACCTATGAAATCGCCGGGACCACCGGCCTGGCGCTGATGGAGGCTATGGACCGCAAGGGGCCGAAGCACGGCTTCATGACGCACGCCATCGCCCAGACCGGCTACACCGTGGATTGGGACCTTGACGCCGGCCAGGACAATGGCGTCTGTCGCCTGCGGCGCGCCAATGGCACGCTGAATCTCTTCTATACGTTTCCGCGTGTCGCTTCGGCCACCCCGCCGGCGCTCCAGAAGCGCTGGACGCGGTTCTTCGTCGGCGTCCGCGCTCATGAAGAAACCCATGGCCGCCTCGCCAGGGAGATGATGCGCGCCACTGAAAGATCGATCTCCGGCCTCAAGATTGCCGACGACCGGTCCTGCTCAAAGACACGCCGCGAGGCGCAGCGGCGTATCAGGGCCACCTATGCCGCATATGAGGCGAAGCAGATCGCTTTCGACGCCCGCGAGCATCGCGACGGTGGCCATGTCGAGCATCTCGTCACCGCTTTGATCAAGCCTTGATCTTTTAGCCTGGCATTTTTCCGGCCAGTATCAGCGACACGGTCGCGGTCTCATGCTCGTCCGCCGGCTTTTGCTGGTTCAGTCTGAGCGAGAATTCCACCATGACCGGCAGGTGGTCCGAGCCAGTGTCCTCCAGCCGTGTCGCGGAATGAATGGTCACGCCGCCCTTGCTGAAAACCTGGTCGATCGGCAGGCCGGCGAAGCGCCGCAAGAAATCCGGCAGCTTGATGTGGATCCAGGTCGGGCCGGCGGATGGCATGACAGTCAGCCCGCCGAGCGAGGCGACCCGCCGCACGGCAGCACTCCACGGCACGGCGTTGCAGTCTCCCGCCATGATGGCCGTCTCGCCGAGCGCGGAAACCGATTGTGTCAGTTCGCCGATCTGCCAGTACTGCTCGCGTGGCCACGGCCAGCTGAGATGGATGGCCGCGACATCGACATCGATGCCGCCGAAGTCGATGGTCGCTGTCGCCATGGCGCCGCGCCGTTCGCAACGCGCCTCGGCCCCGGCGGCAAAGGGCCGCCGCGAGAGCAGCGCGACGCCGAATATGCCGTTCGGATAAGGACAGAGGATCCGGTATGGATATGCGCTGCTGATATAGCCCAGCTCGGTCGCCCACATCGCCGATACCTCGTCGAGGGTGATCACGTCGGGATTGGTCCGGCCGATCAGCGACAGCACCTTCTTCGGCGTCGGATTGTCGTAGCGCAGGTTCATCTGCAGCAGCTTGTAGGTCGCACGATTTTCGTCTTTGGCTTCATAGGCAGCCTGAACCGGCCATGGACCGGGCAGAGTGTTCAAGGTCGTGGCAAAGGCCGCCACGGCAAAAAGCAGCGCCACGGCCGCTTGCAGGCGAAATGTCGTGGCCAGCAGCGGCAGCGCGCAAAGCGCCATCAGCACGGCAAGGTGGACGCGGAAATGCGAGAAGGAATCGAAGGCCGGATGCAGCGTTCCGAAAAACCCGGCCACCAGCGCGATCGAACAGGCGAGCATTGCCAGGAATGCCACCGACATCAGCAATGTCCCGAAGCTCGCTCTCTTCATGCCGCCCGTTTATCGGCAGAAATGCGGCCCAATCAAGATGACGAAATGCCCATGCGATGCGTGGAACCGGCCTACTGGAACGCCGTCTCCGAAAAACTTCTGAGCTTGCGCGAATGCAACCGCTCCATCGGCATTTCCGCAAGCTTCTCCATAGCCCTGATGCCGATGGTCAGGTGCTGCGCCACCTGACGCTTGTAGAATTCGGTCGCCATGCCGGGCAGTTTCAACTCGCCATGCAGTGGTTTGTCCGAAACGCACAGCAGCGTGCCATAGGGCACGCGGAAGCGGAAGCCGTTGGCGGCGATCGTCGCCGATTCCATGTCGAGCGCGATCGCCCGCGACTGCGACAGCCGCTGCACCGGTCCGCGCTGGTCGCGCAGCTCCCAGTTGCGATTGTCGATGGTGGCGACGGTGCCGGTGCGCATAATGCGCTTCAAGTCATAGCCGGACAGGCCGGTGACTTCGGCGACGGCTTCCTGCAACGCCACCTGAATCTCGGCCAGCGGCGGGATCGGCACCCAGACTGGAAGATCGTCGTCAAGGACGTGATCCTCGCGCACATAGGCATGTGCCAGAACATAGTCGCCCAACGCCTGGGTGTTGCGTAGTCCGGCGCAGTGACCAAGCATCACCCAGGCATGCGGCCTCAGCACGGCGATGTGGTCGGTGATCGTCTTGGCGTTGGAGGGCCCAACGCCGATATTGACCATGGTGATGCCGCCATGGTTCGGTTTCTTCAGATGATAGGCCGGCATTTGCGGCAGGCGCGGTGGTGCTACCCCTTCGCTGGGCGCGCTTTGCCCGACCCTGGTGGTGACATTGCCGGGCTCGACGAACTCGGTGTATCCGCCGCCGCCATTGGCCATCAGATCGCGGGCGCGGGCGACGAACTCGTCGATGTAGAACTGGTAGTTGGTGAACAGCACGAAGTTCTGGAAATGCTGCGGCGTGGTCGCCGTATAGTGCGACAGGCGATGCAGCGAATAGTCGATGCGCTGCGCCGTGAAGGGCGCCAACGGCCTCGGCTCGCCGAAGGCCACTTCGAAGGTGCCGTTGGCGATCTGGTCGTCGGTGCCGTCGAGATCCGGCACGTCGAACAGATCGCGGATCGGCCGCTTGATGCGCTCGGCCGCCGCGCCGTCGACATGGGTGCCTTCGAGAAAGGCGAAATGCAGCGGGATCGGCGTGGTCGATTCCGACACCGTGACCGCAACCCCATGATTGCGCATGATCAGGCGCAACTGCTCGACGAGGTAGCTTTCGAACAGACCCGGCTGGGTGATGGTGGTGGAAAAATGCCCCGGCGTCGGCATATGGCCATAGGCTTGGCGCGAGTCGATCTGGGTGAACGAGTTGGTGGTGACGCCGATCTCCGGATAAAAGGCCCGGTAGCGCTTGCCATTGTCGCCGCCCGCTGCCGCCAGTTCTGCAAAGGAGTCGCGCAGGAACTTGGTGTTGCGGTCGTAAAGCGCCTGCAGTGCGGCGACTGCCTTTTCAGCGCTATCAAAGCTTTGCCGGCCAAAAGGCTCCGGCATGACGACAGATTCGATGGCTTGTGGGTAGATTCGCTTTTCCATGGCTCAATATAGAGACTTGGATCGGCACTTGGGAGGGGTGTCGCGACCGAAGGCCGCCAAAGCGTCGTTTTTCTTCAACCGCGCTGCAGGCTGACCAGAAGCACGAAGCCGACGCCGGACTTCTTCAGAGCCGGTGCGTCGATCGTCGAGCCGGCGTCGGTGCGCATCATCGGCACGGCCAGAACCGGAGCGGCAAGAACCGTCAGGATAAGCGCCGCCCGCGGCAGAAGCCGAAGGGTCTTGAGAGCGTTGGCGGCGATGCGGTTCATGGTGTTTCAGCTTTTCTTTTTGAGGTCTTGGTTTCTTTGTTCAGTTGCGAATATGGGTGGGGCAGGCGAGGCGGCAGGTTCTGGAACTGGCTTCGTCCCAGGCGCGGGCTGGACGGCCCGCTTCGGCGACGAGGATGGCGAAGAACATTCCAAACAGGCTCACCAGCAGGCAGACGATGGTGAAGCGGCGAGCAAGCATTGGGTCGGGTCTCCTTCAACACGCCGGAGAATGCCCTGATGCAACTGAACCGGCTCTGATGCCCGCGTTCATCTGCGGTTCAAAATGATTGACGGGATTTTGCCGGCGCCGGTGTCGACAAGTTGCCAGCAGGAGGCGACGAGCAGGGGATTATGCCACGACAAATGAAAACGGGGCCCGTCGGGGCCCCGTCAGACTGCTGACAAACCCCTGGCATTTGCCGGGGGTTTTTGATTCACTGGGTCATGTTGAAGCGACCCGCCCCTGAACAGACCGCGCTCGAGATGGTA